>NZ_JAHKNG010000038.1 GCF_018860165.1 Paracoccus marinaquae
GGCTCGATTACCTCTTCAATGCGCGGAAGGGCGGCAGGCAGATTGCCAATGGTGCGCTTGGGCGCGGACTTGGTCGTCCCGCCCCCTGCTTTGGGGGCACGGATTTCCTTTTCCGCCTCAACCTCGGCCAGCGCGATGGACAGATCCTCGAACGCGAGCTGCCGCTCGTCCTCGGACAGCTTTTCCGACCGCTTGCCATGCAAGGCCTGGTTCAATTCGGCGATCAGATGCTCTTGCCGCCGGGTGATATCCTTGAGCGTCGCGACCTCTTCCAACAGCGTTTGCACCGCCGCGCGTTGCGCGGACGGGATGGCGGAAAGATCAAGGATTGCTGCGGTCTGCATGCTCGAGAACTATCAGAAACGCTTGGCAAAAACACGCAAAACCAAGCGGCTGATTCACTCTGCCGCAGCCGGTGGACGGGTTTCCAGCGCTTTGACGCGGCGCCAGTCCAGACCGGAAAACAGCGCCTCGAACTGGGCATGGTTCAGCGCCATCATCCCGTCCTTGATGGCGGGCCAGGTAAAACTCGAATCCTCCAGCCGCTTATAGGCCATCACCAGACCCGTGCCGTCCCAATACAAGAGCTTCAACCTGTCCGCCCGGCGCGAGCGGAACACAAAGACCGTGCCGGTAAACGGATCCTTGCGCAGCACCGATGACACCAGTGCCGCCAAACCATCATGGCCCTTCCTGAAGTCGACGGGCTGTGTCGAGACCAGAACCCGCACACAATTGGAGGGAAACATCATGACCGCAATCCGATCGCCAGCATGATCTCGGCAATGCGTGCGGCAGGCGTGGCGCTATCCAGCCGGATGGTCATCTGGCCTACAGCAATCTCGATGGCTCCAGTATCTGGCGCTTCGGACTTGCCCGACGGACCTGAAAGAACCGGAACAGGGGCGGAAAGGCCCCGGTCAGGCAGCTCGATCGGCGCAAAACAAAGGCCGTCATCCTCGTCTGCAGGCAAAACCAAGCGGCCATCCCGCGCCCGACCGCGCCATTCCGACAGATGGTTCGCCCGAAGCCCATATCGCGCCGCGACCGCGTTAACCGTCGCCCCCGGCTTCAAGCTCTCGGCCACGATCCGCGCCTTGATCTCATCCGGCCAGCGCCGCTGCCCGTTCGGTCGGATGTCTACCCCATAGTCCCTGAGAAACTCCACCGTAGTCGCCATCGCGAAACTCCCGCACAATCTCCGTCAGGCGCGAAATCTCAGACCGTGTGAAAACAAGGAAGGTGGGGCACAGGCGCCGCTTACCCTGAAATCGGATACACATAGAGGAGGTCCCGCGCCGCAAGCTCGACAGCGCTGCCCTCCCAAAATATGTGAATGGCCTCGCCGATCGCGGACATTTCGACGCCGTGCAGGTCGCTCCGGCCTCGTCTGCCGAAGTCCCCGATGAAGCGGGCGGTGTGCGTGCCGTCGTACTGGGTGTCAAACGTCCCCACAATGGCCGTGACGGCTCGGACGCGCTGGTCGAGGCGAAAGACATCTTGATGCAGCGCGGCAGCACGCCGCGCGTCTATCGCAACATGCTGGTATTCATCGCTGCGGAAAGTCGGCAACTCGACAATCTGAAGGATGCCGTGCGCGCCTCCCTTGCCTGGGGCGAGATCGTCCGTGACACCGAGCGGCTCAACCTCACCCAGAGCGACAGTGCGCTGGCCAAGACAAAACTGTCGGAGGCCAACGAGACGATGAAGACGCGCCTGAAAGAGGCATGGTGCTATTTGCACTATCCGGCCCAGGAGAGCGCCCAGGCTGACTGGGAATGGGTGTCGGGCAAAATTCCGGCGCAGGACGGGCTGCTGGCGCGCGCCAGCAAGAAGCTGGTCGCCGAAGAAGGCTTGCTCGTGGAGCTGGGGCCGTCTCGCCTCGACCGTGATCTCCAGAAATACATCTGGAACGGCAAGCCCCATCTGTCCCTGAAGGAACTGCGAGAGTTTCTCAATCGCTACATCTATCTGCCGCGCATCAAAAGCCAGGAGGTGCTGATCAAGGCCGTGCAGGCTGCCGTGAGCGGCATTCTGCCCGGCCCCTTTGCCTATGCCGAGCGGTGGGACGAGAAGACGGGCACCTATCTGGGTCTCGCGATCTCACACGCTGGCAACGCCGTTGTGGTCATCGATAGCGACAGCATCATCGTGAAACCGGATGTTGCGGAGACACATATACCGTCGCCAGTGCCGCCTGAGCCGACCGGTAATCCCGACGAGGCGACCGAGACCTCAGGGGAAACTAGCGGTGGCCAGAACAGCGGCGGTACATCAGAATCCACCACCACGGAAAAGAGGCCGACCCGATTTGCCGGAACGGTGATGGTATCTGCCGACAGGCCGGCGCGGGACATGCACCAGATCGTTGAGGCCATCGTCGAACAACTCACCATCATTCCCGGTAGCGATGTGAAGTTGAGGCTCGAAATCGAAGCCGAGATCCCTTCTGGCCTCGATCGGGCAAAGGTCAGAACGCTGGTCGAAAACGCCAACACACTCGGGTTCATCGAAAAGTCGGTCGAATAGTCGAGATGGGTTGCTCGTCGTCCCGCAGGTAAGAATGATGGTACAAATTGGCCACGGCAGCGGTGGCTTGGTTCAGAAAGTGAGGATACGTGTCGGAAGGACCGATCGAGACAGCATTGGCGGAACTGTCGCGGCTGCAGGACGATGATAGCGCGCGCGGCGAGGTTCTCGACCGCGCAAGCTTTACGATGCTGCATCGGCCTGCATTGGGTGGGCGTCTGGTCGCGAAGCTCTGCGCCACGGAGGAGAGTGCCCCGGAGCTGGAGCCACTCACCGAATTGCTGGCATCGGCACTGGATGCCGCGCGTATCGCCAGGGAGAACCGAAAGAAGCGAGGTGATACCTTTCTTGAGGCAGTGACGGATGCGGTCGAACTGGCTTCTGGCCAGGGGCGCCTGAGCCCCTTCCACCGCCTGCTTCTTGCAAGCGCATGGACGAGGAACGGACTGCCCGCACCCGCATCTCTGGAGGTTTCTTCCGCCGATATGATGCGCGCAGCGCCCGATCCTGCCCCGCAGGATTTTATCGCGGCGGAGGCGGCGCTGGAAGATCTGTTCCGCAGTCTGATCGAGCAGACCGAGGGCGATGCGCTCGCGCTGCATGCAACGCTGACCGAGACGTTCCCGGCAATGCCGTCGGCAATGCGTCAGCACGTCGTTGCATGGTCGGTTGGACGATCGGAGCCGATCCACGCGAAGCTGGCATGTTTCTGGCTGCTCGATCCGTCAGCGCAGATCCGCGCTGCGGCTGCACGGGCGCTGAGCGAACGCGCCACCGCCGGCACGCTGTCGGAAGAGGTTGCAGGCAAGATGGTGATCCTGCGCAGCTGGATGCCTCAGGACGATGCCCGCGCCTCGGTGGACAAGGCATTGAAACTCGCCATGCGGTCGGGTCTGGCGACCGGCGCGTCAGCCAGGCGGTGGACTATCCATTCGGTCATGGCCACACTGCCCGATGGCGGCGGCGCGCAAAGCGTCATGGTCGCGCTGCAATCGGCCGGAAGCCGCAAGACCGCGATGCTGCTCTTCAAGCAGGGCCACGGGGTCAAGGACGCCTATGCCGTGCCCTGCACGTCGGCGAGCGAGCAGAAGGCGCTGATCAGCCGCATCAGCCAGGAAACCGGCGCGGTCAAGGTGCCCCTCTCCTGGCTCGAAGGCAGCCTCGCCATGGCGCTAGCCGATGGCCTGGCAGCAGGGCTGCCCCCGGCCCCGGGGCTCATCGAGGTGGCGGAACTCTGCGGCCTCGACAAGCTGCGACCTGAAGCCGTCACGACCGAAGCCATGATCTCTGCCTTGCCCGCGTCGGAACGTATACGCGACCTCTCGGCGCAGGCGCGAGGCAAGCTGATCAATGCCAGCGAAGGCTGGTGGGATCGTCATGAGATCGTCCAGAGCTGGTTCGAGGAAAGCGATCATGCGCATGAGGTGCTCGAGGGCCGCCACAGCCCGCGCGCGCTGGACTCGGCGCTGTGGCGATGGCTTGAGACCCGACGCGACTTCTGGGCGCGACTTGTCGGGCGGGCAGCCGATGTGCTGGCGGCGGCCGACCACCCGGACGCCAACAGCTTCACGGCCACGGCGATGGCGCTCCTCGAAGGACGCGATCTGAAGAAGATCCCGGTCATGGCCGATGTCCACGACCAGACAATCGAAGCATGGGTATTCGACGACCCGAACATGGATCAGGGCGCCACGCTTGAGGAATGGGTGGAGGAGGCGGAAGCAGAGGCGCCAAAGCCGGAGCGGAAGGGCGAACTGGCGCGCCTCGTGAAAGGCTCGGCGATCACGGCAGACTGGATCGACGGGTTCCTGATGTCGGTCACCATCGCGCCGAAGGTGATCGCGCCCAACAGGTGGTTGCCCGAACTCCTCGGCAGCACCATTGGAAACCTGACGCCGGACAGTATCCAGCGCTTCGCCGATCTGATCCTGATGCGCGCGAACGCCTGCGTGGACCAGGCGAACGAGCCTGCGGAATTCACGGCCGCGATGTCCGGACGCAGCCAGATGGCCATGCGGGACTGGGCGGCCGGGTTCAGCCATGCCTGCGGGCAATTCCGATCATCCTGGCCCGCGAAGGCCATGACCCGGGATGATCGGGCGATGATGCAGCGCGTTGCCGATGCGATGGCCACGGGCTTCAACGCAACTGAGTTGAAGAGCCTCGGCCAGTGGATCGCTGCCCGGCATGATCGAAACAGGGGTTCCTGATAGTTGTTTCCACTGCGAATGTCGTCCGAAGGGGCGAGCGCCAGGGCTATCGCGGCGCGCATCCGGCGGAGGTGAGACTATCCGTCGGATCTGAAGGTGGTTGCTGTTCGAGAGCACGCGAGCCAGAGGAAAGCCCCACGACATTCTTGCTTCGAGGGTTGCCATCCTCAGGGAGGTGGTTGTGACAGCACAGAAGCTTTCCCCATCGCGCGAGCCATGCTCAACAAGCGTCGGCAGGCCGGGTTATCGTTTTGATCAGACCAGACCACGCTGAACGGCAACACTTCGTCCGCCAGTTGCCGGAATGCGATCCCCGGAAATTGCCCGACGGTGGTGGCTTCGCTCGTCAAGGTGAGGCCACGACCGACCGCGACCAGCGACAGGATGTTGTCGCGGCCCACATGCTGGGAGTGAATGTCAGGGTGATGACCGAGACCGGCAAGGTGAGCGACCAGATAGTCGTGGATCTCCTGGCCCGGTGCGACATCGCTCACGATGAAGCGTTCACCTGTCAGATCAGGCCATCCGAGTTGGGCTTTGGCAGCCAGCGGGTGGTCGGTCGGCAGCACGACAAAGACCCGTTCGCACCAGAGATGCTCCGTTTCGCAGCCATCCCAGCGAGCGGTTCCGGTAATGAAGGCGATGTCCAGGTCCAGCTTCCGGACAGCCGCGACATGCTCGGCAGGATTTCCGTCCATGAGGTCGATCTGAACCGTCGGATGGTGCCTCCCGAACTTCCGTAGGAGGTCAAACAGAAACCCCGACGCCAGCGACGAGAAAATTCCGACCTTGAGCAGTCCCTGGTCAGCCCGGCCAACCGCAGCGACTTTTGACACGCCGATGTCGATCTGCCGAAGGGCATGCCGGGCGCTGCGCAGAAACTCCTGCCCGGCGACTGTCAGCCGCACCCCGCCCGAATGTCGTATGAAAAGTGAGGCACCCAATTCATCCTCAAGGTCGCGGATCTGGCGGCTGACCGATGATTCATTGATGGCCAAGGCGATTGCGGCCTTGCGGAAACTCCCGTGGTCGACCGCCGCAAGGAAATGCCGCAACTGGCGCAACCGGATTGTGCTCTTACCGGCGCTGCCTTCGACAATACGCGCGAGGGCGGAGCTGCCAGGCGAGGCTTCCCTGTTTCGGTGCGCAGGCATGACGCATCATCCCGAAGCGTAGCAGGCATCTGGCCTACGTTCATTCGCAGCCTGCCCGCGAAGGCGATGGGGCGTGCCGTGATGGCCAGGTTCATACGCGCCCATCTCCGTCCTCCACACCTCAAACTTAATATCATTCAGTTCTCGGATGGTGCTGCTTGACATCGGGTCCGTCAACGAAAAAAGTAAACCGCATTCAGTTTTTACGCACAGTTGCAGCAGGGATCCCGATGGCTCGGCCCAGGAAGGAGCAGGAACTTGATATTCCTCGCCGCGCGGTCGAGGAAACGATCCGCCTGCTGACACAGCAGGGCGACTTCGGTGTTCCACTGACGGCGGTGGCACAAGCCGTGGGATGCACGGCACCGGCCCTTTACGGCCATTTCCGCAACAAGAATGCTTTGCTGCGCGCTGCGCGCGACGAAGGTTTTGGACGGCTCTACAACGAGAAGTTCGCGGTTTTCGAACAGATGCGAGGCGATCCGCTCGGCTATTTGCGCGATGGCAGCTATGCCTACGCGCGCTTCGCCCTGGAGAACCCCACTCTGTACCGGCTGATGTTCTCACCGCCCCCGAAGCTCGGGGTGAGTGATGACCCCTGGTCAAGCGAAGCGGGTCGTCAGGTCCTGAGTCTGCTGCTGACCGGCCTTCGCTCATCTCAGGAGCATGGTTACTTGCCGGGCGCTGACCTGCAACGCTACGGCTTCATGTTCTGGTCAACGATCCATGGTGCGGTCAGTCTGAACATTCAGGACCGCCTGCTGGACCACGCGGCGAAGTGGGACTCGACGCAGAGCGTGATAGACGCGCTCATGGAGATTATCGCGGCAACCGGCCCGGCCAAACACCCGATCACGTCATGAGCGGATCTTTCGCGCCTTTGCAAAGCCACGATCCGTGGCGATGAACCGCTCCAACATCGGCACGATAAGCCTGACGGGATCGGCGGCGGACTGGCCGCTCTCGCGGGCCAGTACCTCGGCATAGGCGATCAGATCGCGGTGAAGCGGCGCGGGCAGTTCCACCGTGATCTTCATGGGCTTGTCGTCCGTCAGCGGGCCGAGTTTCAGCTTGGTCATGGTCAACCTCCTGCCGACTCGAATACAAGGTCGCGGGTGACGATGATCCTGACTGGGAAGCCGGGGCGGATCGTGAGCGTCGGCGCAACCTGCAATTGGCGCTGGACGATCTGCTGGCCCGCCTGATTGACGGTATCCTGCGCTCCGTCGCGGATAGCTCGAACAAGCCGGTCCTCGTCGCTGGTGGCAAGTTCGGTTCCGACCGCGAGCAGCGTGGACAGCCCTGCGGCCTTCATCAGATCCCACCAATGATAATCGACGCCATCCTCAAGGCCGGCGTAGCCGCTGGCGTCCGCACCCGGCAGGCGCTCAAGGACGATGGAACGGCCGCCCGGCAGGATCAGGCGATTCCAGACCAGCAACACGCGGCGCTGGCCGAAGGTCACACCGTCATCATACTGGCCGATGATGCGTGTGCCCTGCGGGATCAGCAACAAGCTGCCGGTCGGACTGTCATAGACGTTTTCCGTCACCTGGGCGGTGATCTGGCCGGGAAGATCGGAGCGGATGCCGGTGATAAGCGCCGCCGGGATCACCGCCCCGGCCTGCAGGATATAGGGCGACGCCGGTGGTGCGACGCGATCCGGGGCGACGGTTTGCCGGTCCACAGGCCCGTTGAGAAAAGCGGTATGACGATCCTGCGCTGGAGCCTGACCACCGAGATCGAGACCGGCGAGGCCGGGCATGGTCGTTCCCGGCGTCGCTCCAGCCCGCGGGCCAGACTGGAAGAACACGCCGCTCAGACGAGCGGCTTCTTCCTCGGCGAGACGCCGCTGCTCATCTGGATCAACAGCGGGCGTCGTGATGGTCGGTGGCGCGACCGGTTGTCCCCGCCTCTCGGCCTCAAGTATCGGGCGGCCGAGATCGCCGGGCAACGCCGGTCCAAGGATCGGGCCGGTATAGTCGCGCGGCAAACCCGCCAGCCCATCCGCCGTGGGACGGTTCTCGGTCGAATAGAGTTCGCCACCGCCCGGTCCTGCGTCGCGGGTCTGGAGGGCGTAGATCAGTGCCCCGCCAATGCCGAGAAGGGCGACGGCTCCGGCGCTTGCCAGCACCTTGCGGGACAGGCGGGTGACGCGCGGCGGCTCGGCGCGCAGCCGCATGGGAGCGGTGGTGCCGGTATCGCTCATGAGGGTGATCCTCCCGTGGTCGCACCGTCTGGCTGGGCTGCGGCCTGCGTCTGCTCGACGCGGACGATCCTGACCACCTGCTGGCGATCGCCGGAGCCGAGGCGCAGCTCGGCCGCGCCGAACAGGCGGTCCACGATCAGGACGTTCTGGTGGATGCGGGAATTGACGATCTGCGGTTCGCCGTCCGATCCAAGGACGAACAGAGGCGGCATCTCTCCCTGCACGATGCCGCGCGGGAATACGACATAGACGCGCCTGCCGTCGTCGAAGACGGAAACCGGCCGCCATGGCGGGCTGCTGCCCTGCACCTGCAAGCCATAACGATAGTTGCGCGCGGCCTCGGCCGGGATGACGGGGACCGACGGCGCAGTCGTGCGGCTGCCCGGCGGCGGTGCCGGATACGCCCATGCCACGGCAGGCATATAGAGCGCCTCCCGCGCGCGGAGCTCGATCATGTAGATGCGCCGGTCGGTGGTGATGACGAGGTTGGTCGAAATGTCCGGCCGGGTCGGCTTCACAAGCACATGCACCCGGCGGGTCGGGCCGCTGCCGCTCTCGGTGTCACCGATGATCCAGCGGGCGGTGTCTCCGGCGGCAATCGGCCCCGCGCCGGTCAGGCTTTCGCCCGGCTCCAGCGCAATGGTGGTGATCTGCCCGACTGCGGCATAGACCTGATAGAGCGCGCCTTCGCTCCACGGATAGATCTGGATGGCGTTGTAGTAGCCTTCCCGGCGCGGCTCGACGCGGGCGGCGGCATTGGCGTTCTCGACGCGAGCCGTCGCCGTGCCGGCGGCCTCGCCGCCCCGCGCCACAGTCCAGGCGGGTGGGACGTGCAGCGGCCTGGGCGTCGTGTCGGCTGCGGCGGCCTGCACGGTCGGCAACGGCGGCACGTCGTCGTCGTAGCTGAACTGCGGCGCCCGATTGGTCGCGCAGCCGGCCAGCATGGTGGCGGAAAGCAGCAAAGCCACGCAGGCGGGTTTACGGAAGACCGGAAGCCCGGCTTTGCGGAAAGTCGTGGCGGTCATTGGCTCATCTCCCGCGACCAGTTGATCGCGTTGACATAGATTCCGAGGGGATTGGCGCGCAGCCGCTCGGCATCGCGCGGGGTCTGGATCACGATGGTCAGGATCGCGGTCCATCGCTCGGTGGTGGAGAGCTGGCCGTTCTCATAGTGCCGCTCAGACCAGGCCACGCGGAAGCTGTCCGGCGATGCCCGGATGATGCTCGACACTTCGACGGCGACCTGCTGTCGGCCGACACGCGTGAAGGGATCATTGGAGCGGGCGTAGTCGTTCAGCGCCGCCGCGCCCCGGTCGGTGGTGAACTCGTAGGCCCTGAGCCAGTTCTGGCGGACGACGATGGCGTCGGCCGGGAGCGAGCGAACCTGTTCGATGAAGCGGCCGAGGTGAAAGGCGATCTGTGGATCGGTCGGCCGATAGTCGGCTGTCGCCGGCGCGACGGTCTGGGCCTGGCCGAGATTATCCACCTGAACGACCCATGGCACGATTGTTCCACGCGCCGATTGCCAGACGAGAGCACCGGCGAAACCTGCCGCGAGGATCAAGGAGCCGAACGCCATGGTGCGCCAGTTCCTTGCCTGGACCCGGGCCGAGCCGATGCGTTCGTCCCAGACCTGCGCGGCGCGCTGGTAGGGCGTCTCGGGCTGCGGCACCTTGCCGTAATGGGTCGTCGGTCGTTTGAAGATGTTCATGTGCGGTCACTTTCGGAAAGGCTGACGGAGGAGCCGCCACCGTGGCTGTCACCGGACCGGACGGCATGGGCGGCAGCGGTGACGCCATGGCCCATGGCTCGGTTACGGCGCATGTTCTGCGCCCAGGCCGGCGGGCTATCTGCGGCTGAGGGAGGTGACGGCTCGGGCGATGGTGCGCCCCCAATCGTGCCCATGGAGGAGCTGCCGCCGGACGCAGCAAACCCGACTTTTGCGCCATCGGAGTAGCTGGATTTCACGCTGTCGGTGGCACGGGAGGCTGCGCGCTTCAAAGGCGAGATGGCAGCCGAGCCTGCGGCGCGTGCCACACCGCCAAGCCCGGAGGCGACCCCGGCCGCGCCGGAGTCGCCCATGGAGCCGAGGGTATAGGCTGACGAGGCCGCACCTGCGGCCGAGGCGCCACCGCGCGCAAGCGCAGCACCGCCCGAGAGTGCGGCGCCGCCGCCCCGCGCGGCGAGCATGGTCGCACCACCGGCAGCGATCGCAGCACCGCCGACAGCCAGGCCGGTTCCAACCGCCGCCCCTGCGCTGAGTTGCGGGCCGCCCGAGACGAGGCCGGTGGCGATGCCGGGGCCGAATATACCGAGACCGAGCAACGACAAGGCCGCCAGCACAATCGCCATCGCGTCGTCGATCGTCGGGGTCGCGCCACCGAAGCCGGCCGTAAACTGGCCGAAGAGCGTCGAGCCGATCCCGATGATGACGGCGAGAACCAGCACCTTGATGCCGCTGGAGACGACATTGCCCAGCACCCGTTCGGCCATGAAGGCGGTCTTACCAAACAGGCCGAACGGGATCAGCACGAAGCCCGCAAGCGTCGTCAGCTTGAACTCGATGAGGGTGACAAAGAGCTGGATCGCCAGGATGAAAAAGGCGAGGATCACCAGCGCCCAGGCGAAGAACAGGCAGAGGATCTGCACCAGGTTTTCAAAGACGGCGATCCAACCCATGAGATCGGAGATGGATTCGAGAAGCGGCCGCCCGGCATCAAGGCCGATCTGGGCGACGCGACCCGGCCGCAGGAGATCGGCGGCGGAAAACCCCGTGCCGGAGGCCATGAGGCCGAGGCCGGCGAAGCTCTCGAAGACGATGCGGGCGAGGTTGTTCCAGTTGGAAATGATATAGGCAAACACTCCGACGAAGATCGTCTTCTTCACCAGGCGCGCGATGATGTCGTCGTCGGCGCCCCAGGCCCAGAACAGAGCGGCGAGTGTCACGTCGATGACGATGAGCGTTGTGGCGATAAAGGCCACCTCACCGCCGAGCAGGCCGAAGCCCGAGTCGATATAGCTGGTGAAGATGCCGAGAAAATTGTCGATGACCCCCGTCCCGCCCATGATTATCGCCCCCCATCCGGGCCAGGCGTCGACGGCGCGGGTGTCCGGCCGAGAAACCGGTCGCGAGTCTCGGCCCAGATGCCCAGGCAGGCGGCATCATTGGCTGCCGCCTCTCCCATCTCCTGACAGCGGCGCTGCCCTTCGCGCAGGGGATCGACCTGACGCGAAAGCGCAGGAGCGGAAGGTGCTGGCGCGGGGGCTTCCTCGCGGGTCATCTCGATGATCGCCGCGGTGATCGCGACGGCGACGAACACGATGGCGGCAATCCGGACCAGCACTTTCCCTTCCATGATCTGCCCTCCCCGGCTCAGTTGAACATCTGCGCGTTGCCGGGCTGGTAGCCGCTGCCCGGTGCCAGGAAGCGCTCGCGCTGGATGCGGCCCTGCTCGGCGGCGGTCGCGCGTTCGGCCTCCATGAGAGCCTCAGCCCGGCCATTGGCCGAGATGACCGCGATCAGATCGGAAAGCTGCTGGGACTGGAGGGCGAGAAGCTGGTTGCCGGCCTGGGTAGCCTGAAGCGCGCCGGTCGCGCCCTGGCTTTCGCCGACGAGCGTGGACATCTCGGCCCGGTTGCTGTCGATGTTGCCGACAACGCCGGCCTGCACCCGCATCGCGTCCTGAAGACCCCCGACGGTAGTCTCCCAGCGGGACCGGGCATCGGCGATGAGCTGCTGATCGGTCGCGGTCAGGGACAGATTGCCGTAATCCTGCTGGAACATCTGGTCGATGTTCTGCACATCGAAGGCGATGTTCTGGGCCTGCCCGAGAAGCTGCTGGGTGCGATGGACGTTCTGCTGAAGCTGCTGGAGCGACGAATACGGCAGGCTCGCGAGATTGCGGGCCTGGTTGATCAGCATCTGTGCCTCGTTCTGGAGCGAGGTGATCTGATTGTTGATCTGCTCCAGCGTGCGTGCGGCGGTCAGCAGGTTCTCGGCATGGTTGGTCGGGTCATAGACGATTCGGCCGAACCCGCCGAAGAAGGCATGGGCCGGTGTCGTGAATATTGGTGCCAGCGCCAGCGGCGCGGAGAGCGCAAGCAAGAGCGTCGAGGCGCTGGCCATGCGGATGAACCGGGGAATTGTGCGCGTCATAGGGTAATCTCCTCTTCTTTCAGGATGATGCCGAACTCGTCCTCATCGACGACGGGCGGCAGGTGTTCGCTTTCGGTCGCGAGATTGGTGAGGTCCGGGATGAGATCGGCCGCCCAATCGACGCCGCGGGCACGTAGCCAGGCGGCGAGAAATTCGTTGCGGCCATGCTCGGCGAGGATGTCGCTGATCAGGGCCTGATCGGACTTGGCCGATGCGGCGCAAAGCGCCAGCCCGACTTCTGACAATCCAAGGTCGAACAGGCGGTTGCCGCGCCGCGACTGGCAGTAGTAGTCCCGTTTCGGTGTGGCCCGTGCGAGGATCTCGATCTGCCGGTCGTTCAGCCCGAAGCGACGATAAATCGCCGTGATCTGCGGCTCGATGGCGCGCTCATTTGGCAGCAGAAGCCGCGTCGGACAGCTTTCGATGATCGCCGGGGCGATGGCGGAATTGTCGATGTCCGACAGCGACTGCGTGGCGAAGATGACGCTGGCGTTCTTTTTGCGCAGGGTCTTGAGCCATTCTCTCAGCTGGTCTGCAAACCCTTTGTCGTCGAGCGCCAGCCAGCCCTCGTCGATAATCAGCAGCGTCGGTCGGCCATCGAGTCGGTCGCCGATACGGTGGAACAGGTAGGACAAAACCGCCGGTGCGGCTCCAGTGCCGACCAGGCCCTCGATCTCGAACGCCTGCACGTCGGCAGAGCCAAGATGTTCGGCCTCCGCATCGAGCAGCCGGCCATAGGGTCCACCGACGCAATAGGAGCGCAGCGCCTGTTTCAGGTCATTGGACTGAAGCAGCACGGCGAGGCCGGTGATGGTGCGTTCCCCGACCGGAGCCGAGGCAAGCGAGGTCAGCGCGGTCCAGAGATGTTCCTTCACCTCGGGCGTGATCTGGATATTCTCGCGCAGCAGGATCGCCACGATCCAATCGGCGGCCCAGGCCCGCTCGGCAGTTTCGTGGATGCGGGCCAGCGGTTGCAGCGAAACGGACGTCTCGGAAGCGTCGGTCAATTCACCGCCGAGATCATGCCAGTCACCCTGCATCGCGAGTGCGCAGGCGCGGATGGAGCCGCCGAAATCGAAGGCGAAGACCTGTGAGCGCGCGTAGCGGCGGAACTGCAAGGCCATCAGCGCCAGCAGCACCGACTTGCCGGCGCCGGTCGGTCCGACGACAAGGGTATGGCCTACGTCGCCGACATGGAGGGACAGCCGGAACGGGGTCGAGCCTTCGGTCCTGCCGTAAAGCAGCGGGGGCGCGCCGAAGTGATCGTCCCGCTCCGGCCCCGCCCACACGGCGCTTGAGGGAACCATGTGGGCAAGGTTGAGCGTCGAGACCGGCGGTTGGCGGACATTGGCATAGGCATGTCCGGGCAGGCTGCCGAGCCAGGCGTCGACGGCATTGACCGTCTCGACCATGACGCTGAAATCGCGGGACTGGATGATCTTTTCGACCAGGCGCAGCTTTTCGTCGGCGCGGCGGACGTCCTCGTCCCAGACGGTGATGGTCGCGGTGACATAGGCCATCCCGGCCATGTCGGCGCCGAGTTCCTGCAAGGCCATGTCTGCGTCGGCGGCCTTGTTCGCTGCATCGGTGTCCACGAGGGCAGATTGCTCGTTGGTCATCACCTCCTTGATGATCGCCGCGATGCTCTTGCGCTTGGCGAACCATTGCCGGCGGATCTTCGTCAGCAGCCGGATCGCGTCGGTTTTGTCCATGAGGATGGCGCGGGTGGACCATCGGTAAGGAAAGGCCAGCCGGTTCATCTCATCAAGCAGGCCGGGGGTGGTCGTGCCCGGAAATCCGGTGATCGTCAGTACCCGGAGATGCTGAGTGCCCAGGCGCGGCTCCAGCCCGCCGGTCAGCGGCTGATCGGCCAGCAGAGCGTCGAGATACATCGGCACTTCGGGCACGCGGACGCGATGCCGATTGGTCGAGATGGTGGAATGGAGGTAGGTCAGCGTGCCGGCGTCATCGAGCCAGCTACATTCCGGCATGAAGCCGTCGAGCAGCGCCAGCACGCGGTCGGTGCGGTCGATGAAGCCGCGCACCAGTTCCCAGGGGTTCACGCCCGAGGTCTCGCGGCCCTCGTAAAGCCAGGACTCCGATCGTGCGGCATCTTCGGCGGGCGGGAGCCAGAGAAAGGTCAGGAAATAGCCGGAGACGAAATGGCTGCCCTCTTCCTCGAAATCGGCCTTGCGCTCGGCATCGACCAGCGCCGAGGCGGGATCGGGGAAGCGGTCCGCAGGATAGGTTGCGGCCTCCGAACGCTGTGCTTCCACGAAAATGGCCCAGCCAGAGCCGAGACGGCGGAAGGCGTTGTTCAGCCGCCCGGCGACCGCGACCAGTTCGGCCGCGACGGCGGAATCCAGATCGGGGCCACGAAACTTCGCAGTGCGCTGGAATGATCCGTCCTTGTTGAGGACAACCCCCTCCCCGACCAGGGCGACCCAAGGCAGATAATCGGCCAGCCGGGATGCGGTGCGGCGGTATTCTGCGAGATTCATCATGGATCAAACCTCACACCGAGAGATGGCCGGGGATGCGCAGATGGCGGCGCGCGACCTCGACGAAGAGCGGATCGCGCTTGGCGGCCCAGACGGCGGCGATGTGACCAACCGCCCAGATCAGGATGCCCGCCAGCCAGAGCTGGAGACCGAGGCCGACTGCCCCGGCCAGCGTGCCGTTCAGGATCGCGACAGAGCGTGGCGCGCCGCCGAGCAGGATCGGCTCGGTCAGGGCGCGGTGAACCGGCACCGCGAAGCCGGGCACGGTATCGAGGGCCTCGAAACTCACCGCCATCAGACCAGCGCCCCGCCGCCGAAGCTGAAGAACGACAGGAAGAAGCTGGAGGCCGCGAAGGCGATGGAGATGCCGAAGACGATCTGGATCAGCCGCCGGAAGCCGCCGCCGGTGTCGCCGAAAGCCAACGTCAGGCCGGTGACGATGATGATGATCACCGCCACGATTTTCGCCACCGGACCTTCGACGGATTCGAGGATGGATTGCAGCGGCGCTTCCCAGGGCATCGAGGAGCCGGAGGCAAAGACCGGGGACGTCATCAGGCTCACCCAGGCGACGGCCGAGGCGGTTGCGATATGGTGACGGATGCGGAAGGCACGACGGATCATGCAGGGTCTCCAGTGTTGCGAGTGGTGTCGGGTTCTGAAAAGGCGGGGAAAATCCGGTAGTCGCCGTCGGGACCGAGACCTTCGACGCGGGCGAGTTCAACAAGCCGCCGTGCGGAACCGCGACCGGCGAGGACGGCCACGAGGTCGATGGTTTCGGCGATCATGGCGCGCGGAACGGTGACGACGGCTTCCTGGATCAGTTGTTCGAGGCGGCGAAGCGCGCCAATGCCGGAACCGGCATGGATGGTGCCGATCCCTCCGGGGTGCCCGGTGCCCCAGGCTTTGAGGAGATCGAGCGCCTCGGCGCCACGCACCTCACCGATCGGAATACGGTCGGGACGCAGCCGCAGCGAGGAACGGACCAGATCGGACAAAGTGGCAACGCCATCCTTGGTCCGCATGGCGACAAGGTTGGGTGCCGCGCATTGCAGCTCGCGGGTGTCCTCGATGATGACGACGCGATCCTGCGTCTTCGCCACTTCGGCGAGCAGTGCGTTGGTCAAGGTGGTCTTGCCGGTCGAGGTTCCTCCCGCCACCAGGATATTGGCGCGGGATGCGACGGCCTCGCGGAGCGTTGCGGCATGATCGGTGGACATGATGCCGGCCGCCACATAGTCATCGAGCGTGAACACCGCGACGGCGGGCTTGCGGATGGCGAAGGCGGGTGCGCCGACGACCGGCGGCAGCAGTCCCTCGAAGCGCTCGCCGGTCTCCGGCAGTTCGGCCGAGACGCGGGGGCTGCGGGTGTGAACTTCGACGCCGACATGGTGGGCAACCAGACGCACGATGCGCTCGCCATCGGCGGCGGATAGCGTCTCGCCGGTGTCGGCCAATCCTTCCGACAGCCGATCCACCCAGATCCGGCCGTCGGGGTTGAGCATGACCTCGACGACGGACGGGTCTTGCAGCAGGGTTGAGATGGCAGGCCCGAGCGCCGTTCGGAGCATGCGCGCGCCGCGGTCCACCGTTGCCTGTTTGTAGTTGATACCTGCCATCTCGTCCCCGTTCCACCGGGGAGGCGAGAGATGATCCCCGGATGGGGAGGACTAAAAGAGACCCGAATCGGGTGGTTTCAACAAGTTTCGACCGTCGTAGTAGTATAGCGTGCAAATACAGGAGAACGGCGGTGGTGCCCGCTCCGTCGGGAGAGCCGTACACGAGTCATCGCAATATCGAGTCCAGCCGAATGATTCGACGGGTATGACTGTTCGCGAAGCCTGACCTCCATCCTCTGCAAGAGCCAGGCTTGATTGGCAGGCGCAGGACGAAACTGCGATCTACGCCCCCTTGCGACGGGATTGCGTGACGGCGGCGTGCAAGGGGATAAGGTTGCAATGTGGGCCGGATGCGCGACGGCCTCCCAGAGCGCCATGGTTCCGCAGGTGCGCACGATCAATCTGGCCCAAGGGCCACCAAGCCGAGGATCCGGATCATGAAGTTCACTCACCTTCTCACCCTTCTGTTCCTAGCCATCCCCCCTGCGGCGATTGCACAGGAACCGGGCGGCGGCGGTGGGCCGGCGGTGAACCGGAGCGTCTTCGCCACCGACGCCATCATCGGCGTCACCGCCGTGACGCGGGTGTTCGGGCGCAGCCAGAACGTGACGGCGGCCATCGTCGAATTCGCGGCGCCGCTGGCGGCCGCCACCCTGTCGCCCGACAGCTTTGCCGTGGACGACCGCCGCATCCTGTCGGCCCGGGTGGCGGCCACGCCCGACCTCGACGCACCCGCCGCCGATGGCCGTTTCGTGATCCTGACGCTCGATCCGGCCGACGAGGCCTCGGTCGTCTTCGCCCCCGGCATGGATGAGGCGCCGCAACTGATCGTGCATCTGGCCGCCCCGCTGGCGCTGGCCGGCGGGGGCGTGTTGGCGGCGACGGAAACGGGCGTCATCAACACCCGTGTCACCAATCTGATCGTCGAAGATTTCCGCCAGCTCCGCTTCGCCGACCCCGAGACAGGCCTGCTGCTGGACTACAACCTCTATGTCCCCGCGGGTGCCGATGCCGGGCAGGACTATCCGCTGGTGATGTTCCTGCACGATGCCGGCGTGACCGGATCGAACCCGCGCCGCACCCTGCAGCAGGGGCTGGGGGCGGTATCCTTCGCCAGCCCCAACGATCAAGCGCGCCACCCGTCCTTCGTGCTGGCGCCGCAGTTCCCGGTGCCGCTGGCCAATGACGCCTCGCAGACCTCGGTCTATGTGGAGATGCTGCCGCGCCTGATCGAGCAACTGGCGACCGAACATGCCATCGACCGCGCCCGCATCTATACCACCGGCCAGTCCGGCGGCTGCATGAGCAGCATCGCGCTGAACGTGGCGCATCCCGACCTGTTCGCCGGCACGCTCTGCGTCGCGGGGCAATGGGAGCCCTCCGTCACCGCGCCGCTGGCCGGGGCCAATTTCTGGGCCGTCGTCTCCGAGGATGACAGCAAGGCATTCCCCGGCATGACCGCGATCATGGAGGTGCTGGAGGCGAACGACGCCCGGATCACCCGCGGCAGCCTGGACGCCAGGGCCACGCCCGAAGCGCAGGCCGAAGCGGTGGCCGCGATCCGGGCCGAAGGGGCAGAGAGCAACGTCTTCTTCACCACCTTCACCCCCGGCAGTGTCTTGTCCGGGGACGGCAGCAACGCGGGTGGTGCGGGCCATGTCAACACATGGATCTATGCCTACGATATCCCGGCGATCCGGGACTGGCTCTTCGAACAGCACCGATGAAGCGGGCTTCGCCTGCTTGAGTTTCATCCTGACCGATCATCGGAATCCGGCCCAAGCGACACTCTATTCAACCCGATTCTGTCACGCGTCAGGTCCGGCCACATCCTCCGAAATCTCCTGCCGAAGCTTCGGCCCCTGAGCGAGCCGTCGGCCGAGGGCCGTGATGAACGCCTCATACCGCTCGGCCGATTTGGCCTTGGCCGCCTTCGCTGCCGGCTCGGGCAAGGCCGGCGTTGTCGTGACCCAGAACCGAATGAACACCGCCAGGCTTTCGACGGCGATTCCGACATCACGCTCCAGCCGCGTCATGCGGCGGTCGAGCTGGTCGAGGCGCTTGACGACAACCGCTTCGCGCCGCTCGGCGTCGTCCGGCGACAGGAACGACGCGATGGCGGCTTCGGCGATCATGGATTGCGAGCGATCCCGGCGCGCGGCGAAGTCCGCAAGGGCGGTCGTGACATCGGGGTCAAGATAGATCGTGATCTTCGATTTCTTCCTGTGGCGTGTCATGGTGCTACAGCTCCATGCCGTCGTTCGGGTCCATGGCGACCTGCCGGGCAATCCCCTGCACCTGTCGGATCATGCGTCGGTTCCGGGCAACATCTTCGTCCACGTCATCGGACAGATGGGGCTCGAACTCGTTCTCGATTGGCTGTTTCTTCTCGACCGGCTTCACGCGGCTGAGTTCGGGCTGCAACCGGCGTTCGGATTCGGTCGGATCTTCATCATCCCTCATGTGCTCCTCGTCATCCTCGGCAGGTCCGGGTCGCGCCGGGATCGGCAACGCGGTCCAGTCGTCGGCACGGGTTCCTTCTGGGCGCGTCAGGTCAGGCGGAGAAAGAACCCGCTCCCGAAACCGGGTATCCTCAAAGTAGCGCGCCTTCGTCGCCCGGATCGGCGGGATGCCAGCCACCATGACGATCTCTTCATCGGGTGGAAGCTGCATGATCTCGCCTGGCGTCAGCAACTGGCGGGCGGTTTCCGACCGCGAGACCATGAGATGCCCCAGCCAGGGCGACAGCCGGTGCCCGGCGTAGTTTTTCATCGCCTTCATCTCGGTGGCGGTGCCGAGCGCGTCGGATACGCGCTTGGCTGTGCGTTCGTCGTTGGTGGCGAAACTCACGCGAACATGGCAGTTGTCGAGGATCGAGTTGTTCGGCCCATAGGCTTTCTCGATCTGGTTCAGCGACTGCGCGATAAGGAAGCTCTTGAGGCCATAGCCGGCCATGAACGCCAGCGCCGTCTCGAAGAAGTCCAGTCGCCCGAGCGCCGGAAACTCGTCGAGCATCAAGAGCAACCGATGCCGCCCGGCATTCGCCTGCAGATCCTCGGTCAGGCGACGGCCGACCTGGTTCAGCAGCAAACGCATCAGGGGCTTGGTTCGGTTGATGTCGGATGGTGGCACCACGAGGTAGAGCGTGGTTGGCTGATCGCCGGCCACAATATCGCTGATCCGCCAGTCGGAGCGGCGCGTGACCTCGGCCACGACGGGATCGCGATAGAGGCCCAGAAACGACATCGCCGTCGACAGGACGCCGCTCCTCTCGTTCTCGGATTTATTGCGCAGCTCGCGCGCCGCACTGGCCACGACCGGATGCGGCCCCGCCTCACCCAGATGCGCGGTTGTCATCATGGCGCGCAGTGTGGAGTCCACCGGACGCTTGGGATCGGACAGGAACCTGGCCACACCAGCCAGCGTCTTGTCGGGCTCGGCATAGAGAACATGCAGGATCGCGCCGACGAGGAGCGAATGGGAGGTCTTTTCCCAATGGTTGCGCTTGTCGAGGCTGCCTTCAGGATCGACGAGGATATCGGCGATATTCTGCACGTCCCTCACCTCCCACTCGCCGCGACGCACTTCGAGCAGTGGATTATAGGCGGATGATTTCGGGTTGGTCGGATCGAAGAGCAGCACGCGACCATGACGTGCCCGGAAACCGGAGGTGAGCTGCCAGTTCTCGCCCTTGATGTCGTGGACGATGGCCGAGCCCGGCCAGGTCAGCAGCGTCGGCACCACCAGGCCGACGCCCTTGCCCGATCGGGTTGGCGCGAAACACAGCACATGCTCGGGACCGTCGTGCCGCAGATACTCGCGCTCATATCGGCCGAGGATGACGCCATCGGGATCGAGCAGGCCCGCAGCCTTCACCTCGGGCTTTGAGGCCCATCGCGCCGAGCCATAGGTGGCGACGCCCTTCGCCTCGCGCGCCCGCCAGACCGACATGCCGATGGCGACCGCGATAGCGATGAAGCCGCCCGAGGCTGCGATGATCCCACCCTTGGCAAAGATCGGTGGCGCATAGGCTTCATAGAAATACCACCACCAGAAGATCGCGGGCGGATAATAGACCGGCACGCCGAACAGCACGAACCAGGGCGGCCCGAGCTGCGCCTGATAGCCGAGGCTCCAGGCGACATACTGGGTGGCGCCCCAGGTGGTGGCGAGGATGATGAGGAAGACGATGGTGATCTGTCCCCATAGGATCTTCGTTGCGGACATGGGCGTGTTCCTTTCCGGTTGATGTCAGAGGCCGAGGCCGCGCTTGCGCCCGAAGTCCCAATCGACACCGCCATCGTCGCGGGCGACGCCGGAGACATGACGGCCGATCTGCTTTTCCATAGAGGGCGACCAGGGCACGAGCTGGAAGCCGAGGCCTCCGTCGGGTCCGGGACCCTCGATCATGGCGAAGCGGCCGGAGGCGAGTGCGAAGCGCTGGCGATAGGAACCGGAGATATATTCGCCGCTGGCGGCGCGCTCGAAGGACATGCCGGTATCTGCCGCGAGCTTCTCGGCGAGGCTGTCGAGTTCGCGCCTGCGCAGCGTGCTGAGCAGCCGGCGCGCAAAGACCACGCGCCCGCCCTGTCGTTCGGCATAGCCCTCGCCGATCAGGTGTTCCGCGCGCTCATCCAGAGCCTGACGGACCTCGGCGCCGAAGCCGCTGTTCGAGAGCGCAATCGGATCGCGGACGATGGCCTGCCGGTCGAGCCAGGTCGCACCCGAGGCGCCGACCTGCGCGCCGAGATCGAGATCGGAGCGGACGGCAAGTGCGACACGGCGCGCGCCTTGCGCATCCTCATAAGCGCGCAGATCGACAATCGAGCCGGGCAGGCTGTCGCCGGCGGCATCCAGATGCGGCAGCTTGATATGATGACTGCGGCCGTCGACACCATCGACCACGGCATAGGCGGTGCCCTTCAACTCGTCATCAAGGCCGCGCTCGACCAGACGGCCGATGACCGGCACGTCGAGGCTTTCGCCGGCGAGGACATAGCTGGCCGAACCGCGCTCGATGCCGCGTTCGGTCAGGGCGCGGTGCATGCGCTTGATGATGTCACTACGCTCGCCAAGCTCGCGCAGGACCGCTTCAGCCTCGGGCTTGATGATCCACTGCGACTGGCCGATCTGGTCGGCCAGCCCGAGGATTTCGAGGGTGCGCAGCCGACCGACCTTCAGCGTGTGGAACTCGTCCTGCGGGTGATCAGCGAGCGGGGCGAGATCGACGATGCCTGATTTTCCGGCATCGCGGGCAAGCTGCCGGTCGAGCTGTGTCCAGCGTTCCGCCTCGATCTGGGCCTCAAGGCTGCGGCGGATGTCGAGATCGGTGCGCGGCCCCAGCTCCTGGGTGATGAGATCGCGCGCCCGGTCCCGCATCCCCTCCTTGATGTAGTCGCGGGAAATCACGAGATCCTGCCCGTCGTCGCGGGTGCCGCGCACGATCAGGTGGACATGCGGATGCGCCGTGTTCCAGTGATCGACCGCCACCCAATCGAGGCGCGTGCCGAGATCCTTTTCCATCTGGCCGACGAGATCGTCGGTGAAGGATCGGAGGTCGGACATATCCAGCGCGTCGTCAGGCGAGACGATGAACCGGAAATGATGCCGGTCATCACCGCAGCGCTCCGCGAAAGCGCGACCATCGGCATCCTCCGTTCCCGGCCCGAACAGCCTTGCCTTCTCTCCGCCTCGGGTCACGCCGTCACGGCGCAGGTAATCAAGATGCGCCCCAAGCGGCGCCGACGACGCCATGTGGCGAACGACGCGTGCCTTGACGACGGCGCCGCGTGTACGGGAGGTGATGAGGCGGTTGGCCTGTACGCTGGCGCGCTGGCCGCGCCCGAAGCGGGAACGATTGCCGGATGTGACGCGGCCGGATCGCGAGACGCCACCTCCGGCCTTTTTCGCGGCGGCAAGCGCCTGCGCGATGAAAGGCCGGGTTTGCTGCGCACGAGTTGAGCGGATGCGCCCCGGACGGATGCGGAACTCGTGCTCATCGGACATGGCACATCCCCGCACGGTGCAAAACTGAGAAGAAAATCAGGAAGATGGACGCAAAGCACACGGTGCGCGATAGCGCTGCACGGTGCGAAACGCGCCAGAAACATGAACAAAAACAACTGCCCGCCTGAGCCGCACCGTGCGTGCTTTTATCCTGCCATCCTTCGGTCGTGGTGCCTGCCGCCACCCTCCGCGCCCTCCATGACACGCCAGCGCCCGATGGGATGCGAATTGCGGTGCCAATGCTCATGGCCGGTCCTCACCGGCATTGCGGGCGACGAACAGCCCCTCCGGCTGCAAGGCGATGAGTGCATCTGGTGTCGCCGGGACGAGCGAAGAGGCATCGTCCGGCGCGCGGTCTGTGGACGCGGGATCGGCAGCGGAAGCGCCGATTTCGCCCGCGACGAAGAGCGCCGCCTCGCGCCAGTCAGGCGGCGGAGCAACTGACGAACCGCTGCCGGAAGGCCGCTCGCCGAGCAGGATCGGGGTCAGCGCCGCGACATAGGCGCGCGTCTCGGCGGGCAGAGGACGCGCGATCGAAAGGTATTCGTCGTAGCGGCCGGGACCGGCATTGTAGGCCGCGAGCATCGCGGCGACATTGCCGTAGCGATCCCACATCTCGCGCAGATAGGCGGTGCCAGCGAGGATGTTGTCGCGCGGGTCATAAGAATCGCGGCCGAGAGCGTGGCGGATGCGCAACTCCGCCCATGTGTCGGGCATGACCTGCATCAGCCCCATCGCCCCGGCGGAGGATATCGCGCGCAGATCGCCCGCGCTTTCGACCTGCATCACGGCAGCGATCCATGTCGCCGGGATGCCGAAACGCTGCGAGGCCTCTTCAATATGCGCGCCGTGCGGATGCGCCGCGGCGGCACGAACCGGCGCGGTGGCCTGCGCCAGAACCGGCGGCGTGGTGGCGGTGGCGAGGAACAGGCCGGAAAGAAGAAGGAAGAGGATGCGGCGGCGCGCGCCGCACCTCCCCGAGGCGGGACGGGTGCAGGAAGCGATCATGATCATTCCTGCTCGTCGCGCTTCCTCGGACGGGTCCAGTGCAGGCCCCAGTCGCGGCCATCTTCGTCCGACTGGAACAGGCGGGCGCGGATCGGCTGCTGGAAGACGGGATCGTCGAGAAGGACGGAGACGAACGGTCCAGCGCGCTCGCCGGAATGTTTCCAGCCGGCCCCGACTTCCGGGCCATCCTCATCGCCGAGATGAATGCGATAGGCTGGCGCCTTCTCGGACTCGGCGTTGTCGCTCGGAACAAAGGTCAGCTCAAGGTCGAGCGAGAGGGTGCGAAGCTGCCCGAAATAGCCGGACGGGGTGCGGGTGAACTGGCCGATCTGTGCCATTTGAGGCTCCTTTCCTGTGCGGTGGAGAAGACGCGGGCCGCTCGCACGCCCCGCCATGGACGCGCCGTCACCGCATCGGCGCGCGCCAGACAAAGCGGCCATCGCCGTCTTCGTCGGTGAAAAGCGGGATCGCGTGGCCGATCACCGCCGAGGCGGGGAACGGGCCGAAATAGCGGCCGTCGAGGCTGTCGCCCACGTCCGGGTTCATCAGGAAAACCTCGCCCGCGGCGATGACGCGGCAACCCTGCCAGACCGGCAGGTCTCGGCCGAGGCTGTCGCGGTCGCGCGCCTCGCCGAGCGGAACGGTATCGACCGTGATCGCGCGCCCCGCGCGGCATACGCGCTGTCCGGGCAGGCCGAGGACATGCTTGAGGAGCGGCACGTCGCGGGCGATGTAGCCGCGCTCGACCATGAAGGCAGCGAAGGGTTCGGGTGGCATGACCGCGACCAGATCGGGCACTTCGAGCCGGTCCGCCGGCGCGATGGTGTAGAAACCGATCGGCACGCTGGCCGATGCGTTCCAGACCAGCCTTGGCGCGGTCGGAACGAATCCGGTAATGGCGATCCCGAGCGTGGCAGCCGTTGTCGCCATGACATAGCGAAAGCGCGTCATGGGGCGATCTCCCGGCGTCGGAGCCATGCCTGATGACGCTCGGCGGTATAGGGTCGCGGCGCTTCGCCCGCGTTCATCCAATGGGCAACGTGCCGCCAGTGATCGGGATCGACCTGGGCGGGATCGACGCCAATGGCTTCGATCCCGTCGACATGGCGGAGGACGGCCTCGACCTTTGGCCAGCCTTCGATCTTCAGCAGGATTTCGCCGCCCGGACGGACGAAGGGCAGCGTCTGATAGGACTCGCCCGGCGCAACCGCGCGCAGGATGTCGAGGCGCGAAATGATCGTGCCGTGGTCGTTCGCCGCCCAGCGGACGAAGGCGAACACCGCGCCGGGACGGAAAGAAACGACACGACGGTTGCGGTCGAGGATCTGCGCACCAGTCGTATGGCCGAACCTGATCCAGTATTCGATCCTACCCTCCACCCAGGTCAGTTCCACGCGGGTCAGTTCGCCGTCATGGGCGTCGATACCGATCATGGGCGGCCTCCCCCTATGTCGGGAAATTCGCGCGCAAGAAGTTCGCGCAGCATGTCGGTGACGGTGATGCCGCGCCCGAACGCGGCAATCTTGATCCGCCCGCGAAGCTCCGGCGTGATGTCGATCGTCAGCCGGGCGGAATTGGTTGCGGTCGCGCTATCTCGCGCTGGCCGCGCGTCGCCAGCCGCGATCCAGCCGTCGGGATCGACCGGGCGGGCGGTGAAGCCGCGCTTATTCGTGCGCCCCGTCATGACCGGCCTCCGTCATGGAACGGCAGCACGGTGGCGATGCGCGCCCGCGCGCGCTCGGCCATGTCGGGGTCGATCTCGCAGCCGATATAGCGTCGGCCGGAAAGCCGGCAGGCTTCCCCGGCCGCGCCAGACCCGGCGAACCAGTCCCCGACCAGGCCGCCTTCCGGGCAGCTCGTGCGGATCAGGATTTCCAGGAGCGCCGACGGTTTCTCGGTCGGATGGATGGCGCGGCCGTGGCAGTTGCGCAGGTGGATGACCGAACGCATGAGGCGCGGCCCGCCGTCATAGCTGACGTAATGGCCCGCGTCGATCTGGCCGGTATGGGGTGGACGTTGCTTGCGCCGCACCGTGCGGGCTGTCGCGTCGGGCGTGGTCTGGACGTCGCTATAGATGTCGCGCCACGCGGTCTCGGCCGGATAGAACTGCACGGCCAGCTCATGCACGCGCTTGAAGCGGTCGGCATGAAAGCCGGTGCCGTTCTGCTTCTCCCAGACGACCTCCTGCGCAAGACGCAGGCCAGCGTCGGCGAAGAGCTCGGCCGTCGCCATGAAGCTGCGCAGCGAGCCGAAGACCCAGAGCGAGCCGGTCGGTGTAAGAGCGGCACGCGCCAGCGCGACCCAGCCCTCGACACGCCGGTCCCAAGCGAGCGAGGTGTCGCCATAGGGCGGATCGGCGAGGATCATGTCGTAGGGTGCGTGCCAGGGCATCTGTTCGCGGCAGTCGCCGGTGAGGATCGTCATGCCGACGCCCTCCCGATGCCCAACCGTTCGACCTCGGTAGCCAGCGCTGCGATCTCGCGCGCCGCAGGTGATCGGGCGTCGATCTCGCTGGCGAGCCGCCCGGACTGCGCGGCGTCGGCGAAAACGACGCGCTGGCCGATGACGCAGGCGAGCAGCGGAGGGTCGTGGTCCGCCAGCGTCTCAGCCGTTTCGCGGGCAATGACGGTGCGGGCGCCGCAGCGGTTGAGCACGAAGCGCGCGACAAGCTGCGGGCGATAGATGCGCGCTTCCGCCAGGAGGGCAAGCATCTCGGCCGAGGCCCAGCCGTCGAACGGCGATGGCTGCACCGGGATCAGCACGAGATCGGCGGCGAGCAGCGCCGAGCGCATGAGGCCGGCGACGCGCGGCGGCCCGTCGATGACGATATGATCGACATCGCGGGCAAGCTCTGGCGCCTCACGGTGCAGCGTATCGCGCGCCAGGCCGAGTGTGCCGAAGGCACGGGGCAGGCCCTCACGCGTGCGTTGTTGCGACCAGTCGAGGGCGGAACCTTGCGGATCGGCGTCGATCAGGGTGACGCGCTTGCCGCCCCGCGCCAGCTCACCGGCGAGATGCAGGGCCAGCGTCGTCTTGCCGACGCCGCCCTTCTGGTTGAGGAGCGCGATGATCATTTGCACCCCCCCGGCAGATCGAGAGGCAGGCGGGGTCTTTCTGCAGATTCAGGAGCCTCGGTTGCGCCTCGATCAGATGCCGGTCGAGGCGATGTCGGGGCGTCGGATGCCCTCTTCTTCGCGGCTCTACTAAGGCTTCTGGCGGTGTCGCGGATGAGGCTTTCCACATCGCGCGCGCGCTCTTCAAAGTTAGACTCTTTGTTAGACTCTAAGTTAAGGGCGCGATTTCCTGAATGAGTTCCGGGTGTTAAGCTAGGTTTCGGTTCCTGATAGCACGAGCCTCCGGTTCCCGATAGCACGATAGTCCGGGTTCCTGATAGCACGAGGCCATCCACAGGTTTTCCACAGGCCGACAGCGGCTCGAAGGCCAGCAACATCCGCCCGCCGACTTCGGCTTCAAGGAACAGCGTGTAGCCCGGCAGCGGCTGGCGCCGGATGATGTCGCGCAGCTCGAAGGCGAAGCGCTTGAACGGCGACAGGCTGCCGGATTTCTGATGGAGGTGGTGGAAGTCGAAGCGCCAGCCATCTCGCTGGCGGCCGCCATGCTTGCGCACCAGGCGATAGAGCCAGCGGTCGAGACCGCCGGTGAGATCAAAATAGGTCCGGTCGATGGTCAGCACGAGCGCATCGTCGAGGACGGCTTGGTAGAACCAGTCCGGCACTATCATCTCGATGCCATCGGGTCTGCCGCTACGGTTGGTGCGTTCCTGCCACTCGTTGATCCACGAAAAGCGATGCCGGCGGCCCTCGACCGGCTGGCGGAGCGAGGTGGAAATCGTGGTCGACTGCAGCCGGTCGAGAGCTGCCTTCAGCCGCTGATAGTCGCGCAAGCCGGTGCCGCGCCCGACATAGGTGAGAATCTCATAGGGCGTGGCGGCCATCAGTCGGGAGGTGCGAAGGCCGCTGTCGCGGGCTTCGACGATCTGACTTGCCGCCCAGATCAGGATATCCGCGTCCCAGATCGTGGCCATGCCGTGATCGGGAACGGCCTCGACCCGGATGGAGACATTGCCGGTAGCAAAGTCGATCGGCGCGATGCGCTTCGACTTGGCGAGGGAGAAGAAGGGATAGGCCATGAGATCCTGCGCGTCTCGTGGCGCGAAATCGCCGGGGAGCGCCCTGAACAGATCGAGTTGCCCACGCTCGGAAAGGGATCGACGTCGCACCGTCATGAAGAAAACCGCGAGCGGTCAGCGGGCGTAGCGACCAGCCTGCGGGCCGGACGGAAACGCATGACGCTTGGCGGGCAGCACGGAGCCGCGCGGATCGGAGGTGGAGGTCACCGCGCCGCGCTCGGTCCAGGCTTCGAGATCGTCGATGGCATAGACCACGCGGCCGCCAAGCTTGCGATAGGCAGGCCCGGTTCCGTAGGTGCGGTGCTTTTCGAGGGTCCGGGCCGAGAGGCTGAGAAAGGTCGCGGCCTCCTTGGTCCGTAGAAAACGCGGCGGCAGGACGACGGGTTCATGTGGCATGATCGGGCCTCCGTGGGGTTGCAAGCGGCCGCTGCGGATCAGCGGCGGGCAATGACCACGGTGGCGAAGGAAGAGCGGCGAGGTGCAGGGCGAAGTTGGGGGGTATCGAAATCACCCACCAATCGGGGGCGAAAGATACCCCCTCCGTATCCGTGAAGAGAGCAGCGCGGAACTATTCTGAGGGCGATAGCTCGATTTGTTCTCCCCCTCACGAACGCCACCGGCATCGAAGTGTTCAGGCGGGCGATCCCGAAAAGCACACAATTTCAGCTTGCTGTAAGAAATTCACCAAACCGATGCAGTCATCAGGTCAGGAGAATATCGGCCCGGAGAGACCGATTCCGGGCATCCTGACAGCGGGGTCAGTGCTCAGCCCCCTCCCTGAGAACCCTCGAAAACAACGAGAAAATCCGGCCGCAGGCGGATCGGGAGAACGCTTTCGCGAGGACAAGTGGCGGAGGGGATGGGCCTGTCGTTCAACCTTCCCCACGTTAACATATTGCTTATATTTAAAAAAATGAAGACGCGCATGAATTCGCACTATGAAGGCTGAGAGGATTGTCCCGCTTCTCGACCTCTCAGTCGGAAGCGCAGGGCAGCATCAGCTCCGCGGTGAGGCCGCTTGTAGAGCCGGGGCGCGGGGAGGTCAGCTGCAGGCGCGATCCGATGCGCTCGGCGATGGTGGCGACGATGGCGAGGCCGAGGCCGAGGCCTTCGGCGCGGCTGCCGGCGCGGGCAAAACGGGTGACGAGACGGGCAAGCGTTTCGGGAGGGATGGGCGGGCCGTCATTGGACACACGCAGGATGCCCTCTGCGGTCAACGTGACCTCGACCGGTTCTTCCGGATCGCCGTGGCGCAGTGCGTTGTCGATCAGGTTGCGCAAGATGATGGCCAGCGCATCCGGGTCGAGGTCGGACAGAACCGCCGCTTCGGGCAGGCGAAGGCGGATGCGCCTGTCGCCCGCGTCACGGCCCTGTTCCTCGACCAGTATTCGCACCACGGGACGCAGATCGGCGGCGCTGTCGCGACGCAGCCTCGCCCCCTCGGCGCGGGCAAGCTGCATCAGGCGCTCGCTGACCCGCAGCAGGCGTTTCAGCGCCGCCTCCATCGCGGCCGCGCGCATCCGCGCGGCCGGGTCCGCCGTCTCGGCCTGAAGGCGCTGTGCCTGGGCGATGGCGCCGGCCAGCGGGGTGCGCAGCTCATGCGCGGCGTTGGCGGCGAAACTGCGCTCGGCCTCGAAAGCGGCGGACAGGCGGCAGAGCACATCATCGAGCGTGGCGGCGATCGGGGCGAGTTCCGAAGGCAGATCGCCCGCGGACACCGGCGACAGATCCCGCGCGCCGCGCGCCGCCAGCCGCTCGCGCCAGCGTTGCAGCGGCGCAAGTCCCGCCCGCAGCGCCAGCCATATCGCCGCGAAGGCCAGCGGCACTACCACCAGAAGTGGCAGCAGCAACATCCACAGCGCCTCGCGCGCGATGCGGGCGCGATGGGCCAGCGGCTCGGCCACGGTCAGGCGCACCGTGTCTCGCAAGGCGGCGATATTGTAGAGGCGAAGCGTCGCCGTGCTGCGCAGCCCCGGCCCGTCCCAAGGCGGAAACCCGGCCGGATCGACCGCATGCGACTGCAACAGCACCCGACCGGCCGGGTCGCGCAACACATAGGTCAGGAACTCGTCATGCGGAGCGATGACGCCCAGAATGCGTGGATCGTCCTCGTCATTCTCGTCGGCTTGGCCGCGGCCCAGCACATCGTTGACGGCGAGAGGCAGAAGGCGTTCGGCACTTTCCTGAAGCGCCGAATCGAACAGCGCGTCCAACTCGCGCCGCATCAGCCCGGCGGTCAGCAGGGCGGTTGCCAGCCACAGCGCCACCAGTGCCAGCCCCAGCCAGAGCGCCAGCCGGCCCCGCAGACTTGCGGGCGCCCTCATCCGCGACCCAGCCGATAGCCGAGGCCGCGCTCGGTCTCGATGACGCTTGCGCCCAGCTTCTTGCGCAGGCGGCTGACGTGGACCTCGATGGTGTTGCTTTCGACCTCGGCGCCGAAGGCGTAAAGCTTGTCCTCGAGCTGCGCCTTCGAGAATAGTTGGCCGGGATGGCTCAGCAGGGCCTCGAACAGCGCCCATTCGCGCGCGGTCAGGGCCACAGGCCTGCCGGCGCGATGGACGCTGCGCGCGGCAAGGTCGATCTCCAGATCGCCATGCGCGATCAGCGGGTTGGGGTTGCCGGCATAGCGGCGCGCGACCGAGCCGATCCGCGCCGTGAGCTCCGCCAGATCGAAGGGCTTGACCAGGTAGTCGTCGGCCCCCGCGTTCAGGCCCTCGATGCGGTCCGATACCTGATCGAGCGCGGTGAGGATGATCACCGGCGTGGCGTCGCCCCGCCCGCGAAGCGCGCGCAGAAAGGGAATGCCACGTCCGTCGGGCAGCATCAGATCCAGCAGCACCAGGTCGTAGGGGATGGTCCGCAGGTGCTCGCTTGCCGCATCGAGGCGGCGCACCCAGTCGGCGCTGTGGCCATCCGCGGCGATCTGGTCGCGCACCGCGGCGCCCAGCACCGTGTCGTCCTCGATCAGCAGGATGCGCATGGTCGTTCCCCTCACGGCTCGCTTCCGGATTGCCCGATGCACCTGACGACGGGCTGATCGTGATCCTGTCAACGCTTCAGTTTGCCGTCAGCTTTCCATGCCATTAGGGTGCGAACGGGTTGGCAAGGAGGAGTGTGACCAATGCGCAAGGCGCTGACAATGCTGGTTCTGGCTCTGGTGTTGCCAGCGGGCGCGGCACTGGCCGACGACGATTGCCGCGTCCCCATGGCCGACTGGCAACCGCGCGAGGCGGTGACGGCGCTGGCGCAGGAGCGGGGCTGGACGATTTCGGGCATCAAGATCGACGACGGCTGCTACGAAGTCCGGGGCACGGACGCCGAAGGCCATCAGATCAGGGTCAAGATCGACCCCGGCAATCTCGATCTGGTCGAGATGCGCATCCGTTATCGTGACAGGGATGGACGACGGACCGCCTCACCAAGAGACGGTGACGACTGATCGGGTCCACCCGCCTAGGATTTCACACATCTGCGCTCCGCCAGACACCGGCGGGGCGCTTTGGTTTCATGGGCCGTCGTCGGCACCTCCCCTCGGTTCGCCCGCCGCCCTGACAGCAAGCTGAAGCAGATTCCCCGCGGGCGTCAGCACCCTGTCAGTCGCGCCCGCCAGATTGGTCGCATCAGGCAACCCGAACCGAGGAGAAACGCCATGAAGACCCTGCTCACCGCCGCTGCACTTGCCCTTGCGATCCCTGCCGGGGCGGCGCTTGCGGACACCCATTGCGACGTGCCGACCGCAAACATGCAGTCCTGGGAATCGCTCATCCAGCTGACCAAGGATTTTGGTTGGTCCATCTCGAAGATGGAGCTCGACGATGGCTGCTACGAACTCAATGTCATCGATCAGGGCGGCAATCACCTGGAGATGATCGTCGATCCCGAAACGCTCGAGGTGATCGACGGCAAGGTCGAGCGCTGGAGCGACGGCACGAAGCCCGAAAAAACGAAGTGATCCCTCCAGGGCTCCGCGGCCCCGTTGTCGCGGAGCCATTTCAATCGGGCGCCTGCCTTCAGATCGGTGATCGGGAAGGTCGCCCCACACACACTTCAAAAGGATGAACCGACCATGAGGATTCCGTGGATTGCCGCTGCTTGCCTTGCGGCGCTGCCGGCAACGGTGGCGCTGGCGGACGATGACTGCCATGCGCCTCGTGTCGCCTGGCAGCCGCGCGAGGCGGCCTTGCAGGCCGCGAGCCGCCTTGGCTGGCGCGTCGAGGAAATCGAGGCCGATGACGGCTGCTGGGAGATCGAGGGCCGCGATGCCGAAGGCCGGCGCATCAAGGCCAAGCTCGATCCCGCGACGCTGAGGGTTGTCAAGCTGCGCCACAGGGACGGCGACGACGACCGGCGGCGCGAGGACGTGCGCGCACCAGCCGCCCCGCTGGCCGCCCCACCCGCCAACCCGCTGTTCCAGAACGGCAAGCCGCCCGTGGTGCAGGTGAACTGACAACCCCAATGAAGGGAGATAACAAGATGAAATCCGCCATTGCAGCATTTGCACTGACCTCGGCCCTCGTGGCGCCCGGCCTCGCCGCGGCCCGGCCAGTCACCTTCACGACCACGCTCAACAACTACGGCGGCGACGGCGCCTATCTGGCGCTCTACCTCACCGACGCCTCGGGCGGCTATGCCGGCACGTTGTGGCTGGCCGGGGGCAAGTCGAAATATTACGATTCGCTTGCCGGCTGGTATCGCGCCACGGGTGGCGATCCGGCGCAGATTGACGGCATCACCGGCGCCAGTGTCGGCGCGGGCCGGACGTTGGAAATCACGCTCGACCTGGCCGATGCGCTGTTTGATGCGGGCTATGTTCTGCATGTCGATGCCGCCGTCGAGGATATGCGCGACAGCCCCGATGACGTGGCGGTCCCCCTGACCACGCAAGGCGCTGGCAAGACCACGCAGGGTCGTCGCTACGTTGCCAGCCTCAAATACGACATGTGACGGAGCCGACCGATGATCCGTGTACTTCACCGCTGGCCGGGGCTGGCCGGCCTGCTGCTTGTCACCCTGCTTGCGGTGAGCGGCGCGGCGCTGTCGGTCTTTCCCGCGATCGAGCAACTTGCCTCGCCGCAGGCGGCGGCCGGGCTGAGCGTAGGCGACCTCGCCGCCCGGGTGCAGGCCGAGTATCCGGGGGTCGAGCAGATCCGCCGCGCGCCCTCGGGACGCATCACCGCCTGGTGGTTTCAGGATGGCACACCGGGCGCGGCGGTGATCGACCCGGCGACCGGACAAGGGGTGGCTCCGGCCGACGCAAGCCCTGCCGAGCGCTGGCTGGTCAACCTGTGTTGATTGCCACTGAGAATTGACCCGGCATTGTCACCGAGATCTGACCCACCCGGTTGTTATGTTCTGCGCGTCATGTTGGCGTCAATGCAGATGTCTCCTTTCGTTTCTTTTTCGCCGTCTCGG
>NZ_JAHKNG010000039.1 GCF_018860165.1 Paracoccus marinaquae
TCGACCAGGGCGACGGACAGATCCTCGAACGCCAACTGCCGCTCGTCCGCGGTCAGCTTTTCCGACCGTTTGCCATGCAGGGCGTGGTTCAACTCGGCAATCAGATGCTCTTGCCGCAGGGTGATGTCCTTGAGCGCGGCCACCTCCGCCAGCAAGGCCTGAACCGCCGCGCGTTGCGCGGCAGGGATGGCGGAAAGGTCAAGAGCGGGTTTGGTCAGCATGGGCAAGTACTATCACAAGCGGCCAACAAAAACACGCAAAAACAAAACTTTGCTTACTCCACCGCCGTCGGAGGACGCGCTTCCAGCGCCTTGACCTTGCGCCAGTCGAGCCCGGCAAACAGCGCCTCGAACTGGGCATGGTTCAGCACCATCACCCCGTCCGTGATCGCCGGCCAGGTGAAGCTCGCATCCTCCAGCCGCTTGTAGGTCATCACCAGCCCAGTGCCATCCCAGTAAAGCAGTTTCAGCCTGTCTGCCCGGCGCGAACGGAACACAAATACTGTGCCCGTGAACGGGTCCTTGCGCAGCAAAGATGACACCAGCGCAGCCAATCCGTCATGGCCTTTGCGAAAATCGACGGGCTGCGTGGCGACCATAATCCGCACCCGGTTCGACGGGAAGATCATGCGTCGGCCGTCAGGGCGCGCGCGACCGATGCGATCCGTTCAGCCGAGGCACCGCTTTCCAAGCGGATCACTACCGCGCCCGCGATGATCTCTGGCCGATCGACCGCAGCGACCGGACCGGCGGGCATATCTCCAGTTGGACCAACCATCAGCGCTGCAAATTCCACCGGATCTTCCGGCGCGGGCAGCACCAGGCGCCCTTTCCGCGCCAGCGTCCGCCACGACGACACATGGTGCGCCGAAACATCGTGCCGTTGCGCCACCTCGTTCACTGTCATACCCGGAACCAGCGTTTCCGCCACGATCCGCGCCTTCACCTCATCCGGCCACTTCCGGTTCCGGCGCCCTCGGCCACCAACCGGGAGAACCTCCAATGCAGACTCCATGGACAAACTCCGTCATGATCATCACTGCTCTCCAAAGAGTTGATCAAGGCAAAGCCGGGAAGGTGGGGGGCAGAGATCGCTTACCATTTTCCTTGTCCGTTCTCTTCTTTGTGTCATGGCCTCTCGGGCCTGATGATGAGCGCCAGTCACTACCTGAAGCCGGATTGTCCGGCGGCGATATGCGTGTCGCCACGAAGATAGTTTGCGCAATCAAGCCAAGCATTGAGCGGGCCTCCTTCAGCGACACTAGGCTTGGGCCGATCATTCCTGAAACGAATAATATTGCTAATCATGATGAGATATGGAAATCTTACTTCATGAAGCGCGATCTCGAAATCGACTTGCTGCGATCCTTCGTCGCCGTCGCGGCGCATCGAAACTTCACGCGTGCCGCACAGGCTATAGGGCGTACGCAGTCAGCGGTCAGCCTTCAGATCAAACGGCTTGAATCCATCGTGGAGAAACGCCTCTTTGAGCGGAGCCGTCAGTCCGTGACGATCACACAGACCGGTGAAGCGTTGCTGGTCTATGCAAACCGCATTCTGTCCGCAAACGATGCTGCGCTTTCACATCTGCAACGCCCGGAGGCGGAAGGTTTGATCCGGATCGGTGCGCCTGATGACTACGCGACTTTCCTGCTGCCTCCGATTCTGTCCGCCCTGACCAAAGCGCATCCCCGATTGCAGTTCGAGGTGACTTGCGACAATGCCAGCGATCTGCTGCCTATGTTGACACACGGACAACTGGATGTCGTGGTCGCGACGCACCGCCCAGAGTCGGTCGCTGGACAGGTCGCAAGGCATGAACCGCTTCATTGGGTTGCCTCGCCCGATTTTATCGACGACCACGATCAACCGCTTTCGCTCGTTGTGTTTCCTTCTGGTTGTGTGTGCAGGGAAATTGCCTTGGACGCATTGAAGCGCATCGACCGTCGATGGCGCGTTGCATATTCCACGCGCAGCATCGGATTGATCGAGAAAGCCGTTCTTGACGGAGCATCAGTTTCTGTGATGGAGGCCTCTGTCATTCCACCTGGTCTCAAGATCTTTGACGGACTGGCAGGTTTGCCCAAGCTGCCCGAGGTTGTGATATCCGTTCATCAATCGAACATCTACGAGGCACACGTGTCTCTGGCGGCCGACTTTCTTCTAGAAAGACTGGGAAGGGCACCCCTGCAAGCTGTTTCGTGACACGGGCTTGACAGCAGCGCTGAAATGAGACCGGACATTGGAACCTCCGGCCTGTGTGTCCGCTTTGTCCCGCTCTGCCGACCTTCATCGTCCGAAAATGCTGCGCCATGGACTAATGACTGGTCTGGTGAAGCGGCGGCTCGGCATCGGTGTGGTGGATGGAAGGCAGCAAAGGGCCGCTCGTTACTTCGGCAGAAGGTCTGCCGGTAAGTGTAGCGGCAATTGGAACTAACAACCCGAAAGTCCGATCTAAAATGCGACCCGTTTTCCGAGCTGGATCTTAACACCACCGCTTTCGTCAATTGTGTGGGAAAAAATCTCATAAACGGCAATCAGTTTGCCCGACCCGAATAGTGCTTGATTCTCATCTTTTCCGCCATGTCGGACAATGGCGTAATCGCTCGTTTTCAGTGCCTCTATGAACTGCTCGTACTTTTTTGAGAAACTGTGCCGAGGTCCTTTGAAAGGATCTTCATAAACTTGGTTGGCATCAATGCGCGCGCTGTGCAGCACCGGGGCGTTTCTAATGTCGAGGCCTCGGCCCTTTGCATATCCAGTCCACGAAGATCGATAGTCAAAGCCGGAATTCAAATCTCTCATTTTGATCATGGAAATGCTCCTACACTGGAAAGGCCGTTGATTGGGTCAAACCATACGTGGTGCTTCACTTGCCGACTACCTCAATCAGCGTCATGGCAGACGAACGGCTGGTATGACGCGCTGCAACGCGGCACATTCAGCGCTTTCAAATGACCGCTTCGGGCCGGCTTAGCCGGGCGCACCCGCTCACCTTAGTGTTCGACCCGCCGTGCTGCCGCAGGTCTGCACAGAGCCCATATCAGTGAACGAGTGATTGCGGAATTTCGCGGTCGCAGCAAGTTTGTAAGCTTGGGAACATCGCAATCACGAATCTTGCCGTGTTTCCAGACGCGCCAGGTTGGCAGAAAAACCGTGATATTCGGGAATATAGGAAGACTTCGGGTCCGCATTTTCCAAGACGCGCTGGACCTGCGCAGGGTAATTTCTGACGCTTGGATCCGGACGGCAACCGGAATTGCCGTCCGGACCACACTACCAAACTATTTATAGGAAACCTTCAGCTGGTCGATCGTGCCGTTGAACTCGAACGGTTTACGTTCGAAATAAACTTCGGACACAGGGGAATAGCTATCCCGACCGACATCGAAGGCGTCGTTCGCTGTAAAGGTCAGCGGCGCTGAGCGCGGAACCGTCCCCTTTGCCATCTCTGTCCCATTGACACGGATCACGACGTCAAGCGGGCCGGCATGTTTATCGCTGGTCTTCGTAGTTTCCACTTCTATGCTGATCTTCCCGGTTGGCAGCGCGTCAGTCGTGGTGATCTGGGTGCGCTCGATTTCGAACAAGTTGTACTCATAAGTCAGCTTGCCCTGATCGACCCATAGTGCGAGACCGCCGGAAAACGCGCCAAGTGCATAGAGCACGCCCTCGGAATCCTCTGCCAGTTCAGCCTGTATTGTCACGATATTACTGCGCGCCCCGACCTTGGGTGCCGTGAACTCGGGAACACCGATGACCTCTTGCGTATAAGTGAACTCGGTTGCCGGGTTGGATGGTGCGTCCTCGGGATGGAAAACCACCGACCACAGCCCGCCGCCAACGGGGAAGACCTTGTTCTCCTTAGCCGTGGCACGGAATGCTTCTTTCAGTGCCTCGACCTTGTCTGCATGGTCATTCGCAAGGTTGTGTGCCTGCGAATGATCTGCGGTCAGATCGTGAAGTTCCCAAGTGTCGTCATCCGGCGACCATTTGAAGATGGCCGGGTCCACACCGGGTGTCCACGGCGTGCGAGGACCGAAGACCGAGGCGATCCATTCATCCTCATAGTAGCTACGGCTGCCCATGACCTCGAAGTATTGGCTCGTTTTCTGCCCTTCGGCATCCGGCGTGTCGAATGTATAGGCCATGCTGACGCCATCGAGGGGATCTTGGCTGATGCCATCCACCGTTTCCGGCGGCGTGATATCCAGCACGTCGTAGATCGTGGGAACGATGTCGTTGACATGATGAAACTGAGAGCGCGGCGTGTCGTCAGGGACGATTTTCTTGGGCCAGGAAACGACAAGTGGCGTCCTTGTCCCCCCGAAATGGGCTGCGACCAGCTTGGTTGAACGATACGGTGTTGATCCCGCCCAGGCCCAACCGGCGTGGTACATGTTGTCCGCTTTTGGCGAGCCAAGCACATCCAGACCGCCAAGATCGTTCATCGCCTTGATGTGATCCTTGATTTCGGTGCTGATCCCGTTTTGTGCGAGCAGTTCGCTGATACTTCCGTTCTGCCCCTCGGCACTGGAGCCGTTATCTCCCCAGACATAGAAAATCAGCGTATTGTCGCGTACGCCCATTTCGTCCAGAGCTTCCAGCAACCGACCCGCCTGCGTATCTGCGTGTTCGGTATAGCCTGCGAACACTTCCATCAGGCGCAGCTGGAATTCGCGCTCGTCCTCTGGAATGTCATCCCACGCAGCAAGGCTGTCCGGTCGTTCCGTCAGATCCGTGTTCTCCGGGATCCAGCCGATCTCTTTCTGTTTGGCGAATATCTCTTCGCGAAGTTCGTCCCAGCCCTCGTCGAACCGACCCGCGTACTTGTCTGCCCATTCCTTGAAGATATGATGCGGCCCGTGGGATGCGCCGGGCGCCCAGTAAACCATGAAAGGGCGCTCTGGCGTCAGCGCGTGAACCTGTTTCATCCATGACACGGCTTTGTCGGCCATGTCTTCGGTAAAATGATAGCCTTCCTTGCCATGTGACGGATCCAGGCGGTTCGTGTTTTCTACAACTGCCGGTTCCCATTGCGAGGATTCTCCGGCGAGAAATCCGTAAAAATAGTCGAAGCCGATGGCCTCACCGACTGGCCAGTTGGTATATGGGCCGACAGCCGTCGTTTCGTTCGCGGGCGTGTTGTGCCATTTGCCGAAGGCTGCCGTGGCGTAGCCGTAATCGCTCAGCACCTTGGCGACGGGGGCAGCCGTACGCGGAATTCGCCCGGTGTATCCATCCCAATCATTTGCAAGCTCGGCGATTTGGCCATTGCCGACGCGATGGTGGTTGCGCCCGGTCAGAAGCGATGCCCGCGTGGGAGAGCACATGGCCGCGTTATGGAAGCGGCTGTAGGCAATGCCCTCCTGTGCCAACGCATCCAGCGTGGGCGTCGTGATCGGGCCACCGAAGGTGTGGGGTAGCGCGGGGCCAACATCGTCGAGCATGATGATGACGATATTGGGTGCGTCATCAGTCAGATGCGATTGCGGTGGCAACGGGCTGTAGGTCGACTCGGCAATGGTCGGGCCCGCGGTGCTTCCTGATGGCTTGGGCGGGAAAGGCAGCGTTTCCTGCGCAATCGCAGTGCCTGCTGTCAGCAACGTGGCAGCCCACATGCCAAGCCAGGGCCTGATCCCTCTAATCCTGATCATTTGTCGTTCTCCATCTTGATTTTTCGTATGATCGAGTCCGGTGTTGTTGTTTGCGGAATGTTTGCGCCGCGCCCAGTAATGCAGTTGCCCCCTATCATTGCGCCGGAAAGAGCGTTCGCCTGACAGTTTATGGGTGGATGCCCTGTTCTGGATCGAGCGATCTTATTGGGCGTGCTGATCGAGGATTCCGGACCAGCCATGAACGGTCAGAAGATTGGCCCGATCAGAGTTTTTCGGCACCGCCGGAGTCGCGATTGCGGTCAGGCAACCCGCTGCCAATATTGCCTTGTCGTTGACCAACCTCAAATTCACCTCCTGGACTTTTCCGTTCGCCATAACCCCGATAGGCTCAGCAGAAGTGACGCCGAGAACTTGTTTCGCGCGACGGGACGCGGGGAATATTCCCGCATGATGCAAGGTTAGCTCACAGGATGCCGCGAACGAACACCCATTTTGCGCCAGATCCGTGTAAGCTGCGCATAACACGACCAAGTTCGCCAACCTTGTTGTGCGTCTCGGCGCTGGCTGGCGTGCCCGAATGGGTTCGGAACAATTGCGGCGATCGGATCCTGAGAGAGGCCAATCATGCTGCAATGCTCGATATCGAGAAGATCGAGGACCATGATTGCTTCATTCCACATCTCACGATGTGCGCTTTCATTGACGTGGTCGCGAGAAAGGGGGGCATTCCCAATATTGGTCTCTCTTTGGCCCCAAGCCTCGCTTTCAATTGCTACGGGGTTTGGAGCGATTATGTGCTTGGCGCGCAAGCCTTGGGAAGGGCGCTTGACCGGGCAGCGCGAAGCATCGGCTATCACAGCTTCGGCGACCGCGTGGCGCTGACGACGAATGATGGGACCGCGCGCTTCGAGTATCTGAGCGCAGCCCGCGGATTTCCCGGCTACCGGCATGATGCGGCAGGCACGATTGGCGTGATGCTCAGCCTGTGCCGACACTACCTGGGAAACAGCTGGCTTCCGAGCGCGATCGAACTCGACGTGCCAAAGCCCGTCGACGCGCACGCCTATGAAGATGCGTTCCAGTGCCCGGTCCTGTTCGACCGGCCATCACTCGCCTTGCTGTTCGACGCAGCCTTTTTAGGGGCCGCGACCCGCATTAGTCCGCAGATCAACATTGCGACCATCGAGGATGTCGCGATAGCCCGTCTCGCCCCCGAGTCGCGCGCAAGCCTTATCGGCGCAGTGAAACATCATGTTCGTTGCCAGGTTCTCACCGGGTCTATCTCAATCCATCGCACAGCCCATGCGCTCGACATCAGTGTCCGCAGCTTGCAACGCGAACTGAACGCCGCCGGGCTGAGTTATCGCGACCTGGTCAACTCGATCCGGATCCATCGAGCGACCGAGTTGCTCCGAGACGAAAGACTTCGTGTCGAAGAAATCGGGACACTGCTTGGATACTCTTCGTCTGCCCATTTTGCCCGCGCCTATCGGAGAGAGACCGCTCTGTCGCCGACGGAGTTTCGTGCAAAGTCTGCACTTGCCTAGGTGGTTCGTTCGAACGCAGTCGCGGGAAATCTGGGCTCTTGCAGCGCAAGGCAGACATGTCCGCTCTCACATCCACGGGTCGTTGAAAATGCTGCGGCGGGGATGAATGGTCGATTCGGTGATGCTGCGGTGTCGCACCGGCGGTCGCATCGAACGGCTGGACTGGGCTGTGCGCGTCACGGTTCTATGCGAGGGGCGTCAATTGACCTGCTGCACCGCCGCATGGCCGCTCCGAGCCCACTTTGACCGATGCTGCGTAAAGGATGTATCGCTGCTTTCGAGGGCGGTAGAAAACCTGCTTGATCGCAGCCGCGATGCGGAGGGAAAGCAGCGCCGAGTTGTCGGAACGCGTGAACCAAAAGGCGATCTAATCGAACGATTCAGCGCTTCACCCCGTCTGCGGCTGCCTCTCAAATACTGCGCGGTGCCCAGAGAATAATACCCGCACCGACAAGGCAAATGACCGCTCCAACTACATCCCATTGATCCGGGCGATGCCCTTCTACGCCCCATAGCCACAGCAGGGACGATACGATGTAAACGCCACCGTAGACTGCATAGGCGCGGCCCGCCTGATCGGCGGGGCTGAGCGCCAGTAGCCAGGCGAAAGCGGCAAGGGACAGCATGCCCGGTGCCAACCAAAACACGCTCTTGTCCAGCCGGAACCAGGCCCAGAAAGCAAAGCATCCGGCAATTTCGGCCAGCGCAGCGGCGAAGTAGATAAGAACCGTCTTCATCGGGCCAGACATACGTTCCGAGGAGGATCGGGTCTATTGCGAAAAATCTTTCAAATTCAGAGAAGCGAGCCCAAATCCGATCCAACACTTGGATAGGCCGCCGTCATCGACTTAAGTTGCTTGGCCGCCAGGCCCAGCTTGATTGCCAGCCCGAAGAAATTGATCAGTTCGCCGTATTCCGGGCCGAACAGGTGCGCGCCGAGGATCTTGCCGTTCGACTTGTCCACGAGGACCTTCGCGGCAGCAGAGGTCTCGCCGATCCGGTAGTTCGAATACCAATCGCCAGTGTCGGTGAACCGAACATCGACATCATACCCGGCGTCCCTTGCCTCACTTTCCAACATACCGACACGCGCCACTTCCGGGACTGTGAAGACGGCTGTAGGAATACCGGCATAATCCGGTGCGGTCTGAGTGTCTTTGAGCATGTTGGAGGCCGCGACCTTCCCTTCGATCACTGCGACTGGCGTCAGCGGCATGCCATCGGTGTCGGCGCAATCTCCGGCGGCAAAGACCGCGCTGTTCGTCGTGCTTTGCAGATGCGGGGCTACAACGATGCCCTTGTCGCTGTAATCAACACCAGCCGCCTCAAGATTCAGATCGGCCAGGGCTGCCACACGGCCCGCGCCATGCACGACCAGATCGGTTTCGATTGTTCGGGTTTCATCGCCCGACTTCACCTCGACAGTGAATGCTCTACTGGCTTCCGAGACCGACACGATTTCGGTTTCGCGCATCAGGTCCACGCCGATACCGCCGCTGCGGTCGATCAGCATTTCGACCAGATCGGGATCGAAGCCGCGTAAGGGCCGGGCGCCACGATCCACGATGATCGGGTTGGCTCCGGCCCGTGCGGCGATATGCGCAAACTCGAAGGACACGAAGCCGCCACCGATAAAAAGAACCCGATTGGGAAGGGCCTCCAGGTTGAGGAAATCCGTGCTGTCGATCACGAGATCGGCCCCTGTGAAGCTCAGCGGCCTGGGCATGGCACCGGCGGCCACGAGGAACCGTTCCGACTGATATGCCGTTCCATCGACCTCCAGCGTGTTGCTTCCCGTGAACCGCGCGGCTCCATGCAGGGTTTCGACGCCGTTGCCCGACAGGCCCTTTTCCATCTTGTCCGGCACGGGATCGGTGAAGCCACGCTTGTGTGCCATCAGATCGGCCCAGTTGATCGACAGATCACCGGGATCGATCCCCTTGCCCTGCATGAGCCGTGCCGCGTCCATGATTTCCGCACCGCGCCGCAGGATTTTCTTTGGATCGCAGCCGCGCAATGCGCAGGTGCCGCCGTAGGGCAGCGCATCGACAATGGCGACACGCCATCCTGCCGCGCCACATTTGTTGGCCGCGGCCACGCCCGCCATGCCCGCCCCGATGACGATCAGGTCGTAGTCTTCATTCATTCTCCGGTCCTTGTCCTGATCTTCATCCGGCGCAGCAGCTCAACTTTGCCACGTCCATATCGAAGGTTTGCGCCGCCAGCTTCAGCCCTTCCACGGTCGTCAGATAGGGGAAGATCGTCTCCCCGAGCGCCTTTGTGGTCATGCCAAACTTCAGCGCCATAACGAGGGTCTGGATCGTATCGGACCCCTCGGGCGCGATGATCTGGCCGCCAAGCAGCCGGTCGGACTTTCTGTCCGCCACCAGCTTGATCAATCCGCGCGTGTCGCGTGCGGCCAGTGCGCGCGGCACCTGATCGAGCGGTACGATGGACGTCTTGACGTCGAGGCCCGCGTCCCGCGCCTGGGCTTCACCGAGACCGACGCCCGCGACCTGCGGGTCGGAAAACACCACCCAGGGCATCGCGGCGTTGTCGTAGCGATGGTCTTCGCCGAGAACCGCATTTTTGGCCGCGAGCTTTGCACCATAGGCCGCCATATAGACGAACTGGTCGCGGTCGGTCACATCGCCTGCGGCATAGATGCCGCGCACCGATGTCTGCATGTCCTCGCCGACGACGATGGACCCACGCGCGTCGGTTTCCACGCCGATTGCGTCCAGGCCCATATCTTTGGTATTGGCCCGCCTGCCAGCGGTCGAAACGAGGTGATCCGCCGTCACTTCGACAGGCTTTCCGTTCTGGATCACGCGCAGTGTCACGCCCGCGTCGTCGCGGCGCACAGTGTCGTAGCTTAACCCGGTCAGAAGAGTGATGCCTTCGGCCTCGAACGCCGCCGCCAATGCCTCCGAGACCTCTGGTTCCGCGCCGGGCAACAGATGCGAACGGGCGACAAGCGTGACCTTCACGCCCATGCGGCTCATCATCTGGGCCAACTCCGCGCCGATGTAGCCCGCGCCGATGAAGATCAGGCTTTTCGGCAGTACTTCGAGTTCCAGAAGACTGGTGCTGTTGAGCGCGCCGATTTCCTCGATGCCGTCGATGGTCGGCAGAACGGGACGCCCGCCCGTGGCGATGATGGTCCTCGGTGCTTTCAGGGTTCGCTCACCGACTGTCACGCCACCTTCGATCAGCCGCGCGGGACCGGCGTCGATGTAATCGACATCCTCATATTCCGGCAGAAGGTCCGCGTATTTCTTCTGGCGCAGGGTCGTGACCAGATCGTCCTTGGACTGAACGAGCGTCTGCCAATCATCCACTTGTGCCCGTCCCGACAGGCCGGGGAACCGCTTGGCAGCCCCCGCACAGTGCACGGCCTCTGCCGCACGGATCATCGCCTTGGAGGGCACGCATCCCACGTTGACGCAAGTTCCGCCGATGGTGCCATGTCCTACGAGGGCGACACGCTTTCCGGCATCCGCGCCGGTAATTGCGGCGGAGAACCCCGCCGATCCGGCCCCAAGAACGATCAGGTCATAGCCGCCCTGTTCATCGTCGGTTTTGTTCAGGTCTTTCATCTCAGCGCGCCTCGCCATGTTCGGGGTCTTTTGGTCTGGCGGCGAGCAGATATATGACCGCGCCGATGGCGATCAGCGGTGTCAACATGCCGAGGAGGCCGAAGACCATGCCGGTGGCGGTGCAACATCCCATCATCATAAGAGCGATCCTTTCTTTTGCGCACGGTTCAGGAGAACCGCGTAGAGTGCTGTGGCGGCGAAAACGCCGATTGTGATCCGTATTGCGAACCTGAATTCGAGAAGAATGATCAGGATCGACAGGGCCACCGCGAGGCCGGTGGCCCAAAGTTTCGGGGCCGGTCCCGGTTTGCCAGCGCGCAGCCAAAGGGCCTGTGCCACCACGGCGAGGCTGAAAAACAGCAGCGGGAACAGGGCGTAATCGAGCCAGCCCGTGAGGGCCGACAATCCGACGCCAGCGACGATGACGACCAGAAGCGGTGTAAAGCAGCAGAGCGCGGCGAAGAGCGCACCGCCAAGCCCCCATTTCAGCAGACGGTCGGAATTTTCAGGTGTGTCAGTCAAGGAGCCGTCTTTCTCTGTGATGGGTCGGGGCCGGAGGCGCGTTTCATTTGCGAACGACGCAGTGCGCGGACGATCAGGTAGGTCAGACCCGCCAAAACCAGCACGGCAATGCCACTCATTCCAGAGAGCCAAGCCCCAACGCCGCCGAACAACGCTGCAAGCACGGCAGTTCCGCCGCCGCAGCAGACGACCACGACCGGAGCTGCTATTCCGAAGGCCAGCAGGCCACCCATCAGATTGTCACGCATTGCAGGAGATTGTCACGCATTGCAGGCGGCTCAGGAGGCTGTGTCGGGCAGCACCTGCGCCGGATAGCCATTGGCCGTCACCGCGCCGATGATGCTTTCGATGGAAGTTTCGGCGTCATCGTAGGTCACGCTGTAAACACCCTGCCCGTATTCGGGGCCGTCCTCGAATGCGGCGATCTCGACCGACGGAACACCGCGCATCGAGCTGGCAACAATGAACGAACAGGACGGGCATGTCAGTTCGCTGACGGCGATCTCGACCTGGCGCTCTTCAGCGAGGGCCGGGGTCGAGAGTGCGACGATGGCCAGGGCGGATAACAGGAGATGCTTCATGGTCATGGTCCTCGTTCAGAATTTCAGGATGAAGGGGGTGATGTAGGGAAAGATCATGGCGACAGCGACAATCGCGGAAGCGGCCCAGAGGGTTGCGCGCATGATGCGGCGGTCGATGGGGCGGGCGCAGGTGCCATCGGCACAGGCCTCGGCATCTACAGGCTTGTAAGCCTTGTAGAAGCCGTATCCCAAAAACGCGGCGCTCAGCGCGAAGGTGTACCATTTGTAGGCATAGAGCGCCCCGAGCTGCGCGATGAACACGCCTGTCACGCCAAAGCTGACCAGCACCAATGGAAGGATGCAGCAAGAAGTCATCGCCAGCGCACCGAGGACGCCGAGGCCGGTCACGCCCCATCCCTTGGTGGTTTCGTCGCCAATTTTCTGCGACTGAGATTGCGGAAGTTCCGCCAAATGTTGTTCCATCGAATCTTCCTTGAACAGATGTTTCCACCGTTCTAGGGTCTGTAGTTGATACAGGCTCAAGGGATTTTTCGGCACAATGAGTAACACAAGCGTGAGATCAATTCGGCGGGGCGATTTGGCCCGCGCAACGGGCTGCAACCTGGAAACCATTCGCTATTACGAGAAAATCGGGATCATGCCGGACCCGCCGCGCAGTACGAAGGGCTACCGAAGCTACGACGATGCCCACGTCAAGCGGCTGAAATTCGTCATGCGGTCCCGCGATCTAGGCTTTTCTCTCGAAGAGGTTCGCGGGCTGCTTGGGCTGGTCGATGACCGATCCCGGACATGCGCCGAGGTGCAGATCATCGCCGAAGATCATCTGACTGACGTTCAGGCCAAGATTGCCGATCTGCAGCGCATCGAGCGCGTCCTGTCGGACACTGTTGCGCGATGCACCGGCGATGCTGCCCCAGAATGCGCGGTGATCGATGCGTTACTCGATGCTTAGTCCACCCTGAAGAAGAGGGGGCAACGGACCTTCGTGAACGGCGCAGCGAAAGCCCGAAAAGTCCGCATTGCTGACCTCCATCCTTTGCGCAGCGACCGTCCGCTCTCCGCCCTCTTCGCCAGAAACTTCTGGGTGCAATTCGGCCCAATAGCCAGCAAAGCGACCCGGCTCGTGACCCCGCAACGGTTCGGAGCCATGGTGAGGCGGCTTGCAGTAAGATCGCTCAGAAGACTGCCAGGTACTCCGCGGAAACGTAGCCGGTGATCCGCAACATGAGCACGATCCCGACGGCGCAGACGACCTCAATGCATGCTGCCGCGATCCCGCGTTTGTCCAGCCTTCCATCTGCCGGAAGCTGCGGTCGCGCCGCCCGATCAATTGGCGAGCTGCATGACACGACCTTTCACCTCTCATCCGCAGGAATCGCCGGCCTGTCTGCGATGCGCTTCTCCCTTCGGCGACCTGCTGGTCGCGGCCTGCTCGGTATCGCGATCAATGGCCTGTTCCATCATCGCCATTTGGCTGTCGAGGTCGTCCCGTGACTGGTGAGACAGGGTGGCCGGATCAGCAGTCTCTTCAATGCGGCCCGCACGGTCGCCAAAGCGCTCGACGGCCGAAAGGGCCTCGCGAAGTTCGCGGGTCTCGACCGCGTCCTGGGCGACTTTCTGTTCAGGACGGTCGAGGTGCTTCAACTCGCGCTTCGGATAAGGATAGGGCCCCTTCTGGCTCTCGAAGATGCGCTTGAAGACCGGGTCGGCGTAATAGGTGATCTTGTCGGCCAGGATCGGAAGGTGCCCTTCCGGCATCAGAAGCATCTTGGTCTTGGGTAGCCGGCGCAGCTGCGCCGGCGACATCAGCGGCAATTCCTCGGTCGAGAGATTGACGCTGCGGTTCGAAAAATCGTTCAGCGTATAGCTGTAGGACGCCTTGTAGCCGGTTCGCGTCCCGAGCGCCTTGGTGATTTCCTCGGTCGTGGAATGATCGTTGGGCGAGATGTAGAGCTTCATCTCGCAGCCCGCGATCAGGCTCTCGATCTCGGCATCGCTGTAGCCCACGGATTTCAGGCCGGGGATCGACTGCGTGACCACCGTCGTGCGCGCCCCGTGGCCGGCCAGCTGCTTCATCGACTGCTGCACGATCGGCATGTAGCCGAGCTGGTCGAACTCATCGAGCATGATGAACACCTGCCCCAACCCGCTGTCGTGATCCGAGCTGGTCTGCCGGATGGAAGCGATCAGATCGGTGAACATCAGCCGGATCACCGCATTCAGGGGCGAGATATCGTCCGACTGTACCACGATATAGATCGACTGCCGGCGCGAGCGGATATCGTCGAAGCGGATATCGTCGCGCCGCGTCATCGCCTGGATCTGCGGGTTGGCCCATTGCTTCAGCCCGCTGTCGCTCATGACCTGGCTGTAGGACTGCCGGATCTTCGGGTCGAGATTGCCGAAATTCGAGAATTCGCGGCGCACGATGGCGTTGTCCGACGCCTTCGCGATGGCGTTGTAGCGGTCGATATCGCTGACCCCGACCTCGCTGCCGTCACCGAACATCAGCGCGTGGACACGGGTCAGCGTCGGATCACCCATCTCGATGGCGCGCAGGCAGGCGGCGATGAACCATTGCTTCGCGCCGCCCAGGAAGTTCGCGGCCGCTCCCTCGCCCTTCGTGACCAGGAAGTTGTCGGCGAGCTTGTCCAGTTCGGCATATTGGCGGTTCGGATGCGTGATCGCCGCGATGCGGGCCAGCGGGTTGTAATGATGCGAGCCGTGTTCAAAATCGTAGGGCGCGAAACGAAACACCTCATCACCCAGCTCGACACGCATCCGCGACGTGTTGCGGAAGATCTCGCCCTTCACATCCAGAACCACCAGAGATCCATCCGCCAGCAGGCAGTTAGGCGTGAGATAAGACACACCCTTGCCCGAGCGGGTCGGACCGACCAGCAGGCATTGCGGAAAGGCGTCGATCTGCGCCGAGATGAACTCCGCCTTCAATGCTTCCTTCGGCGTGGATTCGACCACCTCCAGTGGCTTGCCGCGCTGCTCCTTCGGCGGCCGCGCGACCTTGCCGAAGATCAGCCCGCCCTCTTCCAGCGGCGTGACGAAGCCGTTCTTCCGCATCTCCCTGACGGACTGGAAATGCGCTGTGCCATAGCGCGTTGTGGTCGTGCTGTAGATCATCACGCCGATGAACACGATGCAGAGGGCGACCACGCCGACGAAGATCGCCGCCGCGATCGTCTCGGCCTCTGTCTGAAGACTGAAATCGCGCAGCACGCCCAGGATCGAAATCGGGCTGCCGTTGAAGTCGCGGTTCATCCCGTTCAGCACCATGCTCGACGCGATCACGGCGATGGCCAGTGTCAGGGCGATGCCTGCGGCAATCCGCACCCGGTCCTTCAGGTCGAGTTCCATGATACCCCTCCCTGTCACAGCGAGAAATCGTCGGCGGTGCTGCTCTGGCTGAGCACACGCCGCGCCTTGTGCGGCTCGTCGGCCGCCTCGTAACCCTCCGCAATCTGCTCACGCGACAGATCGAACTTCGCGGCATGTTCCGGACGCTCCGCCATCGCCATAACCGAAGCCGCCAGCTCGCGTTGGTGCAGCCGGTTCGGCGTGATGGATTCGAGATCGCGGTAATCCCCTTCGGCCATGCGCTCGAAGCCCTTGGTTCCGAACTCGGCACGAAGCGCCGCCGCGTATTCCCGCTCGCTCTCGCGGTTGGCGAACTCTGGCGCCGCAGATGGATACTCGCGCTCGGTCAGACGCTGCATGAAGGACCGCAGGTAATCGCTGTCGGGCGTCATGATATTGGCCCGCATCTCCCTGCGCGCGCCCTGAACCTCCTCGAACATCTGCCCGGCCGAGATCTTCGGACCGCGCGCGGGATCAACGGCCGCGGACAGCACGCCACGCTTCTGGTCGTCGGTCAGAAGGTCGTTCTCGAACACCCCCTGCGCGAAGGCGCGTTCGATCCCGGCATTCTCCGACAGCGCGCCGAACCTTCGCCAGAAGCCCGCCACCGCGCCCGGTCTCGCCGCGTAGCTGTAATCCTCGTTCGCGCGGGCGATGGCGCCGAGCGCGGCCTTGAGGACGCCGAGCCGCTCCCCGGTCAGGTCATCCCCTTCGAAGGCCCGGACATCCCGCTCCGTCTCGATCCCGGTCGAGAACATCCCGACAGCCGTGGTAAGCGTCGCGCGGTCGATCTTTCGCCCCTCGGGCATATAATCTTCGGCCCGTCGCGCCAGCAGATCGCCATCGACATGCAGGCTGTTCGCGATCGGACCAGGATGCTCGATCCCCTCGACCTCGACAACAACGCCATAATCCTTCTTCACGTTCTCCAGGAAAGAGCTAATCGCCGTGAAATGCTTGCCCTGCTTCTCCGGGGGAAGGTCCAGAACTTTGTCCCGCACCCGCTCCGCCCATCCTTGGATCGCCGCCTCGAAATCCTCCGGCGTCTCGACAGCCTCAAGTACCATATCAAGTTCCTTTCGTGACATCGGGCTCCGCGTAGCGAGGCCCTGGACCATCCGCTCCGCGACCTCCGCCACACGCGCATGGCCCACCAGCTTCGCGGCCTTCGCGACCTCGCCCCATTCGTCCGCCTCCTCGATCAGCATGCCAAGCACCCGATCCGTCAGCGCACGGTGGCCGGGCGCCCTGCCCTGCCGCCACTGCGCCGAGGATGGCGAATACTGCAGATCGCCCCGCTCGTAGCGCGTCGTGGCCTCCAGATGGACGCCATACTCCTGTGCCACCGACACCATCAGGTTCCGGAACCCCTGATAGGTGAACGGGGATTCGAGCCTGTTCGACAGATAGAACCAGCGGCCACTCTCGACCCCGCGATTGTTCACCAGCACATGCACATGCGGATGCGTCCGGTCGGTGTGCAGCGCCGCGATATATTCCCAGCGATCGTCGGCGAATTCCTTCTCGCCCCCGAACGCCCGCTCGCACATCTCCTCGGCAATCGCCGCCGCATCCCGCGGCGCCGTATCGGGCGGAAACGAGATCAGCAGATGCGAGGTATGGCCGTTCTTGGGCGTGCCGCGCCAGCCCGGCTCCCATCTGTCCGCGATCGCCGACAGGGCGGCGTCCGGCTGGCGCGTCTCGTCGGTCAGGGCCTCGCTGTAGCCGAACGTGTATTGCGCCTTGCTGTTGATGTAGTCCATCTGCCGGCGCAGCTCGGCGCGCGTGTGCGTGCCGCCGCTGGCGATCTTCTTGAACACCGCCGCCCGTGAGCCCTCCGCGAAGTTCCACTTGTTCAGCAGGCTGTCCGACAGCCCTGCCCCGCGCCGGCCGCCGGATCGGCCGTCGCCCCGCACCCGCCGGCGATGGGGGCGGATCTTCAGGACCTCGTCGTCATCGGCCCGGAAACTCATTCGCCCTGCCCTTCCCCGCCGGTCCCGGCCCCCTCACGGGCCACGCGCCACAGCCGCTCGTTCGAGCGCCGCGCCTCGGCCACAACCTCGTTGAGCACCGGCAGAACCTGCCGGAGCTGCGATTTCAGCCGCGCCAGCTCCTCGCCCGCCTCCCGCAGCGGCGGCGCCTGGCCCCGGTTCACCGCCCGCGCGATCTGGTTCACGTTCACCCCGATCGCCGACAGCTCGTCATAAAGCGCCTTCACCTCGCCCACGAAGGCGAAGTTCCGATCCAGAAGCCCCACCGAATTGCGCAGCAGCGCCCGCAGCGCGTCCGACCGGTCCTTGAACCCGGCACGGGCCAGCTCGTCGTCGAAGGCCTGCTTTTCGGCCGCGGAAACGCGGAAGGAGACCAGCTCCGATGGGGCATGCGCGGGTCTCCTGCGCCCCGGCAACGCCGCGCGAATTCGGTAGATCGTGTTCCGGGCGACGGCGAATTCCGTGGCGATCGCGGCCACCGGCACACCTTCGTTCAGCCGCGCGACGATCCGGTCACGCGCTGCCGTGGTCAGATGCGCGGCCTGTCCGCCCTTGGACAGATCGGCCCTAGTTGAATTTTGTCTTACAGACTGCACTTCCTGCCAACCACAGAGCCTCAATCTCACTCTCCATAGCACAGGTCGCACAAAGGCCGAAGGGTTTTGTCCGTTATGTCTGGTTCGCGGCCGAGCGGTCGCGGTTTGCTGTCTGCGTCAGGGTCAACGTCCGAGGGTCGAGCGGCGATCTGCGTGGCGCAGAGCAGGTAAAAGAAAGCGGCGCGCGGGATCGGGGATCCCGCGCAAGTTCATGGGCTCAAGGGGCTGTAGGGGCGTTGCCCCTCGCAGCGGCAAGGACAATCGACGGAACCGGGTCCTCGCCGCGTTCCGCGGCTGCGGGCCGCACCACTTCCGTCGATTGTCCTTGCCTCAGCTACCCCCACTCTCGGCGAGGCCAGACCCCGAAAACCAAAGGTTTCGGGGTGGTCCCGATTCAGGGGCGCTCCACGGCGGAGGACGGCAGGATGGCGGACGAGAGCGGCGGGAAGGACGTACGCATGAGCCCGGAGCAACGGCTGTCGCGGGCCAGAGACCTGGTCGACGCCATCCACACTTGCGACCCGGAGGACGCCGAACGGATCATGTCGATCATTCTCGAGGAATGGCGGACCGGGGCACCCGGGGCATCTTTCCTCGACGCCACCAGCGATGCCGCGTTCTGGGCCCGGACGGCAAGCTTCGACGACCTGCGCGCGGTCTTTCTTGCCGCGGGGCAAAAGCTCGCACGTTACCGCCTCGGACCGCGCGGCAGGATCCGGATGGTCCGGCGACTGCTGGAGGACCTGGACGGCGACGAGAGGAGGCGCATTCTGGAGGAACTCTCCGGGCGCTGACGCAGGTTGGTTGGGTCCATCGGGCAACGCGGTGCGGCGCGCGTGTTGCGCCACTGCGAAAGCATGACGTCCAGTCGAAATGGCAGATCGGCCTCGCCAAGCTTCAGGACAAGACCGGCAGCAACGCTGCTGTCAGAAGCCCACCAGAACCAGATCCAGCGCCGCCATGATCTCGCTGTCATGATCCTCCAGCGTGGTGACGGGAGTACGCAGCAACGCACGTGGAATCGCTGCCAGAAACTGGGTGACCATGACATGCGGCTCCATGCCGATCTCGAAGACAGGATTAAGCTGCTTCGCCGGAGTCGGAGCCTCCGCGACAGGCAGGAGCGGCACCACGATCCGGGTGTTCAGACCATTCAGCACATCGGCCTGCACGTCCAGAACATAGCCCGGCGCCCCACCGGGGCGGGGGTAGACATCGAAGCGGGCCATCAGAACTGACGATAGGGGTCGAGGGGCAGGCCCCGCGCCTCGATCCAGGCGTTCGAACTGGTCAAAGCGGCCGCGTTCTCACGCTGCCAGGCGTCGGCCTTTGCAGCGGCAACAGCGCGGCGCAGACCGGCTTCGGCGGCTTGGGACAGATTAACGCCAAAGGACCGGGCCTCGGTCAGCAAAACCGAGTCCAGGGTCAGGTTAGTAGGCTTTCGGGGGGCAGTTTGAGCTTGCATGATTCACCTCGATTGATGCGCATTATACATGCGCATAGCGATGTCAGGCAAGGTTCGGTTTTAGAACGGTCACCAGCGGCGCGGGCGACGGACTGCAAGGCTCCTCGAGGATGTCGAAGCCGCCGAGTAGCGTCGCATTCTGGAGGAACTTTCCGGGCCCTGACGCAGGTTGGTCGGGTCCATCGGGCAACGCGGTTCGGACAGCACGCCTTACCCCGCGATTGGATGACGATTGGTCGTCAGATTACGTCAAGGCCACATCTGCGCGGCATGAAGCACACGCAATATCGTGACCTTCTCCTCGTTCACGGCATAGATCACAATATAGTTGGGTCGGGCCACCAGTTCCCGTGTGCCCTCCACCCTGCCCGGGCGGCAGCGTTTGGGGTGCGAATGGAGCTGCGCCACCTTGCTCTGGATTTCCTCCATCAGGGCAAGGGCTGCATCCGGGTTGTCGTCGGAAATGTAATCGACAATCGCCATCAGGTCGGCGACGGCCGGGGCCTTCCATTCGAGTTCAGGCACGGCGCTTCCCGTCGACCAGGGCGCGCGCTTCGCGCATCACCTGGTCATGGGGCCTCGCAGAACGCGGGTCGGCCAGAGCCTCCTGCACTTTGGCCCGAAACCAGGCATCGTAGGCCTCCGGGTCCACGGTCAGCCCGGCAGGCATACCGCCTTCGGCTGCGACGCGCGTCAGCAGGATGCGCACCGCATCGGAGAGAGTCAAACCGACCCCTGCCAGCGCATCGGCGGCCTTGGCCTTGAGGTGGTCGTCCACGCGGACATGAAGCATCGAGGTTTGAGCGGGCATGGCAGATCCTCCGTGATCACCAATTATGTATCTCAATTGCGATACTTGCAAGGCGATTTGGACACAGGAGCCATGTCGATGATTGGCGGGAATTTGAGGAGAAGAGCTCTTAAAGCTTTGAGCGCGCATTGAGGGAGAAAAAGGTCCCTAACAAAATTCTTCTGGACTTCCGGCTTTGCTGCATGAATGCGCGAAAGGACGATACCCGCGGGTGCGGGAGAACCAGCCCACGATAGCTGCCACAGGCACCGATGCCGCGGAGCGGCTTCGTCCCCGGGCCGCTTTCAACGTTCCAGCGATGACCGATATCCCCGCCGCTTCTTGGTCGCCGACAGCTTCATCAGTGCGTTGACCGCCCTGCCCTCGTCATCATGCCGCTCAAGCAGCATCTGGCCTCGGTAGCCGATCCGGCCCCATTCCCGCACCAGGCTCACGCCACCGAAAAGATCAGGCTGAACGCTGATACTGTAGAAACGGCGCATGTTGAGAGATGGGTCAATCCGTTTCAGATCGACCGAGGATGGGAAGACGTCCAATTGCTGCGGCTCATCAAACATTTTCCGGTCACCTCGCATGCGAGAACAATATCAACTGCATGTCCGTGTTTCCACAGTGTTTTATACCGCATGAAACGCGGAATCACCCTTTGCCCCAGGAAGTACAGCGGCTCCCTTTCCATCGGCGGAATGCGGCGCACAATGCTTCTGTTGGCGAGGGCGGCGAGACCATGTCCTATTCCGATTTGCCTGAGAGTAAGCACGCCAGCATGCGCCTGATGGATCCTGTCCACCGAAGAATAGTGCAATGACGGCGAAACAAGCTCGTTCTTCATCCGGCAAAAACCAGATGACGGTCTTTTTCAGTGGCTCAAAGCGAATGCCCGCCCTGATATCGGGGCGCAGTGTCCCGGTGGACGGTGATTTCGCCAGAACATTCACCGAGGCTCCGATCTCTCTGGTTCGATCGGCGGCCTGCCTGAGAGCGGCATCTGGCTCATCGCCCAACTCGGCGTATGCACTCGCCAGATGGTCAAAGATCAGCTCGAAGTCCAATTCCGCTTCCGCGGAAAACTCAAGATCCCGCATTGCCCGACTGTTGTTTGCGCGCGATCATCTGTTCGATCCGGGCATCCATGTCGGCGGACGAAATCATCGGCCCGGCCACGCGCCGATCGACCAGCTGCCGCAACGCCGCCAGTTCCAGTTCTTCGGCCTCGGTCTTCTGCCGAAGCAGTTCGAGACCGTGCTGAAGAACAGAACTCAGGCTGGAATACTGCCCGGATTCAACGAGGCTTCGCGCAAAATGGTCCTGCGTGTCCGACAGAGAGATCGATGATTTTACAGTCATGCGAGAACTCCTTTTACTCAATGGCAGCGCTGGGTCGTACCGACCGCAACACAGAGGATCACCGTCTCACGCCGCCCGCCCGCTGAGCCTGCCGTAGAAACTGCGTTCGAGATGCAACTCCCCTGCCCCGGCCTTTTCGACCATGCCGCGCAGATAGCCGCCCGGAGACGCCACTTCGCCATTGGCATGCTTGTCGAAGGCCAAAACCAGCGCCGCCGTGGCGATCTGAGGCCCGAGGAGGTCCTGCGCGAGGTTCCAGGCGTGCTCGGAAACGCCGATCATCGGCCGCAACTGCCCCGCAACCCGGTGCAGATCGCCCCAATCCCTCAGGTATCCGCCCACATTGCGCGCCCAGGATGCGAATTCCGGACAGGCCTGCATCACCGTCGGCAGATCCAGTGCCGCCCCACGCTTCTTGCGGGCTTCCGCAACCCAGTCTTCCAGATCCTTAGCCTTTTGCACATTCGCTCGTCTCGTTATTCCGACTTTGCCCCGGTGGGCGTCACTTCCTGCGAGGTGGCGAGACGGACCGAATAGGTGCGCTCCACGCAGCGATTCCGCGTGGAGCTGCGCCCGGTATCAGGGCGTCACGATGTTGAACCAGAACTCGAAGGTGTCGAGCAGGCCCACGAAGTCCTCGACCTTCTGCGCGTCGCCGTCGACCGTCGCGGAGCCGTCGGCGATCGCGTCCATCATCGTGGTTTGGCCGAGGTTGATGCTGTCGAGCACGGTCCGGTCCAGCGTCACCGTGGCGTCCGCCTCGTCCCCCTGGCTGTCCAGCGTGTAGTTCATCACGCCGTTGGTCACCGTGACCTCGAACTCGTCGCCGACGTCGGGCATCACGAAGTTCAGCGCGATCTCCTGCCCGGCGGCCTCGGGGTGGTTCAAGCGCACCGCGAGGTAGTCGAGGTAGGTCCCCAGCGGCAGGTTGCGCACGATATCGGGCGAGGCGGTCGCGGGGGTGGCGGCCTCGACGATGCCGTCGCGGAGCTCCTTGGCGCCCGAGAGATAGAAGTTCCGCCACGGGCCGCTCTCAGCCTGGTAGCCCATCTGGGTCAGCGCATCGGCGAGCAGGTTCTTCGCCTCGGCATTGTCGGGCTCGGCAAAGACCACGTGGTTGAGCGCGGTGGCGACCCAGCGGTACTCGCCCGCGTCGTAGTCCGCCTGCGCCTTCTCGATCACCGCCGCGGCGCCGCCCGCGTATTCGACGAACTTCGTGCCTTCCTCGACCGGCGGCAGCTCGTGCAGCTCCGAGGGGTTGCCCGAGAACCAACCGAAGTAGAGCTGGTACTGCGCCTTCGCGTTGTGACTGACGCTGCCGTAGTAGCCCCGGTTTGAGAAGGTCTGCGCGAGGCTGTCGGGCAGCTCGAGCTGCTCGGCGATTTCGAGCATGGTCTCGCCGGTGTTGGCGAGGCGCAGTGTCTCGTCGTGGATGTAGCGGTAGGTGTCGCGCTGCCCTTTCCAGAGGTCGAGGATCTCGTCATTGCCCCAGGTCGGCCAGTGGTGGCTGCCGAAGCTCACCTCGACCTCGTCGCCGAAGCGGTTGATCGTGTCGTTGATGTATTTCGCGAAGAGATCGCCCGAGCGCACCTTGGCGCCGCGCAGGGTGTAGAGGTTGTGCAGCGTGTGGTTGATCTCTTCCGCCTGCATCATCGCCTTGAACTTGGGGATGTAGAACATCAGCTCCGCCGGCGCCTCGGCCCCCGGGGTGTTGAGGAAGACCATCTCGATGCCGTCGATGGTCTCGGTCTGCGGCGTCTGCTCGATGGTGAGCGTGGGCTCCACGATGGTCACCTCGCCGGCGGCGGTGGTGGTGCCGAGGCCCGATCCCAGCGACCCGTCGGGCCCCTTGGCGACGACGTTGCCGTACATGTAGGAGGCGCGGCGGCTCATGGTGTTGCCGGCGATCAGGTTTTCGCTGACGGCTTCCTCGAAGAAGCCCTCGGGGGCCACGATCGGGATGCCGTTTGCGTCGATCTCCTCGGGCGTGGTGATGCCCTTGACGCCGCCGAAGTGGTCGACGTGGCTGTGGGTGAAGATGACGCCGGTGACCGGCAGGTCCTCGACATTGTCGCGCAGCAACTGCAGCCCCGCGGCGGCGGTCTCGTTGGCGGTGAGCGGGTCGACGATGATCCAGCCGGTGTCGCCACGGATGAAGCTCATCACCGCGAGGTCGAAGCCCCGCACCTGGTAGATGCTGCCCTCGACGACCTCGAAGAGCCCGTGCACCGCGTTGAGCCTGCTCTGCCGCCAGAGGCTCGGGTTCGCGGTCGCGGGCGCGTCGCCCTGAAGGAAGTCGAACTGGGCGATGTCATAGATCACAGTGCCGTCCGGCGCGGTGATCTGGTCGGCGTCGAGCGTCGCAATCTGGCCGCGCATGGCGTTTTCGAAATCGCTCTCGTCGTCGAAGGGAAGGTACTGCAGCAGCGCGTCGTTCACTGCCTGCGTGGTGTCGGTGGCGTCCTGCGCCTGCGCGGCACAGGCAAGACCGATGGCGAGGCTGCTGGCAGCCATAAAGAAACGGCTCATGTGATATTTCTCCGGACTAAGTCATACTGATTTCTGGGAACTGGGTATTCGCACGCGATGCCGAACCGGGACCTGACGGCGCATCGGGTGTTTCAGCCCGGGACGGGCCGGGCGATTGGCTCTGCGGAAGGATCTGCGGAAATGGTTGGGGTATTGGCGCGGGGCTTCCCGCCAAAATTCCGTAGCGGCGGGATATGCGCTTCACCGCGGCCTTGATCCGCGGATGAGGCCGAAGGGACTCGAAATCCTGACGCCATGACATTCTCCCTGATCGCGCCTGTGACCCGGTCGGTTCCGGGGCCTCTGGCTACAACTCCGATGCGTGCAACAGGTCTTGCACCGCGTGGTCAGGGTGCATACCCCGACGTCAGGGGCATAGTTGGACCAAGTACCTACCTCGGGATTTGCAACGGGCGTTCAGCCCACTAGAAGCTCCGCGAGGTCCGACCGCGCGATCGGCTTCTTGATATAGGATGCGGCACCGGCGGCGAGACAGGCCTCGCGCGCCCCGCCGATATCGCGGCCGGTCATCACGATGATCCGCAATTGCGGCGCGCAGAGGCCGAGACGGGAAATCAGTTCGGCCCCGCTGAGTCCCGGCAGGTGCAGGTCGAGCAAAAGCACCGCCGGATGATCGGATATCCGGCTTTCCAGCAATTCCTCGCCGGTGCCGAAAGTCGCGACCTCGAAACCCAATGACCGGACGGCGCGGGACAGAGCCCGGCTGACGTCCGCGTCATCCTCGACGATCAGAACTGTTCCGGGGTGCACGCTCATGCGATCACTCTGCGCGATCCTCATCCGTCGGGATAGTTGCCCTCTGGGCCTATGTCAGGGCGCATCGATCCGCCCGGTGACGCTGGCGCGCACGAGCTCGGCGATGGTGCGGACCCCCATCTTCTTCATCACCCGGGCGCGGTGGACCTTCACCGTCTTTTCGGCGAGGCCCAGCTTATGCGCGATCTGCTTGTTCAGGCTGCCCGAGACGACGGCGGCCAGCACCTCGGTCTCGCGCGGGGTAAGGCTTTGCAGCCTCTGCTCGTATCGGGCGCTGCCGTGGCTGTCGGCCTGCGTCTCGTTCACCCGCGTCCTCGCCGCGGCAATCGCCGCCAGAAGCGCGTCGGGCTGCACGGGCTTCGTGAGGAAGTCGAAGGCACCGTCCTTCATCGCCTTGACCCCCATGCCGATGTCGCCGCGACCGGTGAGAAACACCACCGGAAACGCCGGCAGGATCGCCGCGATCCGCGCCTGCAACTCGAAACCGTTCAGCTGCGGCAGGTACATGTCGAGGATGGCGCAGCCGGGCACATCGGGGTCGAAGGCGTCGAGGAAGGCCTCGGCGCTGGCGTGGGTGCGGGTGTCGAAGCTCCCGGTCGAAACCAGTCGGGACAGGGCGCGGCGAATGCTCTCGTCGTCGTCCACGATATGGACGAGGAAGGTCTCTGGCGCCTCCTCGCTCATGGTGCCGGCAGGGCAAGCTCGACGCACGCGCCCTCCCCCGTGCTGTCGACGAAGCGGAGCGTGCCGCCATGGGCCTCGGCGATGGTCTGGCTGATGGAAAGGCCCAGCCCCATACCCTGAGACTTGGAGGTCGCGAAGGGCTTGAAGGGGTTGTCGCGCAGCTCGTCCGGCAGGCCGGGTCCATTGTCGGACACCGACAGCACGCGCCGCCCGGACGCACCCAGACCGGTGGCAATGGTCATGTTGCGCGTGTCCTGATCGGCCATCGCATCCGCCGCGTTGATGACGAGGTTGAGCAGCACCTGCTGCAATTGCTGGACGTCTCCCTTCACCATGAGCGCATCCCGGGACAACTGCAACTGCACCGTGATCCCGCGCGCCAGCATCTCGTTCGAGACCAGCCGCAGGGTCGATTGCACCACCTCGTTGAGCTCGGCGTCCTCGAACCCGCCGCCGCCGCTGCCCATGAGGCGCCGCAGGTTTACGATCACGTCCGCCGCGCGCCGGTCGTCCTCGGCGATGTCGCGCAGCACCTCGCCCACTTCGGCAAGGTCGGGGGGCTCCTGCGCGAGCATGGCTGAGCCCGCCTCGGCATTGGCGAGGATCGAGGTCAGGGGCTGGTTCAGCTCGTGAGCGATGGCACCCGACAGCTCTCCGAGCTGGGCGATGCGCGATAGCCTCGCCATCTCCATGCGCCTGCGGGAAAGCTCTTCCGCGCTCCGGCGCCGCCGCCGCTCCAGGATGATTAGCGCGGCAATGGTGCTGGACTGAAGCAGGATGATCGCGAGCGCCGCGAGGATCTGCAGCCTGTAGCGCTCCCACACGCCCGGGTCGTAGAAGAGCAGTTCGCTCCCCTCAGGGCGCTGTTCCGGATCAAGGCCATAGCGCATGAGCTGGCGCCAGTCGAGCACCACCGAGACCGGCACCGAGACGGATTGCGCGACGCCGTAGGGATCCTCTAGGATCTTCAGCACCTGTTCCGCGATCACGGCTCCGGTGTCCTCGAAGGTCGAGAAGCTGCCACCGACCACGCCGCGCCCGATGTTGGAGCTGTAGACGCCGTAGGTGGGCGCGGCCGAGACCTCGGCAATCGACGCAAGCGCATCCGCGGGCACGAAGCGGCGACCGTCCGCGTCCTCGAAGATGGTCAGGATGATCAGGATGTCCGTGGGATTGAGCGCCGCCGCGCGGTCGCGGAACCCCTGCAGCGACAGGCCGGAAACGTAGTCGACCTGGACCCCGGTGACATCCGACAGCGCATCCTCGGCAAAGGATTTCCAACTCTCGTCGAAGACCTCCGACCCGGTGAAGATGACCGCGCGTTCCGCCTCGGGCTGGAGCTGCCGCGCCAGCTCGTAGGTGCCGCGGAGGTCAAATCGCGACACCACCGCGTAGAGCCCCTCGGTCGCCGCGTATTCGTCCCGCGTGCCGTCGACGATCCCGCCAAGCACCACCGGAACGCCGGGGGCGATGCGCTCCCGGGCGGTGACCGCGAGGGGCACGGCCTCGGGCCCGATGGTCATGATCACGTCGATGGTCTGGTCGCGATACTTCGTGGCCAGCGCGTCGACGAACCTCTCCGCGTCGAGATCGCTGGGAAAGCGCTGCGCGTCCCGGTATTCGCCGTAGATCTCGTAACGCGAGTAGCGTTCCGCGCCCGAGAAGACCGACGCGATGCCGGCTTCCACCGCGACATTGGCGGCAAGCGTGCTGGAGCCGGAATAGATCGCGAGGATACGGAGCTGATTGGGAGCGTCATCACCCTGCGCAATCGCCGGGCAAGGCGCTAAAATGGCGAAGAAAATGCGCAAGACAACGGCACGACCAAACCTGGATCGGCGCTCTTGAAGCTCCTTTTTAGTTTCGTTCAGCATATTCGCGATCAACGCAAAAACCTCGAACTCGTGTCAAAAGAAGAGAAGGCCACATAGTGTTACAAATTAACGACGCTCGACACGCAAACACCTAAGCCAATGTAAGCATGGCGGTTTCTGATATCGGGTCAACTCCTTGTTTGCGGGGAGGCTGTGCCCCATGTGCCTTCTGGGAAATGTCCGTCGTCAGGGTTTTTCGGACTTCTCGGGCCGTCTTGTAACGGAGGCTCTGGTTCGGTTTCTGTTTGAGTTTAGGCGGCGGCAGCCTGGTGCTGCAGCCGGCGTTTCAGGAAGTAGTTTTCGAGGAGAACACGCTTCTTCATTGTCTGGTGCCAGCGCTCGATCTTACCTTGGGTCTGGGGATGATGTGGTGCGCCGCGCACGTGATCCATGCCTTTGCCTTCGAGATATTCGGCAAGATCGGCCGCGACGTAAGACGCACCGTTATCGCTCAGGAGCCGGGGCTTGTGCACGACCGTGGCCTGATCGCAGCCTGAGGCCTGCAGCGCCAGGTCCAGAGTCTCGGTGACGTCCTCAACCTTCATCGTCGTGCAGAGCTTCCAGGCGATGATGTAGCGGCTGTAGTCGTCGAGGATGGTCGAGAGATAGAACCAGCCCCAGCCGATTACCTTGAGATAAACGCATGAGCCCGGGGCAACGGCTGTCGCGGGCCAGAGACCTGGTGGACGCCGTCCACGCTTGCGACACGGAGGACGCCGGACATATCATGTAGGTCATCTTCGAGGAATGGCGGACAGGAGACCTCGTCCAAATGCCTAGCTGTGCGCCTTGTTGGTGACGATCGTCAATGGGTGGTTGAGCCGAACGATCACTGATCCGATTCCAGACGCGGCCCGGATGCGAGAGCCGATCCTCGAGTACGACTGCTTCGGCAAATGCCCGATGGATATCGAGCCCGATAATCCGCATATCTCCCTCCTTCCGTCAAAGAAGCGGGAGCCGGCGGGCACGCGGCACCTACAGATCCGTGCTCTCGGCACATCCGGGCGAGCCGCAGGGGCGACCACATAACGGCACGGGCTCGCAGCCCACGTCTATTGCTCGGTCTGCCCGCACTCACGTGCTCCCGGTGCCCCAAATCCCGGATGGTCTCATCATAGCATTGTCTCGACGCGACCGGCAGGAGGTGAAGCACCGACCCAATCATGCCGGATAAGGGCCAGGTCGAGCGCATGAACCGGACAATCAAGGACGCGACCGTCAAACGCTTCCATTACGACAGCCACGACCAACTCCGCACCCATCTCGCCGACTTCATGGCGGCCTACAACTATGCGCGCAGGCTCAAGGCCCTCAGCGGTCTCACGCCCTATGAATACATCTGCAAGATCTGGACTTCAGAGCCAGATAGATTCATCGTCAATCCGATCCACCAGACGCCCGGACTGAACGCCTAGCTCGAAGCGGATCGCGGCGTTCATCGCAAGCAGCGGCGCACATTTCCGGGTCCTGTCGCACGGTCCCTTTATTCGGGGACCGGGCTCCAACGTTCATCGGGATCGTAGGCGATGATCGCGCCGGCGACATCTAGGGTGTCTTCTCCCAGATCGGCCTCCATCACCCGTCCATTTTCGGACACGATGAAGCTTGAAACGCCAGTGACGCCGTATTGGGCGGGGAAGGCAAGAAGGGCATGGCCGGCAACCATGTTGTCGCCCGCCATATAGGACATCGCGCCGCCGGGCGCGTTGGCGCCCTGTTCCGTAAGGATATGGAAATAATATCCAAGATAGGGCTCGGGGTCCCTTTCCACACCGTCCGACACATAACCTGTGGCCGAGGCGCGCGCGACCATATCACCGACGGGCGAGTCGTCGCCATCCCAGAGCAGGCCATCGCGCGTGCCTTCCGACGACAGGATATGCGCCGCGAATTCCATCACGCCATCCTCGTCGAAGTCGGACAGTCGATACTCGGCCTGCAACATAACATAGGCGCGCATCAGCTCGATCACGTCCATCTCGTTGCCGCCGACCTCGCGCAGCTGCATTTCGCTCCGGCCAGCCTCAAGATCGAAGGACCATCCCCCGCCCGACCGCGACACCGGAACGGCGAAGGGCCAGTCATCTGCGCCAAGCACGGCAAAGGTCCGGCCGTTGTCATCCTCCTCGAAGGAATGTCCTTCCGACCACAGCGCCAGGAATTCTTGCTTCGCTTCGGCGTCGGCGGCCGGATCGCCCGAAGAGATCAGGTCCAGCGCACCATCGCCCATTGTCGCCGCGGCAGCCCCTTCCGCCCCGCTTTCAAGTGCCGAGACCAGGGCTTCGAACGCAGCCTCGGGGGTGGGATAGACCGGTGTGTCGGCAAAGGCGCCGCCGCTGGCAAGGATCACCGTCGCGCAGATCGGGAATGCTGCATGCCGCATCGGCTACCTCCTCCTCAGTTTGCCGGCCTTGGGCCTGGCATGTGCTGCATGCGCTCTGACCTGACGGCCCGATCCGCGTTTTTGCAGCGCCGACGATACGCGCGGCTTCGCGGCAATCTTCTTTGCCGAGGTTGGTCGCTTCTGGTGCGCCGCGCCGCTCGGTCTGTGAACTGCCGCTTTCGACGCACCGCTTGATGGAGCCTTCTTCCTGATCTTCTGCAGTCCCTCCGAATGGTTTCGGCTGGCGGGAGGACGGATCTGCGGCCGGTCCTGCGTTGAGCGAAGCGCTGCGTGATCCGTCTGGTTCAACCTTTTCTGAAGCTCCGCGCCGCGGCTTGCGTCCTTCCTGACCGGCAGTTTCGTCTTGCCGTCCGGGCCGCGATGTCGGGCGATCCGATCCTTGGCGGCCTGCCTCTTCTGCGAATCCGGTTTCCAGCCGATATCGGCGTCCCGGTCCCTTATCTTCTGGCCGATGGCTGTATCATCGAAACGAATATCGTTGCCCGCGATGACGTTGCCGTCGATCCTGATGTCGGGATCGCGGATTACGGGACCGCCGCCCCATCCCGCGCAATGGCCGCACCCCCAATAGTTGTCCCAGTCATCGTCGTCATCGAAAATTGCATCCATCACCGCAAATGTGCCGAAACCGATCGCGCCCGCCATCAGGGCATCGCTTACCCCCGAGCCGGGCCGGTAGACGACATTGGGATCGTAGCTGGGAACATAGACGGTCTGCGGGTCCGTGGGCACGATCACGACATTGTTGGCATCGTCGGTTTTCACCGACTGTTCCGGGGTGGTGACAAGCGCGCCGGCACCGACCGCCTCGGTCCGCATCCGCTGAACGGCGGCCATCACGTCGTCTTCCTGCGCGTTCATCGCGTCGCCCATCGTCTGCGTCCATTCCAGGTGATCCGACATGTCCTTCACTACATCGGGGAACGCGGTTGCCAGAACCGTCACGCTCTCATCGAGGCTTTCCTCCGCGAGGTCGGCCTTGATCGTATCGATCCCGGCGCCTTTGTCGGCGTCGAGAATCCGATCCGCCTTGACCACGTCCAAAGGCGCCGTGGCCGCGATCAGGATCTGGATCAGAAGCGTATCGGGATAGAGCGCAACGGGACCGACCAGCGTATCCAGTTCCGAGGAGCCGAGCAGTTGCCCGCCGGCGGGACTGTCATCGGCCCCGGCCGTATCGGTGGACGCATCCTGTGCGAGGGCCGGCGTGGTCAGCAATGTGGCCGCAATTGCGTGCAAGATTTGCTTCATGCCTGACTCCTCCGCCTGACCTGACTTCACTATGGTCGCGAGCCATACGCAAGTGAACCACTACCGGCTGACGCCGGTAGCATCCCGTTTTCCATGCAGTTCCAGATACTGAAGTATGATGTCGTCGGTGACATTGCCCGAGGTTGTCGAGAAATATCCGCGGGCCCAGAACCGCC
>NZ_JAHKNG010000003.1 GCF_018860165.1 Paracoccus marinaquae
GCTCGCAGCGTCGTTATTCTCGGTCATGGCGTGGTCTCCCTGGCGGTTGCAGCCGCTGTTTGGGTGGGTGTCAGTTCACCCGGAGATTACGCCGCCAGCCAATTTCCACCACTTCCGAGACACGACCCCGCCAGCCGCTCGACCAGTGTCGCCCAGCTGGTCAGGGAAATGGGGATCGACGACCGGATCGAGATCGTCGAGGTCACGATCCCGCGCCAGGATGGGTCGGGCGGGCGCGACCCGAAGAACCCGCACCCCGAGGGCAAGGTGCCCTATCTGACCGATGGCGAGGATTTCGTGCGCGAGCGTGCCGCGATCATCCTCTACCTGACCGACCGTTTCCCCGACTCCGGGCTGGGGCGGCCCATCGGCGATCCGCAGCGCGGGCGATACCTGTCATGGCTGACATGGTATCAGGGCGTGTTTGAGCCGGTGACCATCCTCGGCTGGGCAAAGATCGATCACCCGGCGGTCACGGCCTCGCTGCGCGACTACGATACCGCGATCCACCGGCTGGACGAGGTGCTGTCGCGCCAGCCCTATCTGCTGGGTGACGAGTTCAGCGCCGCCGATCTGCTTTGCGCCGGGCCATTCGCCTGGTTCGGGAACCAGTTGCCCGCTACCCCGGCGATCCGGGACTGGGTGGCGCGCTGCCAGGATCGCGAGGCGGTGCGCAAGGTGCAGGAGGCCGAAGCCGCCTGAACGCTCAGGCCGGTGGTGGTCGCCTGACCGGCGGCAAGACCGCCGCCGGCGCCTTCGACAGTTGCACGGCCAGAATCCCGGCCATGATAATGCCAACGCCGATCATGTCGCTGATCGCCAGCGTCTCATCCAGCAGCAATGCGGCGACCGAGACACCGAAGAACGGGGTCAGGAAATGAAAGGTCGCCGCGCGTACCGCGCCGATACGATGGACCAGCAGGAACCAGACCCAGGTCGCCACCAGCCCCGGCACGATGACGGTATAGGCGAAGGCCCAGACCAGACGCGGCGTCAGCGTGACCTGCCAGTCCTCGAAAACCGGGCCGATGATCGTCAGGGTCAGCGACCCGACCAGCATCTGCAGGCCGACGATCATCATCACATTGCCACCCGAACTGGCGCCGCGCACCGTCAGCGTGGCAATGGCCAGCGCCAGTGCGGCGGCAAAACACATGGCGATGCCGATCGGATCGCTGCCGCCCTGCAGCCGCGCGCCCATGATGATCGCCACCCCGATCAGACCCAGCGCCAGCCCCGCGATCCCCATCGGGCGCAGCCTTTCGCCCATGAACACCCAGCCCAGAAAGGCGACCATCAGCGGCATCGTCGCCGCAATGATCGAGGCAAGTCCGGCCTCGATCCACTGCATCGCCACCCAGTTCAGCCCCAGATAAAGCGCGTTCTGGCACAGCCCCAGCACCACCACCGCGCGCCATTGCAGCCGGCTCAGCCCGCGCCATGTCTCGCCCATGGCCAGCGCGATCAGCACGCCGATGCTGCCCGACAGGGCGAAACGCAGCGCCAGCGACAGAAGCGGCGGCGCCTCGGTCACGATCATCCGCGTGGTGGTGAAGGCCGAGGCCCACATGACCGCAAAGGCCAGCCCCATCAGGATCGCGCGAATGTCCATGCCCCGCCCCGTTGCAGATGATGCAGAATGGCTAGCAGACCCTGGCCAAGACGGGAAGGATGCAAAGACAAGGGCCGCACCCTTCGGTGCGGCCCGATCATCGGTCCCGGTACGGGAAAGGGATCAGCTGTTGACGCTGTCCTTCAGGGCCTTGGCCACCGTGACCTTGACCTGCTTGTCGGCCGGCTTGGTCATCATTTCCTGGGTCTGCGGGTTGCGGACCTGACGCTCGGGGCGGGCGCGGCAGGCGATCTTGCCGATACCCGGCAGGGTCACGGCGCCGCCATTGGCGACTTCGCGGGTGACTACGGCCGCAATCGCATCCAGGGCGGCCGTGGCCGATTTCTTGTCCGAGCCCATTTCCTCGGCGACGGTGGCAACCAGCTGAGTCTTGGTCATCGGTTTTGCGGAAGGCGTAGCCATAATCCTGTCTCCTCTTGCCCGATCCTGTGCGGGCCAACATTTTAGCGCCTTTTTCGGCATATCGCCTGCTACACACGGTTTTTGCGGGCAGATCAAGCCTTTTTCGCAGGAAAGGCGAAAAGCCGCATTTCAACGCCCGATTGCCCGGCCTCAGAGGAACGCCGTCTCGCTGAATGATCGCAATTTGCGCGAATGAATGCGCTCAAGCGGCATCTCGCGCAGCTTTTCCATGGCGCGGATTCCGATCAGCAGGTGATTGGCGACCTGCGTGCGATAGAAGTCGGTCGCCATGCCGGGCAGCTTCAGTTCGCCATGCAGCGGCTTGTCGCTGACACAGAGAAGCGTGCCATAGGGCACCCTGAACCGGAAACCATTGGCGGCGATGGTGGCGCTTTCCATGTCCAGCGCGACGGCACGCGACAGCGACAGGCGGTGAACCGGGCCGGACTGGTCGCGCAACTCCCAGTTGCGGTTGTCGATGGTGGCGACGGTGCCCGTGCGCATGATCCGCTTCAGCTCATAGCCGTCCAGGCGCGTCACCTCGGCCACCGCCTCCTGCAGCGCCACCTGCACCTCGGCCAGGGCCGGGATCGGCACCCAGGCCGGCAGATCGTCGTCAAGGACGTGATCCTCGCGCAGATATGCATGGGCCAGGACGAAATCGCCCAGCCGCTGGCTGTTGCGCAGCCCGGCGCAATGCCCGACCATCAGCCAGACATGCGGCCTGAGCACGGCGATATGGTCGGTCGCGGTCTTGGCGTTCGACGGCCCGACCCCGATATTGACCAGCGTGATCCCCTGCGCGCTCTCGCGTTTCAGGTGATAGGTTGGCATCTGCGGCAATTTCGCCAGTGGTTTCAGCGGCGCGTCCGGGTCGCTGATCTCCTGATTGCCGGGGCCGACAAAGCCGGTATAGCCTAGGGCCGGATCGGCCAGCGCCCGGCGGGCGAAGGCCTCGAACTCGTCAACATAGAACTGGTAGTTGGTGAACAGCACGAAGTTCTGGAAATGCTCGGCCGCGGTCGCGGTGTAATGCTGCAGCCGGGCCAGCGAATAATCCACGCGCTGCGCGGTGAATGTGGCCAGTTCCTGCGCGCCATCGGGCTGCGGCAGGGCCACGCCGTTGACGATATCGTCGTTCATCGTGTTCAGATCCGGCACGTCGAACACATCGCGCAGGCTGAAGTCCAGCACCCCCTCCTGCGGCACCGCCAGAACGCTCTGGGCGGCGACGGCGAAATGCACCGGCATCGGCGTGTCGCTGAAACCCACCGTCACTGGCACACCGTGATTGCGCATCAGCAGGCCGATCTGCTCGGCCAGATAATCCTCGAACAGGTCGGGGCGGGTGATCGTCGCGGCATAGATGCCGGGCGCGCCGACATGGCCGAAGGACAGGCGCGAATCGACATTGGGATGGCTGGTCACGGTCAGCCGCAATTCGGGATAGAAGGCGCGATACCGGGCATCGGGCGTCCCGCCCTCGATCAGCCGGGAGAAATGGGACAGCAGAAAGCCCGTCGCCTCGGCGTAAAGCTGTTGCAGCCGCTGGACGGCGGCGCGGGGATCGGTGAACTGCATACGCCCGGCACTATCGGGCGTCTCGATCGGCAAAAAGCGGGAATCCGTGTCCATGCGGTCTTGTCCTTCTGATTGTGTCTGAGCCTGCCAGCCCGCCGCCCCGCAGGCAAGCATCTGGCGCAGCCGCGCCGCCGCCGTTACCTTGCCGTCATGGACATGCTTGTTTTCGGTCACGGCTATTCGGCCGGCTATCTTACCCCGCTGCTGACGGCGCAAGGCTGGCGCGTCACCGGCACCACCCGCAACGATCCGGGCCGCGTCGCGGCTGCCGGCGCCACGCCGCTGATCTGGCCGGGGCAGGAGGCCGATGTCCGCACGGCCATCGCGCGGTCCGATGCGATCCTGGTCTCGGCCGCACCCGACAGCGACGGCGATCCGGTCCTGACGGCTTTCGCGGCCGATCTGGCGCAGGCCCGGCCGCGCTGGCTGGGCTATCTCTCGACCACCGGCGTCTATGGCAACCGCGATGGTGGCTGGGTCGATGAGGACAGCGCCCTGACCCCCTCATCCGCGCGCGGACGCGAACGGGTCGAGGCCGAGGCGGCCTGGCAGGCCCTGGCCGCCCGGCACGGCCTGCCGCTGCATATCTTCCGGCTGGCGGGCATCTATGGACCCGGCCGCGGTCCCTTCGCCAAGCTGCGGGGCGGCACCGCGCAGCGGGTGATCAAGCCCGGGCAGATCTTCTCGCGCATCCATGTCGAGGATATCGCCCGGATCCTGCTGGCCTCGATCGCGACGCCCGCGCCCGGCGCGATCTACAATCTCTGCGACGACAATCCCGCCCCGCCGCAGGACATCATCGCCTGCGCGGCCGAGATGCTGGGCATGCCCGTGCCCCCGGCGGTCGACTTCGACAAGGCCGATCTCGGCCCGATGGCGCGGTCCTTCTATGCCGACAGCAAGCGGGTGCGGAACGACAGGATGAAGCGCGATCTGGGCATTGAACTGCTTTATCCCGATTACCGCAGCGCGCTGGCCGCGATCATGAAGGCCGAGCAGGCCTGAGGGGCCTCGCGCCGCATGGACTTTGCCACCGCGGCATGCATGATCGCGGGCCATGAACACTGATGTCGATGTGCTGATCGCCGGCGGCGGGCTGAACGGTCCGGCCCTCGCGCTGACCCTGGCCGATGCCGGGCTGCGCGTGGCCGTGGCCGATCCGCGCCCCGCCGAGGCGCGGGCGGGCGATGAATTCGACGGCCGCGCCTATGCGCTGGCCGTGGCTTCGCAGCGGCTGCTGAAGGCCCTGGGACTGTGGCAGGGGCTGGCCGAGAAAAGCCAGCCGATCCTGCAGGTCAAGGCCTCGCAGGGCCAGCCGGGCGAGGGTGCGGGGCGGTTCTTCCTGCATTTCGACAGCGCCGAGATCGAGGAAGGCCCGGTCGGCCATATGCTGGAGGACCGTTTCCTCTATCGCGCGCTGCTGACGGCCATGGCGGGCAAGGTCACGCATCTGCCAGGTCTTTCGGTCACCGCGCAGGATCCCGGCCCCGCCGCCGTCACCGTCGGCCTGTCCGATGGTCGTCAGATGACCGCCCGGCTACTGGTCGGGGCCGACGGGCGCGGCTCGGGCGTGGCGGCCCGGGCCGGAATCGCGCGGCGCGGCTGGGACTATGGCCAGACGGCGCTGGTCGCGGCCATCGATCACGACATGCCCCATCACGGCGTCGCGCATCAGTATTTCATGCCGACCGGACCGCTGGCGATCCTGCCGCTGCCCGGCCATCGCAGCAGCGTCGTCTGGTCCGAGACCCGCGCCCATGCAGACACCATCGCGGCGCTGCCGGATGCGGATTTCCTCGATGTCCTGCGCCCGCGCTTCGGCGATTTCCTTGGCGCCATCTCGCTGACCGGCAAGCGGTTCTCCTATCCGCTGAGCCTGTCGCTGGCCGACAGCTATGTCGCGCCGCGGATCGCGCTGGTGGGCGATGCCGCGCATGGGGTGCATCCGATCGCAGGGCAGGGCCTCAATCTGGGGCTGCGCGACGTGGCTGCGCTGGCCGAGATCGTCGTCGAGGCAGCCCGGCGGGGCGAGGATATCGGCGCCGCTCTGGTGCTGGAACGCTATCAGGGCTGGCGGCGCTTTGACGCGACCAGCATGGCCCTCGGCATGGATGCGGTCAATCATCTGTTCGGAAACGATAACCCGCTTCTTCATGCGGCGCGCGGGTTGGGCATGGGTGTGGTCAGCGCGGTGCCGGCCCTGCGGCGGGGCTTCATGCGGCAGGCGGCGGGGCTGTCGGTCGATCCGATGCCGCGACTGCTGACCGGAAGCCCGCTATAGGGTGGCGCGCGCAAAAGCACGGAACCGGCCGGTCAGAACCCCAACCCGATCGCGGTCGCACCTGCCGCAAGCACCGCGGCATAGACCGCCAGAACCCGCAGCCCGAAACCGGTGCCGCCGATGACCAGCGCAATCGCGCCCTTGACCACGGTATTGACCGAGACGGCAAGGACGATCGCCATGGCCGCGCTTGACAGCGCAAGATCGCCGCGGCTCAGCTTGGCGACCGAGATCGTCAGCGCGTCAACATCGGTCAGCCCCGACACCGCCGCCGCCGCATAGACGCCACCCTCGCCGAACCAGAGTTGCAGGTAATAGGTGCCAAGCACCACCACCACCAGTACCGCCCCGAAGGACAGTGCTGCACCAAGCGCCAACGGGTTCGACAGCCGTTCGAGATCGGTTTCGGTCCTGGGCTGCCTTCCCGCCGACAGCGCCAGCAGCCCGGCGCCCGCGAAGCCGGTCACGGCCATGGCGACAAGCGGCGGCGCCAGGCTGTCGAAAAGCTGGGGCGAAAAGACCGTGCCCACCGCCAGCACGCGCAGGAAGGTCACGGACCCGGCAAGCACCGTGCCCACGGCCAGCAGGGGCCCAAGCTTCTGGTCATTGCGGACCAGTTGCGACAGTGCCAGCGTGGTCGAGGTCGAGGAGGCGAGGCCGCCAAGGACTCCGGTAATGACCGCCCCGACCCGCGCGCCCGCCAGCCGCATCGCGACATAGCCCAGAAACGAGAGGCCGGCGACCAGCACCACGGCCCACCAGAGTTCATAGGGGTTCAGGGTCTCGCCCGGTCCGAAGCCCCGGCGGGGCAGCAGCGGCAGGATGACGACCGAAATCACGGCAAGGCGCACCAGGGCGTCCAGTTCGAACCGCTGGATGCGTGCGATCCGGTCATGCAGCACATGTTTCAAGGACAGCAACGCTGTTCCCGCCACCGCCGCGGCGGCGGCAGCCGCCATGTCACCCAAAAGCGCCGCCGCCCCAAGGGCGAAGGTCAGCAGCAGCGCAACCTCGGTGGTCATGCCCAGATCATCCTGCCCGCGGATCTGCGCCCAGTAACTCAGCGCGACCAGCGCGGTCAGGGCCAGCAGGGCAAAGCCGAGGAAGATCGGCCCGGCGATCGGGGCCAGCCAGCCGCAGACGCCGCCGAAAAGCCCGGCCAGCGCGAAGGTGCGCAGGCCCGCGGCGCGGGCACCCTCGGCCTCGTCGCGCGCATGCCAGCCGCGTTCGAGTCCGAAGAGCAGCCCGATGGCAAGGGCAAGGCCCAGACGCCGGAAAAGTTCTATCTCGTCCATGCGGCAGGACTATGGGCCGGTGCAGGGGGTTTGACCAGCGGAACCCCCCCCTGCCCCCGGTGCCGATGGGCAGGGGTTCAGCTGGATTGTTGCGGATCCAGCGTGATCGACCAGAGTTCGGTATCGGCGCGGTCCATCAGCCGGACGGTCATCTGGCCGCTGTCCCCGGCGATATCGACGATGCCGAAGAACTGCATCCCGGCCGAGGGTGGCAGGTTGACCTGACCGGCGGGCGGCGCCTTCACGAATTTCACCTCGGGGCCGAAGGTCATGTCCAGATCGTTCGGACCGAAGGTGCCGGCATGCAGGGGGCCCGAGACGAATTCCCAGAACGGCGCGAAGTCCTGGAAGGCGGCGCGGTCGGGATGGTATTCATGCGCCGCCGCATAATGGACGTCGGCGGTCAGCCAGACGGTGTTGAGGATACTTTCGCCGCGGATGAAGCGCAGCAATTGCGCGAATTCCAGCTCGCGCCCCTTCGGCGCGCCGGCAGCGCCATTGGCCACCGCCTCGACGAACTTCTGGTCCTCGGACACCGAATCCCAGACGCAGAGGCCGATCGGCATGTCGCAGGCGATGACCTTCCAGGTCGCGGTCGATCGGGTCAGCGCCGCCTTCAGCCAGTCCAGTTGCGCCTTGCCCAGAATCTGCGAAGTGATCGTGACCTCATCCTCCATGCCGGTCGAATTGGCACCGCGATAGCTGCGCAGGTCGAGGAAGAAGATATCCAGCAGCGGGCCATAGGCGACCTTGCGATAGACGCGGCCCGGCTCGGACGGGGTAAAGCTGATCGGCGTCATCTCGTGGAAGGCGCGGGCGGCGCGGGCCTGCAGCAGCGCCACCGATTTCTCGGAATAGCGATCGTCGCCGGTCAGATCCTTGCCGGGCGACCAGTTGTTGACAACCTCGTGGTCATCCCACTGGAACAGCGTCGGGCAGATCGCCGACAGCGCCTGCACATGGGTATCCATCTGGTTGTATTTCCAGCGACCGCGGAATTCGTCCAGCGTCTCGGCGACCTTGCGGACCTCGTCGGTCAGGGTCGCGTTCTTCCAGACCCCGCCCTCGATCTGAACCTCGTCGGTCATCGGGCCGTCGGCATAGATGGTATCGCCGGAATGGATGAAGAAGTCAGGCTCGTGCAGCGCCATGGTGGCATAGGTACGCATGCCCTCGTCGTCGATGCCCCAGCCCTGGCCGGCGGTGTCGCCCGACCAGACAAAGCGGATGTCGCGGCGTTCGGTCGGGGCGGTGCGGAATCGGCCGATCACCGGCTCACTGACGGCGTTGAGATCGCTCAGATCGGCGGCGGTCATGCGGTAGAACACGGTCTGGTCGGGCGCAAATCCATCCACCAGCGCCTTCACGGCGAAATCGCTGTCGGGCAGCGCGTTCAGGGTGGCGACATGGCGGGCATTGTCGAAGCCTTCGGTGGTGGCAACCTCCAGCGCGATCCGGGCCGGGCGGTCGGCACGGGTCCAGACCATGCCGCCCTGGGCCGAGATATCGCCCGACTGCACCCCGTGGCTGAAGACCGGGCGGCTTTGCGCGCGGCTGATCGAGGGCATGGCAAGGATCGAGGTCGAGACAAGCCCCGTCATCAGCAGCTTGCGGCGGGTCGTGCGGGGGCGGATGAGGCTCATGCGTCTGGCTCCTGTTGGCGGGATGCGCATTCAGGGGTAATCCGGCCAAATGACGGGTGCGTGTCGTCCGGGTTGATCTTCCGTGACGGCCCTGCGACAGGCGGGACCCTGCCTTCGGGGCAGATTGCGGCACGCCGCGGGAACCGTCACGATAGCGCGAGCGTTCGCGCCCCGTGCCATCCGCCAGACGTGATGTGCACCCGGCACGGAAAAGGATAAGATCGGCGCCATGAACATCAGATCACTCGCCCTCGCACCCGCCCTCATCCTCGCCCTGGTCGTTCCGGCCCTGGCCGAGAAGATCCCGCTGAACGAGATCTCGCGCTATCTCAACAGCCTGAAGACCGCGACATCCGAGTTCACCCAGGTGAACCCGGACGGCACGATCTCGACCGGGACGGTCTTCATCCAGCGCCCGGGGCGCGTGCGCTTTGAATACAACAACGACAATACGCTGGTGCTGGCCTCGGCCGGCACGGTGGCGGTGTTCGATCCGAAATCCTCGGGCGAGCCGCAGCAATACCCGCTGTCGAAGACGCCGCTGTCGATCATCCTCGACGCCAATGTGAACCTCGGGCGCGCCAACATGGTCACCGGCCATGCCGAATCGAAGAATTCGACCGTGGTGACGGCGCAGGATCCGGCACATCCCGAATACGGCAATATCCGGATGGTCTTCACCAGCCCGACCGAGTTGCGGCAATGGGTCATCACCGATGACAGCGGCCAGAAGACCACGGTCATTCTGGGCGAAATGCGCAAGGGCGGCGCGATTCCGGCCTCGAAATTCTCGATCGGGGCCGAACTCGCGCGGCGCAACTGATCGGTTTCCGACCGCCAATCCGCGGCATTCATCAATACCGATGATGAATCATATCACCAAAGCGCGCTTGACCTTCCGGGCGTAAGGCCGCATCCGAATCTGCGATATCCTGTCGCAGGTTTCCCATGACGACTCATGCCCGGCTGTTCACACCCGTCCTGATCGGCGGATCGCTGATCCTGTTGATCAACTTCGCCCTGCGCGCCAGCTTCGGGGTGTTCCAGATCCCCATCGGCGAGGAATTCGGCTGGCCGCGGGCCGAATTCTCGCTGGCCATCGCCATCCAGAACCTTGCCTGGGGCATCGGCCAGCCGATCTTCGGGGCCTTCGCGGAACGCTGGGGCGACCGCTGGGCCATCATTCTGGGGGCAATCCTGTATTCGGCCGGCCTGGTCCTGACCGCCTTCGCGACCAGCCCGGCGGCCGTGCAGCTTCTGGAGGTGATGGTCGGCTTCGGCATCGCCGGCACCGGCTTCGGGGTCATCCTCGCCGTGGTCGGCCGCGCCGCCAGCGACCAGAACCGCAGCCTCGCCCTTGGCATCGCCACCGCCGCCGGGTCGGCCGGGCAGGTCTTCGGCGCGCCGCTGGCCGAGATCCTGCTGGCCTTCTACAGTTGGCAGGCGGTGTTCATGATCTTCGGCGCGATCGTGCTGACCTGCCTGTTCTTCCTGCCGATGCTGGGGGACGGCAAGCCGGCCACCCGCTCGGAACTGGAGGAAAGCCTCGGCAGCGTGCTGAAGCGCGCCTTCCGCGACCCCTCGTATTTGATGATCTTCGCGGGTTTCTTCTCCTGCGGCTACCAGCTGGCCTTCATCACCGCGCATTTCCCGGCGATGGTGACCGAGATGTGCGGCCCGATCTCGCCCATGGGCACATTGTCCAGCATCGGCATCGCCACCACCTCGGCACTGGGCGCGGCGGCGATCAGCCTGATCGGGCTGGCCAATATCGCGGGCGCGATCTTCGCGGGCTGGCTGGGCCAGCGCTATAGCCGCAAATACCTGCTGGCCGGGATCTATACCCTGCGCACCATCGCCTCGGCGGCCTTCATCCTGATGCCGATCACGCCGACCAGCGTCATCGTCTTCTCGCTGGTGATGGGCGGGCTGTGGCTTGCGACCGTGCCGCTGACCTCGGGTCTGGTGGCCTATATCTACGGGCTGCGCTACATGGGCACGCTTTACGGCTTTGTCTTCCTCAGCCATCAGCTGGGCTCTTTCCTCGGCGTCTGGCTGGGCGGAACCATGTATGACATCTATGGCGATTACACGCTGGTCTGGTGGGTCGGCGTCGGTGTCGGCGCCTTCAGCGCGCTGATCCACCTGCCCGTGCGCGAGGCCCCCTCGCGCCTTCCGCCGGCGACGGCCGCGGCCTGACTATTGCCGGGGTGGCGGCTGCTGCCTATCGTTGTCCTTCCGGCCCGGTCAGGGAGCCGGGCCAAACCGGAGGGATGACCATGACCAAGACAAGACCGATCGCCGCTCTGGGCGCCTGTGCCGCAGCCCTGCTGCTGGCCGGCCCGCTGGCCGCGCAGGAGACGGCATCCGCGACCGACTGCCCGGTCACCGAATTCGCCATGGGTCTTCGGTTCCAGCAGCAATCGGCCGAAGTACGGGCATTGCAGCGCCAGGCCTACAACATCGCCACCATGCGGCTGGACGCGGCGGTTCAGGGCGCGGCAGATCCGTCGAAACTGGCCGTCGTGACCGATCTGGATGAGACGGTGATCGACAATTCCGCGCTGCTGGCCCGCGACCTGGCGAACTGCCACACCTATGACGCCTGGGACACCTGGCTGCCGTGGGAGCGCGACGGCAACCCGACCCTGATCCCCGGCGCCAAGGAGTTCCTGGATCATGCGAACGGGCTGGGTGTCACGATCCGCTATATCTCGGACCGCGCGGATGAGCAGAAAGAGCATACGCTGGCGACCCTGACCGAGCTTGGCCTGCCGCAGGTCAGCGCCGAGTCGGTGCTGCTGTTGGGGCCGCCCAAGGTCGAGCGGCGCGATATCGTCTCGCAGGACCACCAGATCGTGCTGCTGCTGGGCGATACGCTGCATGATTTCGACGGGCGCTTCCGCAAGACCCCGCTGGACGAGCAGAAGGCGACGGTCGATCAGGAGGCCGCGAAATGGGGCGCCGAATGGATCGTCTTTCCCAATGCCGGCTATGGCACATGGTCCGAGGCCCAGTTGACCGCCTGGGACGCCGAAACCGTCATCGAGGAATGGTAGGGGCGGTTTGACCTTTCCCGGCGGCGGGCCTAGCGTCCGCGCCGCAAAGGAAGGGACGCCGATGACCAAGCCCGTCAAGCGCCACCCGCATGAACATGCGGTGGCCATCCGATATCAGCAGCGCTCGGCCGAGGTGCGGGCGCTGCAACGGCAATCCTATGCGCTGGCGACGCTGCGGCTGCGCGATGCGGTAGCCGCCAATGGCGGATCGGGCGCCGGGCTGGCGGTGGTGTCCGATATCGACGAGACGATCCTCGACAACAGTGCCGTCATGGCCCATGCGATGGTTCAGGGCAGGCGCGACAATGTCGAGACGTGGAAGCTGTGGGAACGCGAGGGCGATCCGCATCTGATCCCGGGCGCGGCCGATTTCTTCGCGCTGGCCGACCGGCTGGGGGTGACGATCTTCTATGTCTCGGACCGCTTCAACGAGAACAAGCTGGCCACCATCGCCACGCTTTCCCGCCTCGGCCTGCCGCAGGTCAGCGCCGATCACGTGCAGTTGTTCGGCCCGCCCAAGGCCGAACGCCGCGCGGCCATCGAACGCAATCATCGCATCGTCCTGCAACTGGGCGACACGCTGCATGATTTCCACGGTGCCTTCGCAGGCGTCACGCTGGAGGACCAGCACCGCCTGACCGAGGATCATGCCGGGCGTTTCGGCGAGGACTGGATCGTCTTTCCGAACGCCGCCCATGGCACCTGGATGGAGGCGGACCTGCGCCCCTGGAACGTGCCCACCTGACCTCTCGGCCGGCACCGGCCGCCCACTCGAACAAGAGAAATGGCGGACAGCCTTTGGGCTGTCCGCCATGCCACCCGCGAGCAGGACTGAGCAGGGAGGAACTCTTGAACGGAAGAGCCCGCAGAGTGGCCCCGGCCTGGCTTTTAGGCAGGCCGGTTCCCGACGTCTCCGGCTGTTACTTCGTTACCCATCACACGGGCAATGACCGGAAGGACGAAGAGATCGAAACGCGCACGATCCGGTGCGAAGGCGCCGGGTCTGCCAACACCGCCGCAATCTTCGCAATCGAGGATCGTGCCCCAACAGTTCGGGCAGGCGCCAAGAGCGCGTGCCAGCATTTCAGCGTGACCCACCAGCAGCCGGTTCTCGCGTTCCAGCCGGCGGAAGGCCGCCCAGGTGGGATGGTCGGATCCGGCTAGAGGAACCTCCGGATCCGGCCGTCCCGGTGATGTCGTTCCCAGGCTTTGCAGAAGGTTACCGGCCGGCTCATTCTCTTCACCCCCCGGCACGGTTCCCAGATTCCGAAAAGCGGCAATCATACTGTCGATACTTGATACTGACTGGGCACACATGGTCGACATCCCCTCTCTTGGCCGCGGATGGTCAAGGTCACGCTTGCTCACCCGCCGCTGATGGAACTGTTTTGCACCCCCGCCGTGAATGGAGCGTGAATCGCGATGGCATGGTTGCGTGAATTCTGCGCCAGAATCGGTCAGATCGCGGATTATTCGGGGAAAAATCGCCCTACGGCCCTCAATCGCCCGGGGCGAAGCTCCGCGGACGCCGCAGATAGACGTAATAGGCGCCCTCGCCGCCGTGCCGGTCATGCGCGGAGGTGACCTGCTGGACCACCTGCGCCAGCGGCGCGCCGTGCAGCCAGTGCGGCACCTGATGGCGCAGCGCGCCGGGACGGGTGGGCAGCGGGCCATGATCCCCCCTGCCCTTGCCGGTGATCACCAGAACCAGCCGGCGGTCGTTCGCATGGCAGGACAGGATAAAGCGCGTCAGTTCGGGCTGCGCCTCGGCCAGCGTCATCCCATGCAGGTCCAGCCGGGCTTCGGGCCGCAGCTTGCCCTGGGACATCCGGCGATGGGTCTTCTGATCCATGCGCAACGGGCCGTTCGCCAGACGCTCCGCGGGACTGGGCGCCGGATGATAGCCACCCGCCGGCAGCGCCGCCGACTGGCCGATGCGAAAGCGCGGCACCGGCGGAGGCGGAGCCGCAGCGAAAGACGGCCGATTCGGCGCGGGTGACGGTTCAGGCGGGGAATCGGCCACCGGCAACGCCCTCCCGGGCACCAGCGGCGTGGCGCTGCGGGCGATGCGGGACCACAGATCGCGCTCCTCGGCCGTCAGTCCCCGGCGGCGCCGGGCCATCAGCCGGTCGCGACCAGTTGCCAGTTGGGATCGTTTTCACCCATGCGCCGGGCGAAGGTCCAGACATCGCGCTGCTTGCGCGAGGATTTGGGATCGCCCTCCACGACATTGCCCTGCACATCCCGCGTGGCGGCGATCAATTCACCCACGAAACGGACCGAGATCTCGGCCATGCCGGTCTGGGCATCGAACTCGGCCCCGGCAAGCGAGGTTTCCCGGGTGCCCAGGAATTGCGCCTCGACCGTCTGGCCCTGCGCGGCGCGGGCATCGATCACCGACTGGAACGCCTCGGCCACGGGTTCGGCAAGGAAGGGGCGTACCTCGGACAGATCGCCCCGCTCGAAGGCCATCAGGATCATCTCATAGGCGGCCTTGGCCCCGGTCAGGAAATCGTGAACGCCGAAGGACGGCTCGACCCGCTTCATCGCCGCCAGCGCAGAGGCCGCGGGGCTGCCCGGCTCGACCAGATCGGCGATGTCCTGATCGACCTCGTCGGCCGTGCCCTCGATCACCTCGAAGCGGCGGCGCTGCGGCTCGGGCGCGTCTATCTTGGGTTGTTCGAACCCGTCGCGCGTTCCCAGCACGTTGCGCAGCCGCAGGATCAGGAAGATCGCGATTGCGGCCAGCACTAGCAACTGGATCAGCGGGTTGGACATCTGGTCAGCCTCGGTTTGCGACAGATCTGTTGGTATCACGCGTTCTGGTCCCTATGTAGGGAGCGGACCGGTGCAAGTCCAGCTAGGGCACCGGCAGGAAGGGGAATTCGCATGTGGCTTGTAGTGCTGTTCGTGGCCGTGCCGTTGATCGAGATCGCGCTGTTCATCCAGGTCGGAGGACTGATCGGCCTGTGGCCGACGCTGGCCATCGTCCTGCTGACCGCGATGCTTGGCACATCGCTGATGCGCAGCCAGGGCGCGCATGCCTGGCGCGAGGTTCAGGGCAGCTTCAACGAGATGCGCGACCCGACGCGGCCGCTGGCGCATGGGGTGATGATCCTGATCGCCGGGATGCTGCTGCTGACACCGGGTTTCTTCACCGACACACTGGGGCTGCTGCTGCTTGTGCCGCCGGTCCGTGATGCGGTCATGCGCTATCTGGCCAGCCGGGTTCAGGTGACGCAAGTGCAGATGGGCGGGGCCACGATGCACCGCGAAGCGCACCGGCCGCCCTATGGCGAGGGCGTGATCGATGGCGATTACGTGGTCGAGGACGACGGCTATGCCACGCGCCCGCGGACGCCGCCCGACCTGCCGGCGGATCTTTCCGATGACGGGCCGCGCCCGCGTGGCGGATCGGGCTGGACGCGGCATTGAGGCCGCGCCCACCGGCTGCTAGAAGCACCCGCAAGTCCGTACTTGCGAGGTAGAGAGAATGGCCGACGAAACCACCCCGAACGGCGAAGCCGCCGCGCAGCCGCAGGTGCGGATGCAGATCCTGGCGCAGTATATCCGTGACCTGTCCTTCGAGAACGCCGTGGCGACCAAGGGCGCGCCGCAGGGCGAGGTCCAGCCCGAGATGACCGTGCAGGTCAGTCTGGACGCCCGCAAGCGCGGCACCGAGCATCAATATGAGGTGATCTCGAAATACCGCATCACCTCGACCAACAAGGCCGACGGACAGACCATGTTCCTGGCCGAGCTGGACTATGGCGGGGTCTTCCATATCGAGGGCGTGCCGGACGAGCAGCTGCACCCGTTCCTGATGATCGAATGTCCGCGGATGCTGTTCCCCTTCGTGCGCCGCATCATCTCGGACCTGACCCGCGACGGCGGCTTCCCGCCCTTCAACATGGATCCGGTCGATTTCGTCGCGCTCTATCGGCAGGAACTGGCCCGTCGCGCCCAGGCGCAGGCCGGCGCGCCCGCGGATCAGCGGCTGTCCTGATCCATGCCACCCCGGCCGCAGCGAGCCTGGCAGCGGATGCTGTCGGGCCGGCGTCTGGATCTGCTGGACCCGACCCCCTTCGACATCGAGATCGAGGATATCGCCCACGGTCTGGCCTTCGTCGCGCGCTGGAACGGCCAGACGCATGGCGACTGGCCCTATTCGGTGGCCGAACATTCACTGCTGGTCGAAGACATCTTCGCGCGCCTGAACCCGACGGTGGAACAGCGCTGGCGGCTGGCGGCCCTGCTGCATGACGCACCGGAATATGTGATCGGCGACATGATCTCGCCGGTCAAGGCGGCCCTGGGGCGGGAATATGGCGCCATGGACGAAAGACTGACGGCGGCAATCCACCGCCGTTTCGGCCTGCCCGCCGCCCTGCCAATTCAGATCAAGCGGAAAATCAAGCAGGCCGACCGGATTTCGGCAAGGCTGGAGGCGGTTCAGATCGCCGGTTTTACCGAAACCGAAGCGAGACGCCTGTTTCCCGTACAAAACGAGCATATTTTATCTGCGGTCGGAATAACCTTGTGCCCGCCCGCAGAGGTCCGTGAAAGATATCTGGATCGGTTCCAGGCATTGATCCGTCTGATCGATAAAAAAAATTACTAAACTTGAAATTACTCGACAGACGATTCGAGCCGGCCTTTCTGGCCGGCCGTCTCAGATCAGCAGATCTTCCATCTGCCTGCCACTTTCGAGGCTTTCCTGAACCCAGCGCGGTTTGCGCCCGCGCCCCGTCCAGGTCATCGTCGGATCCTCGGGATTGGCATATTTGGGCGGAACGGTCCCGGCCCGACGAGGTTTGCCGCCCGTAAGTTCGGCCAGATTGAAGCCATGTTCACGCGCAGCCTCCTCGATGGCGGCCAACGCCTCGCGACGCTTGCGGTCCTCATAGGAGTTGATCGCGCGTTCCAACCTGGCGCGCAGATCCCGCATTTCCTTAAGCGTCATCTTATCAAAATCGATGTTCATTGGTTTTGAATCCGTCTGCATTGATATAACAATATTATATCAACCGCAGAAAGTTTCAACCAGATTAAGCGAACTCTATTTTGGACCGCGTTTGGCCAGTATTCGCTGAAGCGTCCGGCGATGCATATGCAGACGGCGCGCGGTTTCGCTGACATTTCGGTCGCATTGTTCGTAAACGCGCTGAATATGTTCCCAGCGGACGCGATCGGCCGACATCGGGTTTTCCGGCGGCGGCGGCAATAATTCGCCACCGGCAAGCAAGGCTGACGTCACGTCATTTGCATCGGCGGGCTTGGCCAGATAATCGGTGGCGCCCATCTTCACCGCCGCGACGGCGGTGGCGATCGCGCCATAGCCGGTCAGGACGATGATCTTGGCGTCCTCACGGGCCTCGCGCAGCGTCTCGACCACGTCCAGCCCGTTGCCGTCCTCCAGCCGCAGGTCGATCACCGCATAGGCGGGCGCCTGTTCGGCGATCAGCCGCTTGGCCTCGGCGACGCTGAGCGCCGTGCGCAGCTGGAAGCCGCGCTTTTCCATCGCCCGTGCCAGCCGGGCGACAAATGTCTCGTCGTCATCCACCAGCAGCAGGGATGCGTCCGGTCCGATCTGCTCTCGTATCTCGTCCATGGCTCGCCCTTTGTTGCCGAGGGTCTAACCATGTTGCAGCGCCAATACAATCGGCGCAATCCCAAGCGGTCAGCTTGCGGCATCGAGGAAGCAGCCGACCTTTCGCGCCATGTCCTCTGCCGGCGTGTCGCGCGGGAAGAACTCGGCGGTGGCGCCTCCGGCCATCACCAGAAAGGTGTTGGTCATGTGATCGACCAGATAATACTGATCGTCCTCGGCGTCATTGGCCTTGTAATAGTTCCGCCAGCCCTTGTTGACGGCGGCAATCTCCTCGTCGCTGCCGGTCAGGCCGACAATATCCTCGGAGAACTGTTCGCCAAAGGTCGTCAGGACCTCGGGCGTGTCACGGCGCGGATCCACGGTGACGAAGACCAGCTGGACCTCGCTGCCCTGCCCGGCCAGAAGCGCCTGCGCCTCGGCGTTGCGGGCGGTGTCCATCGGACAGACATCCGGGCAGAAGGTGTAACCGAAATAGAGCAGCGACGGCCGTGTGAACACCTCGGCGGCGGTCACGCGGGCACCGTCCTGCCGGGTCAGCGTGAAATCGGTACCGAAGGCCTCCATCCCGCCCGCGACATTGCCGGTCCGGCATTGCGCGAAACGGTCGGCCTCCGATCTGCCCGACAGGTAGGCCCCGCCGGCAACAAGGATCGCAAGCGCGGCAACGGTTCCGACGATCAGCAGTTTATGATTGGTCACGGCACGTCCTTTCGCTGGAAAGCGCGCACATTGATCGCCGATCCGGTCGCGGGTATCAAGTCATGCGATGTCGCAGCCCGGGGGGCATGGATGAACACGCAGAACGGGCAGGCCCCGCATTTCATCCTCGCCGAGGCACCGCAGGCCGAGCCGATCCGGACGCGGACCCTGGTGCAACTGCGCTGGATCGCCATCGGCGGCCAGATGGCAACCGTGATCGTCGCCTGGACGATGGGGATCGGCTTTGCCAAGGGGCCGGTCCTGCTGCTGATCGCCGCGGCGCTGGCGATGAACGTCTGGCTGTATCTGAACCCGCGCCGGCGCACCTCGCCGCGCGGCGCCGTGGGCCAGCTGACCTTCGACCTGATCCAGATCTCGGCGCTGGTCGCGCTGACCGGCGGCCTTTCCAATCCCTTCGCCCTGCTGATCCTGGCGCCCGTGACCGTCGCCGCAACGGCGCTGAATGCGCGGCAGACGGTGATGCTGGGGCTGGTTACGGTGGCAATGATCTCGTTTGCGGGGCTGCTGGCGGTTCCGCTTTACGATTCGCAGGGCAACCTGCTGCGGCTGGCCCCGGTCCTGGCGCGCGGGCACTGGCTGGCGCTGGTGATCGGTGTCGCCTTCTTTGCCGGCTATGCCCATCGCGTGACCGCCGAACTGGCCGCAACCTCGAACGCGCTGTTCGCCACCCAGATGGCGCTGGCGCGCGAACAGCGCCTGCAGCATCTGGGCGGGGTCATCGCCGCAGCGGCGCATGAGATGGGCACGCCGCTTGCCACCATCAAGCTGATCGCCGCCGAACTCGCGGACGAACTGGCCGACCGGCCCGACCTGCGCGAGGATGCCGTCAGCCTGCGCCAGTCGGCGGATCGCTGCGCCACGATCCTGCGCAGCATGGGTCGGGCCGGCAAGGATGACCTGCACCTGCGCGCGGCCCCCTTGCACGCCGTGCTTGAGGATGCGGCCAGCCCCCATGCCGATCGCGGCCCGCAGGTCGAGATCCTGGCCGAAGGGCCCAGCATCCGCCGCGATCCGGGCGTCATCCACGCGCTGCGCAACCTGATCCAGAATGCCGTCGATTTCGCCCATTCTCGCGTGGTGATCGAGGGCCGCAGGACCGCGGGCCAGCTGATCGTGACAATCCGCGATGACGGACCCGGCTATCCCGCCGCCCTGCTGGCGCGTATCGGCGACCCTTATCTGACCGGGCGCAAGGGCGGCGCCCAGCGCGAGGGTTACGAGGGCATGGGACTGGGCCTCTTCATCGCCAAGACGCTGCTCGAACGCTCGGGCGCGCGTCTTTCCTTCACCAATGGCGGGCCGGGGGCGATCGTCACCGTGCGCTGGCCTCTGGATCGCATCGCCGCGGACGGGCGCGCCGCACTTGGCAGCAATCCGCATCAGGAAACCTGAAACCTTAACCTGTCGTTAAGGTCTTCCGCCCTAGGATCGGGCAAAATTCTGGAGGCAGAAACCTGTGGCGTTCGAGGGTGTGGAAGTCGCTGTGTTGTCCGTTCTGGCCGGAACGGTATCGGTGCTGCTGGCCGTGGCGGTGCTGCGCCTGCTTGATCGCCGGCCGACGGGTTCCGCGCGCCCGGGGCGCGGCGACCTGCTGGAGCCGCGGCTGCAGCCGATGGTGTTCCTGTTTCGGGATCGCAGGCTTGTCGACGCCACCCAGCCCGCACGAACGCTGCTGGGACGGATCCCGGCGCCCACGGACGAATGGGACCGGCTGCTGCAGTGGATCGGACCGCGCTTCCATGACGCGCCGGCCCGGCTGGATCAGATATCCCGGCTGGGCCGGATCGAACTGCTGGGCAATCAGGGAACCGGCAGCGCCACGCTGCGCCTGCTGGCCGAGGATCTGGGCGGCGGCATCCTGCGCCTCACCATCACCGATCCCGAGGCCGAACAGGCCGGGCTTGTCGTCGATTCGATGTCGCAACAGGCGATGGAGGATGAACTGGACCTGCTGCGCCGGGCGCTGGACCAGACCCCGATGCTGGTCTGGCGGCAGGATGCCGAGGACCGCGTGACCTGGGCCAACGCCGCCTATCTGCGCCGCGCCGAGGCGCTGTCGGACGGCCCGCTGGGCTGGCCCCTGCCCCGGCTGCTGGATTCGCCCAAGCCCGTGCCCGGCGCGGGCACGACGACCCGGCGGGCGCGGCTGGACAGCCAGGGCGTCATCTCGTGGTACGACTGCCACAGCCACGGCATGGGCGACCAGGAGATGATGTTCGCCGTCCCTGCCGATGCCGCCGTGCGCGCCGAACGCAGCCTGCGCGAATTCGTGCAGACACTGACCAAGACATTCGCCGACCTGCCGATCGGGCTGGCGATCTTCGACCGGCAGCGCAACCTGCAACTGTTCAACCCGGCTCTGATCGACCTGACCGGCCTGCCAACGGGCTTTCTGACCGCGCGGCCGACGCTGTTCGACCTGCTGGACAAGCTGCGCGAATTGCGGATGGTGCCCGAGCCGAAGGACTTCCGCAGCTGGCGCCAGCAGATGAACAATCTGGAAAGCGCCGCCGCGACCGGACATCACGTCGAGACCTGGTCCCTGCCCGGCGGCCAGACCTACCGCGTCACCGGCCGGCCCCATCCCGACGGCGCGGTGGCCTTCCTCTTCGAGGACATCACCTCGGAGATTTCGTTGACCCGCAAGTTCCGGGCCGACCTGCTGCTGGGCTCGCATGTCCTCGACGGGATCGAGGACGCGCTTGTCGTCTTTGCCCCGAACGGCAAGCTGCTGGTCCGAAACCGCTCCTACGGCCAGTTGTGGGGCGACGAGGGCGAGACGCTTGCCGACGCCCTGGCAGCCTGGGAGGATCGCGTCGAGGCCGGCCCGGGCCTTGCGGCGCTGCGCGCGAGGCTGACCGAAAAACACGAGGGCCGGGGCGACAACGGCGTCATGGCGGGTCCGTCAGGCCAGCTTCTGGGCTGGAGCGTGACCGGCCTTGCCGGTGGTCGGCAGATGCTGCGGTTCCGGGCGTCGGAACTGGGCCAGTTGACGAAGGATGCGGAACCCGCCGACGCCGACCGCATCGACCTCGCCGGCGCCGTCGGCGCGAAATGACCGACACCGCCGACAGGGCCGCGCCTGCCTGTGGGCAGGCTCAGTAGTCGCGCTCGAAATAGATCCCCAGCGTGCTTTCCCCTTCGCTGTCGACCGATCCCCGCGCCCGCAGCGTTTCCGAGATATCGAGGTTCAGGTTCAGTTCGGTCTTGCCGCTGTCGCCGACCGAAATGTCGGTATAGATGTTGTCGGTCAGGTATTTCCCGGCCCGCACCTCGACATTTCCCTCATCGTCCGTCTGCAGGTCCAGATCGTCCAGCCCGACCTGATTTCGCAGCCGGCTCACGATGCCTTCGCCGCCACGACCGGCCAGAACGGCCAGGGCATTGGCCAGCTGCGCCGCCTGAAGCGGGCTGATATTGTCGAGGCCGCGTCCGAACAGAAGCTGCGACAGAACCTCTTCCTCGGGCAGTTCCGGCGAGGATTCAAAGCTGATATCGGGATCGCGCGCCTCGCCATCGACGATGATCCGCGTGGTGATGCCATCCTGCGAGGTCGCCGCCACGAGGCGGATCACCGGGATCATGCTGCCCTGCAGTTCGACCAGACCCTCGGACAGTTCGAACCGCTTGCCCAGCAGATCGACCCGGCCCCGGATCAGCTGCAGATGGCCGATCGGGACGGCATCCCGGGTCGTGCCGCGAACCTGCAGGCTGCCGCCCATCTCGGCATCGACGCCGCGGCCGCGGATGAACACCTGGTTTGGGGCGTTGATGACCAGATCCAGCCGTGGCGGATTGGCGGGCGGGGTTGCCGCCGGCCCGGCCATGCCGGCATCGCGCGAGGCGGCGCTGAGATATTCCTCAAGCCCCGCCTTGGCGCGGGTCGCGCGCACCGGGCGGGTATCCCCGACATGCTTGATGTCGGGAATCGCCTTGGCACCGCCCAGCCCGGTCGAGGGGATGCGAAGTTCGGTCTCACCCAGATCGACGCGGCCGGCGATCAGCGGACCATCCGCAAAGCTGCCCGAGAAACGCACATCGGCATTGATGACCGTCTGATAAAGGTTCGGGTCGCGCGCCACGACACCGTCCAGTTGCACGTCCAGATCGGCACTGCCGGCGCCCAGATCGACCGGCCCGACGATCAGGATGCGCCCGCCCGCCCCGACATTGGCGGCGCCGTCGATCGCGATCCGGCCGTTCTGGAACCCGGCCGTCACGTTCATCTGTTCCAGTCGCAACCCCAGCCCGGGCTCGGCCAGTTCCCCGCCCTCGAGGACCAGGCTACCGCCAAGCGCCTGCAGCGACGGAGCCCCGGAGAGGCGCAGATCCAGACGCAGCGGCCCCTCGATATTGCGGGTGCGGATGAACCCATTGGCCAGCGAGGCATTGCTGGTGCCGGTGATCGACAGGTCGGTCGTGGAAAAATCCCGTGCCGCCGAGCCGGAAATCCGGACATCGGTCGTGCCCGGCGCGGTCGCACCCAGATCGACGATGATGCTGGACCCGCTTTCACGGATGGTGCCGCGGACCTCTACCGGGCCCGGCAGCTGCGGCTGGATCAGGGCCAGATCGACAAGCCGGGCATCCACGTTCAACCCCGCCGCGCTGTCGCCGCTGGCATCGACCTGAAGCTGCGGGTTGCGCAGATCAAGACGTTGCAGGGATATTCCGTCAGGCGATTGCGTCGCGGCAATGTCAAAGCTGGTCTGGCCCCGCAACAGCGGATCGACGCGGGGCTGTCCCAGCGACAGGCCGCTGGCGCTGCCGGTCGCGGTGATCCGGCGACGGCTGCCTTCCTCGGTCACCCGGGCATCGCTGGTCAGCGAACCGCTGATGCCATTGCCCAGAAAGCGCAGGTCGCCCGCGTTCAGACGGGCGCTGAGATCGGTCTGCCCGCCGCCGACCCTGCCGGTGGCCGCCGCGTTCAGGCGCGCATTCTCGACCTGCGCCTGTTCGATCTGGAACACGCCCTCGCGTTCGGTCCCCGACACGGCCAGCCGGGTTTCGCCGGCCAGCGCGCCATCGACCTGGGCCTGCCCGAAGGCAAGGTCATGCCCGGTTCCCGTCAGATCCAGGCGGCGCACGCCGTCACCGGCCTCGCGGAAGCTGCCGTCGATATCCAGGGATCCGCGCCAGCCAGCGCCCAGCGATGCCAGCGACCGCGCATCGATCTGTGCCGTCACATCGGTGACGCCCTCGCCATAGACACCGGCGGCCGTCGCGCTGATCTGTTCATTCACCAGCCGGACATCGCGCAGCGTCACCACGCCGCCCTTTTCCTCGGCCAGAACCTTCAGCGTGGTGCTGCCGGTCAGGGCGCCATCGACATTCTGCTGGCCCAGGCTCAGATCCTGGCCGGTGCCGTCCAGATCGATGAAGCGGGTGCCGTCCTCCTCGCTGAGTCTGGCCCGGGCCGCGAGATCGCCCGACCAGCCCGCCTTCAGCGCGCTCAGGTCGGTGATCTCGAAATCCGCCACCGCGTCCAGCGCCCCCGGGGCGAAGCTGCCCTCGGCCTCGGCCCGCAATTGCGGGTTCGACAACTGGAAGGTCTCGACCTGATAGCCGCCCTCCGCCTCGCCCGCGACCAGCGCCAGACTGGTGCGCCCCTGCAAGGCGCCGTCCAGCGCCTCGATGCCGATCCGCAGATCGCTGGCCTCGCCGCTGACCGACAGGCGGCGCTGACCCGTGGCGCCGCTCAGCTTGGCCTCGGCCTCAAGCCCGCCCGAGAAATCCGGGTCCGCCGCCTGCAGCGACGGCATCGAGATCTGCGCGGTCACATCGCTGGACAGGCTGTTCAGATAGCCCTGCGCCTCAGCCGTCAGGCCCTGCGCATTCACCGTCAGTTCTTCCAGCTCGATGCCGGTTTCGTCGCGCCGCGCCCGCAGCGCGATGCGGGACTCGCCGCTCAGCATCCGGTCAAGCTGGTCCTGATCCAGCGAGATATCGGTGCCGCGTATCTGCGCATCAAGATCGAAGCTGCGATTGAGGACACGGTAATAGCCGGTCATCGCCGCGTCCGCGCGACCCGAGACCGGACGCCCCGCCAAAGTCGAGACGCGGGCCAGATCCTGATATTGCGCGTCGATATCGGCCGAGACGAGGAAACCGCCCGACAGGCCGGTGACAAGGAAATAGCCCGACAGGCCGTAATCGGCGCCGTTCACCGTCAGGTCCGAGATCTCGACGGCCTGACCGGGCGAGAACTGGAACTGCGCCCGGCCCGTGACCTCCTCGCCCACGGCCTGCGCCACGCCCGGATCGTCGAAAGCCAGTTGCCGGCCGCCGAAATCGATCCCGCCGGTCACCGTGGACAGCGCGCTGCCATTCAGCACCACCTCGCCCGCGCCGTCCAGCGTCAGCGCACCGATCAGCAGATCGCCCTGATCCAGTTGGCCGATGCGCCCGGTCAGCGTCCAGCCCTGCCCCTGCGCCGCATCATATTGCAGATCCAGCAGGCCGGCCTCGACGGTGGTGCTGCCCGCGCCGAAGGGCAAGGTGACCGGAAGCTGTGTCGCGCCGGCATCGCGGCCCAGTGCGATCCGCAACTCGGCGCTTTCCGGGGCGTTCTGCGCGTTCAGCGCCAGCGCCCCGGTCACCGACAGCGCCTCGGTGTCAAGGTCCAGTTCGGGAATGTCCAGCCGTCCGTCCTCGCCGCGCCAGCCATTGGCCGCCAGCCGGGTTTCCGTGCCGAAAAAGGCGCGGTTCTCGGGCGGCAGCAGCGCCGCGACATCGCCGCCAAGATCGACCCGGAAGGCCGTCCCCGCCGAGCCGTCCGGCCCCGGCGCCCCATTGGCGCCGACCTGACCGGTCACGCGGGGCTGGCCGTCGGTCGCCAGCCGGATATCGGCGGTGAACTCGGTGATCACGCCCTCGCCGCTGATCTGGGCGTTGACCGAAGGCCGGCCATAGAGATCGACCATATTGACCAGCAGGCCATCGGCGGCCTCGTCAAGGCCGAGGTTGATCCGCAACGCCTTGGTTTCATTTGAATAGCCCGCGTCCAGAACAAACTCTCCGCGGGGTCCGTCGAGACGGTCGATGGTCAGCTGCGCCGCACCCTCGCCATCGGCAAGGCTCATGCTGCCCTGCATCGAGATCGCGGCGGCCATGCCGATCACCGGCTCGCCGATCTCGACCCGCTGCACATCGATCTTCTCGATCTCCAGCGAGACCGGCAGATCCGGCAGCGCGAATTCGGTGGCTTCCGCCTTTGGTGCGTCTTCGCCGCCGCCCGACAGACGGGGAAGAAGGACGCGCGCCGCCGACAGTTCATCGATATCGACGCGCCCGCGCAGCAGCGCCGCGCGATGCCACTGGATGGCGCCATCCTCCAGCGTCAGCCAGGTGCCGTCGGCATCGGCTATGGTGATCTGGCGGAAGGTCGCGCGCGAGGACAGCGCGCCGTCGAAGCCCTGAATGCTGACCTGACGGCCATCGCCGGAAAGGTTGCGCTCCAAGAGCCGGGTCAGAAAGCCGCGATCATCCTCGACCTCCTCGGACAGTTCGGCCGCGCTTTGCGCCAGAACGATGAGCGGAAACAGGATCGCGGCGAGGATCAGCCATGTCTTGCGCATCAGAATGCCTGCCCCAGTCCCAGATAGACCTGAATACCGTCATCGGTGGCACCGCCACCCACCGGCGCCGCAATGTCGAAGCGCAGCGGCCCGATCGGGGTCTTGTACCTGACCCCTGCCCCTGCGCCTGCCTGCCAGCCATCGCTGCCCGACCAGGCGTCGCCGGCCCAGACCCTGCCGTAATCCGCGAATGCCACCACGCCGATCTTCTCGCGCAGCTGGTAACGCAATTCGGCGCTGGCATTCACCAGACTCATGCCGCCGGTCTCGATGGGACCGTCGCGCCCCATGATCGCATTGACGCCAAGCGACTGATAGGCTTGGCCGCGCACGCTGCCGCCGCCACCCGAATAGAACAGGTATTCGCGCGGAGTGTTCTGGATTTCGGCGCCGAGGATGGTTCCCAGACGCGCCCGGCCCGCCAGGGTGAACCTGTCCTCCTCGCCCAGGGAATAATAGGCGCGCCCCTCGCCCAGCAGCCTTGTGCCGGAATCGGTGCCGTTGAAGCCCTTGTAGGGCATGGCTTCCCCTTGCAGATAGAAGCCCCGCTTGGCATCCGTCGGCTCGTCGCGCTTGTCCCAGGTGACCTCGGCCGGGAAGGCCAGAACGCGGAAATCCGTGTACTCGTCCTGATCGTTGACGCGCGAGACCTGATACTGCATCGCGATATCGACGGTCAGCTCGTCCCCGACGATGTGATTGAAGCCGAGGGCAAGGCTGGCGCTGTCGGAATCGTAATCCTCCTCGCGCAGCCTGCCCAGCTTGGCCTCGAGATAGGCGGTGGTATCCGCGGTGATCGTCGCCGGGCGATCAAGGCGGAAGGTCAGTTCCTCGTCGCGGTCGCTGGTGTCCGAGCCGATATCGGTGGCCTCGCCCTCGATCCGCAGCCTTTCGCCGCCGCCCAAGAGGTTGCGATGCATCCAGTAGGCCGAGATGGTCAGGCCGTCATTGTTCGACAGCTCGAAGCCGCCGCCGATGCTGCGCTGCTTCTGCTCGACCACGGTCAGGTTGACATCCATGCTGTTGTCCGGCCCAAGCTGGTCGGCCTCTTCCAGCGTGATGGCCGAGAACACGCCGCTGCGGCGCAGGCGCTTGCGCACATCCTCGATCTCTTCGGGATCGAAAGGCTCGCCCTCGGGCAGGCCCGCGATCTTGTGCAGCCGGCGCGGCTTCATCCGCTCGTAACCCGTCATGTTCAGCTTGCCGAAGGTCACCGCCGGGCCGGGGGCAAGCACGATCTGGCTGTCGACGCTGTTCTGATTGTGATCGGCGACGATTTCCTGCCCGCTGACATCGGCCTTGGCATGGCTGGCATCGCGCCAGCCTTCGACGGCCGCGACGGCCGCGGCCTTGATGGTCCCGGTGCCGGCGGTCTCTCCGACCGCGTATTCGCGCGGCATCTCGCTGTCGGGCGCCAGCGGACCGATGGCCGCGCGCGAAAACTGGAACGTCGGCCCCGGATCGACCGCGATCACAACCCTGGCAACCGTCGCCGGTGCATCAAGGGGGGCGATCTCGGCCGCCTCGACCCCGTCCAGCGTGATGTAGATCAGCGCCGAATAATGTCCCTGATCGTAAAGCGCGCCAAGGATGCGCGCATAATCTGCGCGGGCTGCGGCAAGGATGTCCTGTCCGGTCACCCGCCCTTCGGCCAGCGCCGCCACGACCTGCGAGGTATTGCGGACCATGCGCTCAAGATCGTCCTCATCGCCGGTGACGCGCAGGTCCAGCGCAACCGGGCCTTCGGTCTCGCGACTGCCAAACCAGCCCGAGAAGGGCGATGAAGACTGCCCCAGCGCCATGCCAGCAAAGCCAAGGGCCGTGGACAGAAGCAATCCCGCCCGCAGATATCTGTTCATCCTTCCTGCCCTGTCATTCTTGATTGCCGGCAGTATGAGCAGGACCCGCCGTTGAATCCAGCAATTCAGCCGTCTGACCCCTTCCATGACACGGTTCTGTTGCGCCTGAGTGACCCTTTCCCGCGCTGAACACGCCCGGATATGCCCATTTTCGCGCGCGAAGCGCGGGTTTCGCATTCGGCCCTTGCCCGGGATTTCGGGCGGCCTAAGATCGATGCAAACCCGCCCGCCCGACGGGCACAGCAAACCCGCGACGACCGAAGGAGGCCAGCATGACGCTTGATCTGACGCAGAACGATATCTCAAGGGTGGTCGCCGCCGACCGTGAGCATGTCTGGCACCATCTGAGCCAGCACAAGCAATACGAGACCGTGGATCCGCGGGTCTTCGTCGAGGGCAAGGGCATGCGGCTGTGGGACGCCACCGGCAAGGAATACCTTGACGCCGTCTCGGGCGGGGTCTGGACGGTGAATGTCGGCTACGGGCGCGAAAGCATCGCCGATGCCGTGCGCGACCAGCTGGTGCGGCTGAACTACTATGCCGGCGCGGCCGGCACCGTTCCGGGCGCGGTCTTCGCGCAGCGGCTGATCGAGAAGATGCCGGGGATGAGCCGGGTCTATTACTCGAATTCCGGGTCCGAGGCGAACGAGAAGGCCTACAAGATGGTCCGCCAGATCGCCGCGCGCCATCACGGCGGCCGCAAGTGGAAGATCCTCTATCGTGACCGCGATTATCACGGCACCACCCTTGGCACGCTGGCATCCTCGGGCCAGGATCAGCGGGCGATGCAATACGGCCCCTATCCCGACGGTTTCGTCCGCGTGCCGCATTGCCTTGAATACCGCAAGCAATGGGATGTCGAGAATTATGGCCAGCGCGCCGCCGATGCCATCGAAGAGGTGATCCTGCGCGAAGGCCCCGACACGGTGGGCGCCATCGTGCTGGAGCCGGTGACCGCCGGCGGCGGCGTCATCACGCCCCCCGAGGGGTATTGGCCGCGCGTGCAGGAGATCTGCCGAAAATATAACATCCTCTTGCATATCGACGAGGTGGTCTGCGGTCTGGGGCGCACCGGCACCTGGTTCGGCTATCAGCAATACGGGATCGAGCCGGATTTCGTCACCATGGCCAAGGGCGTGGCCTCGGGCTATGCGGCGATTTCCTGCACCGTCACCACCGAGCGCGTCTTCGAGATGTTCAAGGACGCGCCCGAGGACGGCATGAGCTATTTCCGCGATATCTCGACCTTCGGCGGCTGCACCGCCGGCCCGGTCGCCGCGCTGGAGAACATGCGCATCATCGAGGACGAGGGCCTGCTGGAAAACACCCGGCTGATGGGCGAGCGTTGCATGGCGGGCCTCCGCGGCCTGATGGAGAAGCACGCGGTGATTGGCGATGTGCGCGGCAAGGGGCTGTTCTGCGGGGCGGAACTGGTCGCGGATCGCACCAGCAAGGAGCCGCTGGACGAAAAGCGGGTGCAGGCGATCGTCGCGGACTGTCTGGCGCAGGGCGTCATCATCGGCGCCACCAACCGCTCGATGCCGGGACAGAACAACACGCTGTATCTGTCGCCGGCGCTGATCGCCACGGCCGAGGATATCGACCGGATCATCGGCGCCATCGACGCCGCGTTGGGGCGCGTGATGGGCTGACAAGGGCAGGGTGGTCGCACCGGCGATTGCCGGGCGCGGCCCTCGGTGCCGCCGCCCGACGCTGCAAGAGAATGTGAACCGGGCACGGTTGCCGCTGGCCACCCCGGACCACAGATCGGTATCATCCGCCGCGAATCGAACAAACGGTCCCCGCATTGCATTTCCGCCGACCCCGGATCACACCTGCTGTCATCGGCGCCGGCCGCGCCGGAAGGGTGGCCGTGTGACCCCGCGGCCCCGGCATCCGCGCCCCGGCGGCAGTGCGCTGATCCTCAGGGCGGCCCTGCCAGTCGTTCTGGTTCTGGCACTGCTCGCCTCGCTCTGGCCGCAGATGACCGGACACCGCGGCGACGACGACCCCGCCATGCAGACGGTGATGGCGATGGCAATGGCCGGGCATGCCGGCCCCTCGGACATGATGCCCGCCAAGTCCGGTCTGGCGGCTCCGGACAGGCTCGACCTCACCTTATGCAAGATGCATTGCATCGATCCGCCGGTCGTGCAGACGCCCGCCATCGTCGCGGGCACGGGTCTGCGCCCGGCGCGGCTGCCGCGCCCGGGCAATCTGCTTGATCCGCCCTCGCGCGCCGGATTGCCGGCGCGTCGCCCTCCGCGGGCCCAGGTCTGAGCCCCGTCCCGCCTGACGCGGGACACCGTCCTCAGACCTGACCTTCCGGAGTGAACAGATGATGACTTTCTCTCGCCGCGGCTTTCTGGCCGCCTCTGCCGCCGCATCCGCCTCGCTGATGCTTCCCGCCCGCGTCCGCGCCCAGTCCCCGGCCCTCACGCTCAGCGCCACGACCCGCACGATCGAGGTGCAGGGCCGCGCCGCCACGATCATGGGGCTGGTCAATGCCCGGGGCGGCAACGGGCTGACGCTTGATCCGGGGCAGCGCATGCAGGTCGATCTGACCAATGCGCTGGACCGCGACACCATCATCCACTGGCACGGCCAGATCCCGCCCAATTCACAGGACGGGGTGCCCAACACCAACCCGATGCTGACCCCGGGCGAAACCCGAAGCTATGATTTCGCCACCCGGCCGGGCACGTTCTGGATGCACAGCCACATCCCGGTGCAGGAGGTCGGGCTTCTGGCCGCACCGCTGATCGTGCGCAGCGAGGCCGATCTTGCCGCCGACCGGCAGGAAGTGGTTCTGTTCCTGCACGATTTCTCGTTCAAGACGCCCGAGGAGGTGCTGACAGAAACGATCGGCGGCGAGGAGCATGCCGCCATGAGCGGCGGCGGCGATGCCATGGCCGGAATGGACCACGGCGCCATGGCCGGGGCAGGCGGCATGCAGCCTATGGGCGGCATGGGCGCCATGGCGATGGATCTGAACGATTTCGATTTCGACGCCTATCTGGCCAATGACCGCACCCTCGACGATCCTGAGGTCGTGACGGTCGAGCGCAATGGCCGTGTGCTGCTGCGCGCCATCAACGGCTCGGCCATGACCGCCTACCTGATCGATCTGGGCGGCCAGCGCGGGCGGCTTGTGGCCGTGGACGGCGACCCGTGCCAGCCCCTTGCCGGCACCCGCTTCGGCTTTGCCCCGGGCCAGCGGCTGGATATCGAGATCGACATGCCGGCAGACGGCAGCGCGCTGCCGGTGCTGGCGCTGCGCGAGGGTGCGCGCGAGCGGACCGGCATCATCCTGGCCCCACCGGGCGCATCGGTGCCGCGCATCCCGGGTATGTCCGAAACCGAGCATCCGGCCTTCTCGGCCGATCTGTCGCAGGAGGCGGCGCTGCGGGCAGCAACTCCGCTGCCCGAACGCAGGGCGGACCGGCTGCATCAGGTGATGCTTGGCGGGTCGATGTCGCCCTATGTCTGGACGATCGATGGCCGGGTCTGGGGGGATCAGCTGCCGATCCAAGTCCGCAGTGGCGAGCGGGTCGAAATGACCCTCCACAACATGTCGATGATGGCGCATCCGATGCATCTGCACGGACATGTGTTCCAGGTGGTGGGTCTGGGAATGGAGCGGATCGCCGGCGCCCTGCGCGACACCGTTCATGTGCCGTCGATGAGCATGGTCACCATCGCCTTCGACGCGGGCGAGGTCGCACCCTGGATGCTGCATTGCCACCATATGGGGCATCTCGAAACCGGCATGATGACCGAACTTGACGTGACCGCATAGAGGGACAACAGTATCGGGGCCCCGCAGCAGGCGGGGCCCCGTTTGGTGTCACGGCCGTTCGTTACCAGTTGAAATCGTCGGCATCCAGCTGGCCCAGTCGCGTGTCCTCGATCACCAGCCGGTCGTTGCCGGCATGGATGACCACATCGCTGCCCGACTGGCGGGCGGCGCCACGGACATCCGCCCAGCTATCGAAACGCGCATAGTGCGACAAGTTGATCACATCGTCATCCTGGTCGAAATCGGTGATCCGATCGACGCCGCCATTGAAGACGAACACATCCGCGCCCTCGCCGCCGGTCATCGTGTCGGCACCCGCGCCGCCGTTCAGGGTGTCGTTGCCCTCGCCGCCGACCAGCCGGTCGTGGCCGGCCTGACCGAACATGCGGTCGTCGCCCTCGCCGCCCAGGATCACGTCGTTGGCGCCCCCCGCATACACGACATCGTTGCCATCCCCGGCGTCGATCCGGTCGCGGCCTGCGCCGCTGATCGAGTGGTCGTTGCCCGAGCCCAGGATGATGTCGTTATTGCCATGCCCCGCCCGGACGACATCGTTGCCCTCGCCGGCGCGGATCCGGTCATGGCCGCCCAGGGTTTCGATGAAGTCGTTGCCCGAGCCGCCGAAGACGAGGTTGTTGCCCGGACCGGCATAGATGCGGTCGTTGCCCTCGCCGCCGTCCACGGTGTCGTTGCCGCCATAGCTGCGGATGATATCGTCGCCCGAGCGGCCCCAGATCTTGTCGATGAACTGGGTGCCGTTCAGGCGGTTGTCGTCGTCGTTGCCATAGATATTGGCCATTGTCTTTCTCCGTCAGGTCTGTTTCGCCGGCATGGTCCCGTGACGGCGATGCCGTCCGCCACGCTCCGGCTGCCGGTAAGGCCGAAGCGGAATCCGGTGCGGGCCAGACACAGGTCTTCCCGCCAGATGCAAGCCGACCGACATGCCTCGGAAGCCGAGTGCCTGTCCGGGGCCCCGCTGCATGATCGGGGCGGTCAGCGTCGTTTCAGTGTTCCTTCTTGCGTCGTCTGCATGGCTTACGCATGACGGCGCGCATCTATTCCGCCCGGTCCTGAAAAAATTCGACGACGACCAAATTTTCTTGCCGGTTCCTGCGGCGGGCAGCCAATGGCAAAGCGCAGCCCGACCGGCTGGTCGTGCTGCGCAAGGGTTTGGACGTGAAGGACAGTATCTTCGCCCGCGCGGGGCTATTTCCGAAGCACGGCTTCCTCTTCCTCAAGGGACAGGGGCCCCTGGGCGCCGATCGCCGCCAGCGCCTCGTCAATGGACCCTTCCCCCGATGCCGGCCGGTATTCGCCGCCATCCGCCTTGGTCACGGCGGCAAAGCGCTGCTGCCACGCGCCGTCATCGCGGCAGGCAAGGACAACCCGCACCAGGTCACCGCCCGATGTCTCGTATTCGCGGCAGAGCGCGCCATCCCCGTCGCGGAACGAGGCGATCATCGCCAGTTCTTCCCCCGACTCGAGCCGTCGGACCTCACCCGAGGGCAGGCCGTCCAGTGCGGCCAGTTCCGCCGGCGCAAACCCGTCCGGGGCACGGCCCGACCATTGCCACCAGCCAAGGCCCAGGACCGCCACCGCAAGCGAGGCCGCAAGCGCGACCCAGGGCGGCCGGTTGAGATTGGCCGGCGGGGGCAGGGCGGGCGCCTCGGGCGTGACCGCCCCGCGGATCATCGCGGCCAGCGGATCCTCGCCCTCGGGTGCCAGGCGCAGCCCGGCAAGCAGGCGGCGGGTTTCCTCGAAACGATGGAGCCGGGCCTGCAGCGCGGGATCCCGCGCGACCAGCCGGCGCAACTCGTCCGCCCGCGCCGGGTCAAGTTCGCCATCGGCAAGTGCCATCAGGGTTTCGTCATCGATCTGCATGGGCCCATCCCCGCTGCCCTGTTCATCTCCGGACTACGCGCCGTCTGTCATTCTATTCCCAATTTTTCTGAAAGCGCGAGCCTTGCCCGCGACAGGCGGCTCATGACCGTTCCGACCGGGATCTCCAGCACCCGGGCGGTTTCGGCATAGCTCATCTCCTCGACGCAGACGAGGTGCAGGATCTCGCGCTGGCCCTCGGGCAGTTCCGCCATCGCGACCCTGACCGAATCCAGCATCAGCCGGGCCTCGAGCCCCGGCCCGGGATCGGTGGGCAGGGCTTCGGGCATCTCGTGAATATCGACCTGCGTTCCGGCCGTCTTGCGGCGGCGGGTCTGGTCGATGAAGGCATTGCGCATGATGCGGAACAGCCATGGCTCGAACCGCTGGTCCGGGTCATAGCTGCCGGCCCCGGCGATGGCACGCTCGACCGTGATCTGCACCAGATCGTCGGCCTGATCCGGCCGCCGCGTCAGCGACAGGGCGAACCGGCGCAGATTCGGCAGCAGCGCGATAAGCGCCTCGCTGAACGCCGCATCCATGACACCTCCGAACCTGCAGAATTGACCTCGGCGCGGAATAATAGAGGTTGTCTGACGTAGAATGTCCAGAAACCCCCGGAGCCGAGGTCACCATGCCACACCGCATTCTTCTGTTTCTGGCCGTCATGCTGGCGGTCCTGTCGGCAGATTTCCGCCCGGATGCGCGGATCGGGACCGGATCGGCGGCATGGGCCGACGATCATGACGACGGCGACGACGATGATGATGATGATGATGATGATGATGATGATGATCGGCGCGCCCCGCCCCGGCGACAAGCCGCACCCCTGCCGCAGCGCGCCCCGGACGAGATCATCGCACGCGGCCTGTCGCCCGAGGATCGCGCCTTCCTTCTGGCCGAGGGGTTCCAGATCCTCGGCCAGCGCGCGCTGACCACGGGCGGCGCGATCCTGCGGATACGCAAGCCGCGCGACATGACATTGCCGGCGGCACGCGATCTTGTGCGCGGCCTTGGTGCCCCCGGCGGCGCGGATTTCAACCATTACTATCGCCCCGGAAATGCTGAGGCCTGTACGGGCGGGTTCTGTCCGGCACGGCAGATGATCGCCTGGCCCGGCAATACCTCGGGCTGCGGCGCGGCACCGCGTCTCGGCATGGTCGATACCGGGCTGAACGCGGACCACGCGGTGCTGAAGGATGCCCGGGTCAAGGTTCACCGCATCGCGCCGGACAAGGGGGTGGCAAGCTCGGATCTGCTGCATGGCACGGCGGTTGCCGCGCTGCTGGTCGGCAAGGCGGACAGCCGCACGCCGGGCCTGATGCCCGAGGCCGAACTGATCGCGGTGGATGCGTTCTACAAGCGCGGTGGCGACGAAAGGGCCGATGCCTTCGCCCTGATCGAGGCGCTGGACTATCTTGCCGGGCAGGGCGTCGACATCATCAACCTGTCGCTGGCCGGGCCGCATAATCAGGCGCTGGCGCAACAGATCCGCCGCCTGAACGGCCGCGGCATCGTCATGGTCGCGGCGGCGGGCAATGGCGGCCCGGCCGCGAAGCCCGCGTTTCCGGCAGCCTATCCGCAGGTCATCGCGGTCACCGCGGTCGACCGGCAATCGCGCGTCTATCGCCGCGCCGGGCGGGGCACCCATATCGATCTTGCGGCACCCGGGGTCGAGGTCTGGACGGCGGCCTCGATCAGCGGCGGCCGGACCAAGACCGGCACCTCCTTCGCCGCGCCCTTCGTGACCGCGGCCGCGGCACTGCTGCTGCAGGCCGAGCCCGATCTGAGCCCGTCGGAACTGCGCGACCGCCTGCACCGCTCGGCCCGCGATCTGGGCAAGGCGGGACCGGACGAGGTCTTCGGTCATGGTCTGGTCCGTCCGGCCAATCCCTGCGGAGTCCCGCGGGGCAACTGACCACCGGACCTTCTGGCGCCGGGTCAGATGAACGGGCGCGTCACGGCGTCAGAACATCGGATCCAGCGCGAAAGGGTCGCTGACCGCGGAACGCCGGGTCGTGATGGCCCGGCCAGGCCCGGACAGGGTGGCGATCTGCTGCGCCAGCTGCGCGATCGCCTGTGACAGCGCCGCGGCGATGGCCGAGGGCTGGTCGCTGGCCAGCGGCACCGAAATGTCGAAGCTGCGGGCGTGGTTGGCGCCGCCGCTGCCTTCGTCCGCGACGAAATAGCGCCCGGTCAGCCGATAGGTCCCGTCGGCCTGGGCCAGCGCCTTTTCGACCCGCACTTCCAGCACCCGCTGCGGCGGCTCGGCCAGGGGCCAGGGCTCACCGATCACCGTCGCGCCCGAAACCTCGGAGATCGCCCGGGCGAGGGCCAGCGTGAAGGCCCGCTGCGGACCATCGGCCCAGAGATTGTCTGGGGTCGACCGCACTGCCCCGTCCGCCGTTTGCCACATCACCTCCTGATCCGCGGCATATTCCGGCAGCGACACGTCCCGCAGTTCCACGGTTCCCAGCCGGTCCGGCACCCGCGCCGCGACCGCCGGCGGGTCGATCAGGAACCGCCCGGTCTTTTCGGGGTTCGAGCAGGCCGCCAGCGTCAGTGCGCCAAGGATCACTGCGGCAGGAACACGGATCGTCATCATCTTACCGTCCCAGAATGAAGGCGCGCGGGTTACGTTCGATCATCCGCGCCAGCGAGCCGAAGGAGGCGGTCGCCCGGCGCATCTCGCGCAGCACATTGATGGCTTCGTCATTGAAGGCCGAGCGCGAGCCATAGGCGGCAAGGACCGCATCGGCGCGGGTCGCAGTCGCCTGCAGCCGCTGGAGCAGATCGGGCAGTTGCTGCACGGATCTGGCGATCTCGTCGGCGGCGACGCTGGCCGAATCCAGCGCCCGGTTCAGACTGCCCGCGGCATTGCCGTCGCGCAGATCGTTCAACAGGCCCGAGGCCGCCTTCAGCGTCTCGGACAGGTTGCGCGGCAGTTGTTCGGCATCCTCGCTGCCCAGCATGGCGCGCAGATCGGCCAGAATCCCCTCGGCCTGCGTGCCGATGGCGGCAAAATCGACCTGCTCGACCGAGGCCGAGGTGGTCTCCAGCGCCTCGAAGATGCCCGGCAGCCGGTCCGCGACCTCGTTCAGCTTGCCGGCCAGTTCGCTGGCCGATGCCAGCGCCGTCCCGGCGTTGCCGGCCGCATCCGCCTCGCGGAATTTCTGCATCAACTGGCTCAGGTCGGCCATGGCGGTCCGTGCCTCGTCGATGGTGCCGCGCAGGCTTTCGGGGATGGCCCGGGTTTCCTGCGAACTGGTCAGCGCGGTGATGCTGTTCATCATGTCGGTGGCGGATTGCAGCGCCTCTTCGATGGGCAGGTTGCCGATCCGGTCAAGAAAGCTCTCGGCGGTCTGGCTGACATCCGAAAGATCGCCATCGATCGCCGGAATGATCGGATAGGGGGTGGCGGCTAGGTCGATCTGCGCCTCGGGGGCATCGTCGATGCTGACCAGCTCGACGATCAGCGAACTGCCAAGAAAGCCCGCGCTGGCAACGCGCGCGCGCAATCCGCTGTTCACCGCCTCGACCAGAAATGCCAATGCCTGTTCGGGCGTGGCATCGGACGCAAGGCCCAGCCGGGTCGGCGACAGCGCGATCGTCACCTCCTGCAGGATCTCCGAGCTTTCGTTGTCCTCGTCAAGCCAGACGGCCAGATCGGTCACCTTGCCGACGCTGAGGCCCTGAAACTGGACATCGGCGCCCTTTTCCAGACCACGCACGCTGTCGGCGACCAGCATGGTCAGGCGCAACTGTCCGGCCTGATCGCTGGTGAACAGGCTGTTGCGGGCGGTATCCTCGTTCGGCTGGACGGCAAAGACCTGCCCGCGCTCGATCGGCCTGCCGCCGCTGACCAGCGTGTCGAACGCCACCCCGCCCTGCAGCAGCGAGGCCAGCGAGTTCACGTTGAACGAAACGCCGCGCGCGCCCAAGGACAGCGAAAAGCCCGAAATGTCCCAGAAGACCGTGGCGCTGGTCAGGCGCTGGTCATGCGGCGCCTCGACAAAGGCATCGGCAACCACGGAATCGCCGCTTTCGGACAGCCGCAGATTCTCCATCCGGCCGACCTGGATGCCCCGGAACAGCACCGGGGCGCCTTCCTGCAACCCACCGCCCTTCTCGAAGGACAGCTGGAACCGGGTTCCCTTGGTATCCTCGCTGACCAGCGGTGGACGGTCGAGGCCGACGAATTCGGTCTGCGGCGCGCCGATCTGGTCGTCCCAGAAGCCCTCGATGAACGAGCCGGTCAGTACCGTGTCCAGCCGGGTCACACCCTGCGCCGAGACCTGCGGCCGCACGATCCAGAAGGCGGCCTGATCGTCGATATACTGGGCCACGCTCTGATCGACGCGGACCTCGACCACGACCCTCGACAGATCCGAGGTGAAGCGCGCCGATTCCGCCTGTCCGACGGTGATGTCGCGAAAGCGCAGCTTGGTCTCGCCCGGGGTGATCCCGGTCGCGTCGGCGAATTCGATCTCGATCAGCTTGCCGCGCCCGGAATAGGTGTTCCACGCGATCGCCAGCGTCACCACCAGGGCAACGATGGGAACCAGCCAGATCAGGCTTATCCCGGCCAGAGCGGCGCGGGCGGCCGTCTTGCGCGCGGGGCTTGCCGGTTTCAGCGGCGGCGGCGTCTCGGTCATTGTTCGTCTGTTACCCTGCTCGTCAGTCCTCGGTCCGGCTTCGCAGCGGCAAGCCACGCCAGATCAGCCTCGGATCGAAACTTTGCGCAGAAAGCATGGTGAAGGCAACCGAGATCGCGAAAGCCGCCGCCGCCGGGCCGGGATGGATCGAGACGACGAAGCCCAGTTGCACCAGTGCCGACAGGATCGCCACCACGAACACGTCGATCATCGACCAGCGACCGATGAATTCGACCACCTCGTAGATCTTCAGCCGCGTATGCGCCTGCTCGACGGTGGCGGGCCTGCCGGCGACGATGGCCAGCCAGGCGATCGAGATGAACTTGGCGACGGGAACGACCACCGAGGCGAAGAACACCACGGCGGCGATGTCGTAGCTGCCGTAATGGATCAGTTCCAGCACACCACCGACAATCGTCGATTCGCTGCTGCCCTTCAGCCCGCCGAAGGCCTGGGTCCGCATCATCGGCATGAGGTTCGCGGGAATATAGGCGATCAGGCCGGCAAGCCACCACGCCCAGACCGCCTGCAATCCGCTGCGGTCGGGCTGCACCAGCCGCGAGCCGCAGCGGGCGCATTGCCTTTGCCCCTTCGGCCAGACGCGGCCGCAGCGACGACAGCCCATCAGGCCGGCACGATGCGCGGTCAGGACGGGGCCGCCATGGGAATGCTCGCTCATGCCTCGGGCGCCCCGATCATGCGGTGCGTATCCGTCGGCAGGCCGGCATCCTCCATCGCATCCCAGATCGTCGTGTGGCACATGAAGCTGCGCGAGGCGAGGTTGACCAGGATCAGCGCCCCGAAGGCCCAGAAGGCCGGCCCCAGATGCACCGTCACCATGCCCACGATCTTGACCAGCGCGACCGATGTGCCGATCAGGAAAATCTCGGCCATCGACCACGGTCCCAGGATTTCGTACCAGCGAAAGGCCGCCGGGGCATGGCGATGGGGCGGGCGGCCCTTGACCAGCGGGACCAGCGTATAGACCAGCAGAAAGGCCCGCAGCACCGGCAGGCCGACGATCACCAGCAGCACCGCCACCACCAGCGGCAGCAGCATGCCCTCGGCGAAGGCCAGCGCGACGCCGAACAGCGAGGTCTGGTTGCCAAAGCTCAGCCGCGAGATTTCGAGGAACGGAAAGAAGACCGCGCCCATCAGCAGCACGACCGAGGTGAAGCTGAGCGCGATCAGCTGGGTGAAGGCACCGCCGCGCGGCTTGGCCAGAACCGAGCCGCAGCGGACGCAGCTTGCGGTTTCGCCGCCCTTCAGATCCTCCTCGACATGCAACGCATCACAACGAGGGCAGGCGATCAGGCCCTTGCCGGTCTCAATGTCATGGATTGGCTGATGCTGCATGGCGTCAAGATAAGCCGCAGGGGCGGCGGCGCAAGCACCATCTCAGTCGCTGGCACCACCGCGCGCGGCCGAGGTCAGCACGACATTGCGCGCCGCAGCATCGGCCATCAGGCTGGCGGGCTGGATGCGGAACCGCAGCCGCAGAACGAAGGCGCCGTCCTCGATCCCGCTGTCGGCCCGGCCCTCCAGCTGGGTCGAGAAGGCCTCGGTCAACTGACCGCCAAGGCCCGTGCCCTCGTGATGGGGGGCCGTGTCTCCGACAGAATTGGCGATCTCGAGCGCACCCTGACCGGGCGCGGGCGAGGTCAGCGAGACGCGCACCCAGGGCCGGCTGCCGGATGGGGCGCCCGCATATTTCAGCGCATTGGTAAAGGCTTCGGTCGCCAGCAGTGACAGCGGCACCGCCTGATCGGGCAGCAGGATCATCGGCTCGATCTGCGTCTCGACCCGAAGATCGCTGCTCGGACCGACCGAGGCGTTCACCATCTGGTTGATGATATCGCCGATCAGCCGGTCGGCCTCGACCGCGTCCAGATGCTCGGCCTGATAGAGATTGCGATAGATCGTCGCCAGCGCCGCGACCCGGTCCTGGACCGAGCGCAGCACCCGCCTGGCATCGGGATCGTCGATCATCCGCACCTGCATGTTGATGATCGAGGCGATCAGCTGAAGATTGTTCTTCACCCGGTGATGGACCTCCTTCAGCAGCACCGTCTTTTCGTTCACCGCCGCTTCCATCGCCTCCTCGTCGCGGATCAGGATCCGGGCCATGTTGTGGAAGGTCTGGCTGACATCGAGGATCTCGGTCGGCGCATCGGTCAGCACCGGCGGCGGCTCGCTGCGGTTGCCGATGGCGAAACGGCGCATCTGCCCACGCAGAACCGTGATATGGCGCAGGACCAGCCGGAACACCGCGAAATAGGCCACGGCCAGCGATACCAGCCAAAGTGCTGCGGGAAACAGCACCGCCCCGAACCGCGACAGTTGCAGCAGGTTGACGCCGGCGATCTGCGGGCTCCAGCTGCCCAGCGCATAGACCAGCCCCGGCACCACCGGGACGACGGTAAAGACCCGCATCTCGCCGCTGTTCGCACGCGCCCGGAAGGTGGTCTCGTTGCGCGACAGCAGGCTGAGCAGCGTGGTTCCGGCCGGCAGGATATCCGGGGCGGCATCCTCGTCGGTGCTGTCCGTGGTCAGGATCTCGCCGCGATTGTTGAAGGTGACGATGCGGGCGCCTTCGGTGCCGAACTGGACGGCATGGGTCGAGCGCAGCAACTCGCGGGTCAGCGAGACGGCGACATAGCCCAGCAATTCGCGGTCGCGGTAAAGCGGCAGCATGACCTGAACGACCGGCCTCGTGCCGACCACGCCGCGATCCAGCCGAGTAAACAGCATCGCCGGATTGGCGATGAAGTCCCGATAGGCGGGCGTATGCCGCATGTCGGTGCCCCGGCCCTCATCCGCACCGGACGAGCACTGGCTGAGACCATCCATGGGCACGAAGCCGGCATGGGTATAGGTGGCGCTGCGTTCGATGAAATTGCGCATCAGATCGGCGCAGACCCTGGGCCGGTCGAGCGTTTCCAGCACCGTCGGCCCCAGCGCGTCGGCGGATCCCAGCGCGCTCAGCAGCAGGGCGCGTTCGCCGGCGGCAGCCGAGGCGGTGCGGCCCAGCAGGGCGATCTCGGCGCTGCGCTCGGCCTCGCGCGACAGATGCAGGTTCTGAACCAGCGAGATCAGCCCGATCGGCAGGATCGCGACCGACAGCAACGCACCCAGGCGAAAGCCCAGGCGCCGGGTGAAATCCAGCCTGTCGCGCAGCCGCCGAAGCACGAAACCCGCCGCCTAGCGCGCGATCGTATGCGGCGAGGCCATGACCGCCAATGTCGCGCTGTCGGTCATGTCCAACTCGTCCGCGCTTTCCAGTTGCAGCAACTCGGCCAGCCGGCGCCGGCCGCGATTGGCGCGCGATTTCACGGTGCCGACGGCAACCCCGGTCATCTCGGCGGCTTCCTCGTAGGAAAAGCCCGAGGCGCCGACCAGGATCAGCGCCTCGCGCTGTTCATCCGGCAACTGCCGGAAGGCCACCCGGAAATCGCGCAGCGCCAGCCGGCCGTCATGTTCGGGCCGGGTGGCCTGACGCCCGGCATGGATGCCGTCGCTGTCGCTGACCTCGCGGCGGGTCTTGCGGCGGGCCGAATAGAAGGTGTTGCGCAGGATCGTGAACAGCCAGGCCCGCAGGTTCGTCCCGGGCTGGAACTTGTCCATGTTGGTCCAGGCCTTGACGATGGTGTCCTGAACCAGATCGTCGGCCGAGGCCCCCTCGCGGGTCAGCGACAGGGCAAAGGCGCGCAGCGCCGGCAGATGATCGACAAGCTGGTCACGCGGATCTGTCGTCGGGGTTCTGGTCATGAAGCTAGCCTAGCGCCTTCCGGCAAGGGTTTTGTGTCATTCCTTCTCGCGCAGTTGTTTCAGCAGTTCGAGAAAGCGCTCGGGAATCTGCTCGGTGACATCCTGTTCATACACCCGCCGCAGATTCTCATCGATCTGCCTTTCCACCGCATTCCGGCGGCTGTCATCCTGCTTCGAAATCATCTTCCCGCCAATCCCGACCGAACCTCGCGCCTGCCATGCAACCTTTCCGGCCGAAGGAAAGTTCCCCTGTGACTGGGAAAACCGAGGAACCGACAATGGCATCTGCCGACCTGTCCGAATCGATCGGGCGCGAACTTCCCTATCTGCGCCGCTATGCCCGGGCGCTGACCGGAAGCCAGCGCGCCGGAGACAACTATGCCGCCGCGACGCTAGAGGCGATCCTCTGCGACCGTTCGGTGATGGAGGGGGCCGGGAACGCCCGCATCGGGCTGTTCCGCGCCTTTCACGCGATCTGGCAGAGTTCCGGTCAGCCGGTCGAGCCGGGCGAGGCCCCGCGCGAGCGGCGGGCACAGGACCTTCTGCGGCGCCTGACCCCGAATTCGCGCGAGGCGCTGCTGCTGCACACGATCGAAGGGCTGCGCCATGACCAGATCGCCGAGGTCATGCAGATCGAACCGGCCTCAGCCCGGGATCTGGTGCGGGTGGCGCTGGACGAGATGGGCCAGTCGCTGCGCGGCAGGATCCTGATCATCGAGGACGAGGTGATCATCGCCATGGACCTAAAGGGGATCGTGCAGGCGATGGACCATCAGGTGACCGGGATCGCCCGGACCCATGCGCAGGCGCTGGACCTTGCCGGGCAGCAGCGGCCCGATCTGATCCTGGCCGATATCCGGCTGGCCGATGGCTCGTCCGGGATCGACGCGGTGAACGAGTTGCTGTCCGATCTGGGCGATATTCCGGTGATCTTCATCACCGCCTTCCCCGAACGCCTGCTGACCGGCGACCGGCCCGAGCCGGCCTTCCTGATCTCCAAGCCTTACGGCGAGGAACAGGTGCGTTCCGCCGTCAGCCAGGCAATGTTCTTCGCCTCGACCGAGGGCATGGAGGCCTGAGCGCCGAGGAACCCGCCCGTCATGCCCGGATCGCCTGCCGCGCCGCCCGCGCGGCGCGGACCCGGCGGCGGCGGGCCAGTTCGACATTCATCAGCGCGCCCAGCATGACCGAGAAGCCGGCGAGATAGAACCACATCAGCAGCGCGACGACGGTGCCGATCGAGCCATAGATGCGGTTATAGCTGTTGAAACTGCCCAGATAGGCGGAAAAGCCCACGGAAGCAGCGCCCCAGAGGACCGTGGCGAAGAACGCGCCCCAGGTGAAGATCGGGGTGCGCGGCGTCTTCACGTTGGGACCATAGCGATAGAGGATGCCGATCCCGAGGATCACCAGAACGAACATCGCGCCCCAGGGCAGGGCCGTGACCAGCCAGGCCCTGACCGGCGCGATGACCATGAGGTTCAGGACCAGCGGAACGATGACGATGGTGGCCAGCCCGGCCAGCGAGATGCCGACGATGGCCAGTGTCAGCCCATAGGCCAGGATGAAGGCGAAGACCGTCGAATGCGAGCGCACCCCGTAAGCCGCGTTCAGCCCGCGCACCAGGGCGTTGACGCCGGCGCGGGCGGATATGGTCGCGACCATGAAGGACAGAAACGAGGTCCATCCGATCGAGGTGCGGCCCCCCGCCGTCAGCGATCGGATCTGGGAATCGACGATCTCGGCCGCGCCCTCGGGCAGAAACTCGTTCGCCACATGCACATAGGCCATGATCGCATCGGGATCGAACCACAGGCTCCACAGGGCGATGATCGCGGCAAGGCCGGGAAAGACCGCAAACATGGCGTAGAAGGCCACGCCGGCGGCGATCAGGCCCATGTGTATCTTGTCCATCCGCTCGAAAATCGCGGCCCAGAAACTCAGGAATTCGCGGAACAGTCCCAGCATGCGCCCCCGTTCACCTTCGCCCGCAGCATGTGCCGCGCGCCGCCGGGGCGCAAGCCCGCTTACGTCACTGGCCGTAACGCGCCCAGATCGCCTCGGCGCCCAGCCTTGCCACGAATTCGGCATGGGCCTGCGCCTCGGCTTCGGTCAGGCGCGGCGGCAATGGTGCCGGGCGGGTCGCGCGTGGCCCGGCCTGACCGCCCGCGCCGCCGCCCGCCGAGCGGCCGGGCTGATCAAGAACCAGATCGGGCTGGCGGCCGCCGATCAGTTCCAGATAGACCTCGGCCAGAAGCTCGGAATCGAGCAGGGCGCCGTGCAGTTCGCGGCCGGAATTGTCGACGCCAAAGCGGCGGCAGAGCGCATCCAGCGATACCGGCGCGCCGGGAAACTTGCCGCGCGCCAGCGCCAGCGTGTCCAGCGCGCGCGACCAGGGCAGATGCGGGCGTCCGGTCCGTTTCAGTTCGGCATTCAGGAACTTCATGTCGAAGCTGGCATTATGGATCACCAGCCGTGCGTCATCCGCGATGAAATCCATGAATTGCTGCACGATTTCGGCGAATTTCGGCTTGTCGCGCAGGAAGTCATCGCCAAGGCCATGCACCTCGAACGCCTCCTGCGGCATCGGCCGTTCGGGGTTGATATAGACATGGAAGGTCCGCCCCGTCGGCAGATGATTGACCAGTTCCAACGCGCCGATCTCGACGATGCGGTCGTCCTTCTCGGCGTCAAAGCCGGTGGTTTCGGTGTCCAGAACGATCTCACGCATCTTCGGCAATCTCCCTGACGATCCCCTCGACGGCCTGCCGCGCGCCTTCCAGCGTGTCGGTCGGAATGATCCAGTCGGCGCGGGCGCGCTTTTCGGCATCGGGCATCTGCCGCGACAGGATCATCTGCAGGGTCTCTTCGGTCATGCCCGGCCGGGCCATGACGCGGGCGCGCTGCGTTGCCGCATCGGTCGAGACGACCGCCACCCCGTCCAGATGCCGTTCACCGCCGCCCTCGAACAGCAGCGGGATATCCAGCACGACCAGCGGCCGTTGCCGGTGCCGCCGGATGAAATCCACCCGATCAGCAGCCACCAGCGGATGCACGATGGCTTCCAGCCGGCCCAGGGCGGCCGGATCGGCGGCAAGGGCGGTCTTCAGGGCAGCGCGATCGATGGCGCCGTCCTGCAAGGCCCCGGGGAAGGCGTGCGCGACCGGATCGACCGCCGCACCGCCCGCGGCATAGAGACGATGCACCGCCTCGTCGGCATCCCAGACCGGATGACCCAGATCGCGGAACATCTGCGAGGTGGTCGATTTTCCCATGCCGATGCTTCCGGTCAGGCCAAGAAGATAGCTCATCCCAGCACGATCCGGCGGGTTTCGTCGTCAACTTCGGGGCGCTGGCCGAACCAGCGCTCGAAGCCGGGGGCGGCCTGATGCAGCAGCATGCCCAACCCGTCGACAACGCGGCAGCCCCGCGCCCGGGCCTCGGTCAGAAGCGGGGTCATCAGCGGCGTATAGACCAGATCGGTGACCAGAGCCTCGGGCGACAGCGCGTCCAGCGGCACCCGCAGCGGCGGCTTGCCCTCCATCCCCAGCGAGGTCGCGTTCACGACCGTTGACGCCCCGTCCAGCATGTTGCCCGCCTGCGCCCAGTCATAGACGACCAGTCTTGCGCCGAATTCGGCCCTGATCTGCTCGGATCGCAGGCGGGTGCGGTTGGTGATGCGCAACTCCTTCACCCCGCTGTCGAGAAGCGAGGCCACGACCGCCCGGGCTGCGCCACCCGCGCCGATCAGCACCGCCGGCCCGGCATCCGGCTGCCAGTCCGGCGCCTGCTGCCGAAGATTGGCGATGAAGCCGTAGCCATCGGTATTGTCCGCATGAATCTTGCCGTCCGGGCGAAAGATCAGCGTGTTCGCCGCCCCGATCAGCGCCGCGCGGTCGGTCACGGTATCGGCCAGCGCCAGAACCGCCTCCTTGTGCGGGATGGTGACATTGATGCCGACGAAACCGGCCCGCGGCAGGACCCGCAGCACCTCGGCCAGGTGCTCCGGCATCACCGGCATCGGGATATAGTGGCCGGCAAGCCCATAGCGCCGCAGCCAGTGGCCGTGCAGGCGCGGGGACCGGGAATGGGCGATGGGCATGCCAATGACCCCGGCAAGCGGCGCGTGTTTCGGGGCGATGGGCATGTCGTCGGTCATGGAAATGGTCTTGGCTGGCTTCCGGTGCGTCAGACTAGGCCGGCAGCCGGCGGGAAAAAAGGCCCTCGCGGAAGAAGCTGTGGATAATTCGGTGGGAAGTGCGTGGGATCACCTGTGGTCAGAACGGGCATGACCGGGAAGGGTCAGAATTCCGGGTTGGACAAAACGGGAACGTCGGTCGGCCATCCACAAAGGGACAAGACCTCGCCTCGGATCCGGGAATCTGTGGACAGTTCGGTCAGCCACCATCTCTCCACAGAGATATCCACAATTCAGTTTGTTGAAAACAAACAATGTTATGGCTTATTTGGCGGATATCCGCCATTTTGCCCACAACCCGCCCCGTTGGGGATTTCCGGGTGACAACCGACGCGATCCCGATGTCCACAGGCCCTACTGCAACATCATTCCTTTTTCTTTTCTTTTTATTTAATTGAAGTCCGTAACGAGGATGCGATGACCGATCTGCTGGCGACGATCTATCTCTATGTGAAGGCCTTCCATGTGATGGCGGTGATGTCGTGGATGGCCGGCCTGTTCTATCTGCCACGCCTGTTCGTCTATCACGCCGAACGGGGCAAGACCGACCAGGAACCTGCCGCCAGCCTTGTCATCATGGAGGACAAGCTGCTTCGGCTGATCATGCGGCCGGCGATGATCGCGACCTGGCTGAGCGGGATCGGCCTGGTTCTGACCCCGGGCGTCGTGGACTGGTCGATGCTCTGGCCCTGGGTAAAGGCTCTCTGTGTGCTGGGCATGACCTGGTTTCACGGCTGGTGCGCGACCGAGCGGCGCGGGCTTTCGGCGGGTACCTCGCGCGGTGGACGACACTATCGGCTGATGAACGAGGTTCCGACCCTTCTGATGATCGGCATCGTTCTGTCGGTGATCGTCAAGTATTGAAGCCAAAGATTGACTCGCGGGCGGTTCGTCCTTATCTGGCTGGTCAACCCCGGCCGTCCGGTGCGGGAATCCCCGAAAGACAACATCCACAGAAAGCCATGCAGGCGACGTGGTGCATTGGTGACAATCCATGAATGAAGAACGTCTCAACCTGTCCGATCTGAAGCTCAAGAGCCCGGCCGATCTGCTGTCGATGGCCGAGGAATGGGAGATCGAGAACGCCTCGACCATGCGCAAGGGCGAGATGATGTTCTCGATCCTGAAGGAACATGCCGAGGAAGGCTGGGATATCGGCGGCGAGGGTGTCCTCGAGGTCGTGCAGGACGGCTTTGGCTTCCTGCGGTCGACCGAGGCGAACTATCTGCCGGGTCCAGACGATATCTATGTCAGCCCCGACATGATCCGGCAGCACAGCCTGCGCACCGGTGACACGGTCGAGGGCGTGATCCGCGCGCCGGGCGAGAACGAGCGGTATTTCGCGCTGACCCGGGTCGAGCGGATCAATTTCGAGGAACCGGAAAAGGCCCGCCACAAGGTCGCCTTCGACAACCTGACCCCGCTTTATCCGAATGAGCGGCTGAAGATGGAGATCGAGGATCCGACCATCAAGGACCGCAGCGCCCGGATCATCGATCTGGTCGCACCGGTCGGCAAGGGGCAGCGCTCGCTGATCGTGGCGCCGCCGCGGACCGGCAAGACGGTGCTGCTGCAGAACATCGCCCATTCGATCGAGAAGAACCATCCCGAATGCTATCTGATCGTTCTGCTTATCGACGAGCGGCCGGAAGAGGTCACGGACATGCAGCGCAGCGTCCGCGGCGAGGTGATTTCCTCGACCTTCGACGAACCGGCCAGCCGGCATGTCGCGGTCAGCGAGATGGTGATCGAGAAGGCCAAGCGGCTGGTCGAGCATAAACGAGATGTTGTGATACTTTTGGATTCTATCACAAGACTTGGTAGGGCGTTCAATACCGTGGTGCCCAGCTCGGGCAAGGTCCTGACCGGTGGTGTCGATGCGAATGCGCTGCAGCGGCCCAAGCGGTTTTTCGGCGCGGCGCGGAATATCGAGGAAGGCGGCAGTCTGACCATCATCGCCACGGCGCTGATCGATACTGGCTCGCGGATGGACGAGGTCATCTTTGAAGAGTTCAAGGGCACTGGCAACAGCGAGATCGTCCTGGATCGCAAGGTGGCCGACAAGCGGGTCTTCCCGGCCATGGATATCCTGAAATCGGGCACCCGGAAGGAAGAACTGCTGGTCGATGCGAAGGACCTGCAGAAGACCTATCTGCTGCGCCGTATCCTGAACCCGATGGGCACGACGGATGCAATCGAATTCCTGATCTCGAAGCTGAAGCAGACCAAGACGAATTCGGAATTCTTCGATTCGATGAACGCCTGACGGGGCAGTTATGGATCTTGTCTTTGCCGAAGCCACCCCGAGCGGTCGGGGTGGCGTTTCGGTCATTCGTCTCAGCGGACCGGGATCACGCCGGGCGGCGGAACGGTTGGCGGGGGACTTGCCGCAGCCGCGCCATGCCTATTTCCGAACCCTTCGCGACGGGCGGGAAGAACTGGACCAGGCGCTTGTACTGTGGTTCGAGGCAGGTTCAAGCTTCACCGGCGAAGAGGTGGCCGAACTGCATCTTCACGGGGCGCCGGTGGTCGCGCGCCGGGTGGGATCGGCGCTGGCGGCCTTGGGCGCGCGACCTGCCGAGGCCGGAGAGTTCACCCGCCGCGCCTTTCTGAACGGCCGGATGGATCTGGCCGAGGTCGAGGGTCTGGGCGATCTTCTGGAGGCCGAGACCGACGCGCAGCGCCGGCTTGCCCTGCGCGCCGCCGGCGGTGAACTGGGCCGCAAGGCAGACGGTTGGCGTGAGATGCTGATCCGGGCCGGGGCGCTGGTCGAGGCCAGCGTCGATTTTGCCGATGAGGAGGTGCCGGACGAGGTTCCCGATGAGGTCTTCGACCTTCTGCGGCGCCTGACCACGGATCTGGAACAGGAAATATCCGGTTTCCGGGCCGCCGAGCGGCTTCGGACCGGTTTCGAGGTGGCGGTGATCGGTGCGCCGAATGCCGGAAAGTCAAGCCTGATCAACCGGATTGCACGGCGCGAGGTGGCGCTGGTTTCGGATATCGCCGGGACGACGAGGGATGTGATCGAACTGCGTCTCGATCTGCGGGGGCTGGCGGTGACGTTGCTGGACACCGCAGGTCTGCGGGCAACGGAGGACCATGTCGAAGGCCTGGGTGTCCGGCGCGCGCGCGAACGCGCGGAAGCGGCCGACCTGCGGCTTCATATCTCTCCTGAAGGGCATGTCGATTCCGCGCTGTGGCGCGATGGTGATATCCTGGTGCGCAGCAAGTCGGACCTGATCGCGCAGGGGGATGGGCTCGCTGTGTCGGCGCTTTCGGGCGAGGGGATCGAGGGTCTTCTTGCAGAGCTTCATGACCGGCTTGCCCTGTGTGTCGCCGGGGCGGGGATCGTCAGCCACGAGCGGCAGGCGGCAGCCCTGCGCGATGCGCGCGATGCTCTGGCGGGAGTGTCTGATCTGCCCCCCGAACTTGTTGCCGAAATGATACGTCAGGCCGCCGCGTCGCTGGACCGGCTGGTTGGCCGAATCGGTGCGGAAGAGTATCTGGATGTCATCTTCACCTCCTTCTGCATCGGAAAATGAGGAGTGTTTCACGTGAAACATTATGACGTCATCGTCATCGGCGGCGGGCATGCCGGGATCGAGGCCGCCGCCGCCGCTGCGCGGATGGGGGTCAGCACCGCCCTTGTCACCATGCGCCCCGAGGATCTGGGCACGCTCTCGTGCAATCCGGCCATCGGCGGCTTGGGGAAGGGCCATCTGGTGCGAGAGATCGACGCCATGGACGGCGTCATGGGCAGGCTGGCAGATCAGGCCGGCATTCAGTTCCGGCTGCTGAACCGCCGCAAGGGACCGGCGGTTCAGGGGCCGCGCGGGCAGATGGACCGCGCGCTCTATCGCGCCGCCGCCTTTGACCGACTCTCGTCTCAACCGAACCTGACGCTGGTCTATGGCGAGGTGTCGGCCCTGACCGGCGAGGGTCGGTGGATCGACGGCATTGTGCTTGCCGACGGCACATCGTTTTCGGCCGGCGCGGTCGTTCTGACCACCGGCACCTTCCTGAACGGCGTCATCCATATCGGCGATACCCGCCGCGAAGCCGGCCGTTGGGGTGACCGGGCGTCGAACGGCCTTGCCGATTCGCTGCGCCGGCTGGATCTGCCCCTTGGCCGGCTGAAGACCGGAACGCCGCCGCGACTGGATGGGCGCAGCATCGACTGGTCGCGCCTTGAGATGCAGCCGGGGGACGATGCTCCGGTGATGTTCTCCTATCTCAGCACGGCGCCCACGGTCGCGCAGATCGCCTGCGGCATCACCCATACCAATGAAGCCACGCACCGGATCATCCGCGAGAACCTGTCGCGCTCGGCCATGTATGGCGGGCAGATTTCGGGGCGGGGTCCCCGCTATTGCCCTTCGATCGAGGACAAGGTGGTCCGCTTTGCCGACAAGAGCTCGCACCAGATCTTTCTGGAACCCGAGGGGCTGGACGATCACACCGTCTATCCCAACGGCATCTCGACATCGCTTCCGGCCGATATCCAACAGGACTACGTCCGCTCGATCGGCGGGCTGGAAGAGGCGATCATCACGCAGCCGGGCTATGCGGTGGAATATGACTATGTTGACCCGCGCGCCCTGGACAACAGCTTGCGGTTGCGGGATGCGCAGGGGCTGTATCTTGCGGGCCAGATCAATGGCACGACCGGCTATGAAGAGGCGGGCGCACAGGGCCTCGTGGCGGGACTGAATGCCGCCCTTGCCGCGCAGGGCCGTGATCAGATCACCTTCAGCCGCACCGACAGCTATATCGGGGTGATGATCGACGATCTCACCACGCGCGGCGTCAGTGAGCCCTACCGGATGTTCACGTCACGGGCCGAATTCCGCCTGACCCTGCGCGCGGACAATGCGGATCAGCGCCTGACTCCGCTTGCGCTCCGGCTGGGCTGCGCGGGCGATGAGCGTCGTCAGCACTTCGCCCGGCGGCAGGATCGGTACATGGCGGCGCGGAAGATGACCGAATCGCTGCGCTTTTCGCCAACCGAGCTTCAGCGCGCCGGCATTCATACCCGACTGGACGGGCAGCAGCGCTCGATCTTCACGTTGCTGGGTGGCACGGACATCTGCGCGGACAGGCTTGCCGGCCTGGTGCCGGATCTGCTGGATCTGCGTCCCGAGACGCTGCAGCAACTGCGGAATGACGCGCTTTATCACCAATATGCCGACCGGCAGGCCCGCGACGCCGAGATCCTGCGCGCGGATGAGGCGATCGATCTGCCGCAGGACCTCGACTATGCGCGGATTTCTGGCCTCTCGGCCGAGTTGCGCGCGAAACTGACGGCCGCACGCCCTGCGACGCTGGCGGCCGCCGCTAAAATTGAGGGCATGACCCCGGCGGCGCTGACGCTGCTTGTGGCCATGGCGCGCGCGGGGCGCCGCAGCCGCGCATGAGCTTCAATGTTTCACGTGAAACAGAGCAGCGGCTGCAGCTCTATGAGGCGCTGATCCGGCGCTGGAACCCGCGCATCAATCTGGTGGCGCCCTCGACCCTGCCGGATCTCCGCCAGCGCCATATCGAGGATTGCCTGCAGATTGCCCGCCATGTCACCCCGGATGACGGGCTGTGGGTCGATCTGGGCAGTGGCGGCGGCCTGCCCGGGCTGATTCTGGCCATCGCCTTTGCCGATCGCCCGACCCGGTTTCTGATGGTCGAAAGCGATCAGCGCAAGGCCGCTTTTTTGCGCAGCGCGATCCGGGAACTGGATCTTCCGCGATCATCGGTGCTGTCGTCCCGCATCGAAGCCGCCGATCCGCTGAAAGCTGCCTATATTTCGGCCCGGGCGCTTGCCCCGCTTGCCCGCCTTATGCCATATCTGGGAAAACACTTGGCAGACGACGGGCAGGCGTGGCTGATGAAGGGCGAGCGGTGGCAGACCGAGCTTGATGAGGCTCGACAGGCATGGCGCTTTGCACTCGAAAGCCATGACAGCATCACGCAGCCCGGCGCCGCAATTCTCAAGATAAGCGAGGTTTCGCATGTCTGACCACAATATCGTGGCCATCGCCAACCAGAAGGGCGGGGTTGGCAAGACCACCACCGCGATCAACCTTGGCGCCGCGATCGCCGATCTGGGCCATCCGACCGTGCTGATCGACCTCGATCCGCAGGGCAATGCCTCGACCGGCCTCGGCATCGATCCGGAACTGCGCGAAAGGACCGTCTACGACCTTCTCGCCGGCCCGGAATCCCTGCAGGACTGCGCCATCGCCACCAGGATCGAGAATCTGCGCATCGTCCCGGCAACGCCCGACCTGTCCTCTGCCGATGTCGAACTGTCGCAGGCCCAGGACCGCACGCGGCTGCTGCGGCGCAAGCTGCAGGCGGCGCCCAAGGGAAGCATCGTCCTGATCGACTGCCCGCCGGCGCTTGGCCTCTTGACGGTCAACGCCATGGTCGCCGCCGACAGCGTTCTGGTCCCGCTCCAGGCCGAGTTCTACGCCCTCGAGGGCCTTTCGCAGCTGCTGACCACGGTCAAGCAGGTCCGCCAGACCGCAAATCCGGATCTGAGGATCAACGGCATCCTGCTGACCATGTCGGACTATCGCAACAACCTGTCGCAGCAGGTCGAGGCCGATGCCCGCGCGACCCTTGGCGATCTGGTCTATCCCACGGTCATCCCGCGAAATGTCCGGGTGTCCGAGGCGCCCTCGCATGGCCAGCCGGTGCTGAACTACGACCCGCTGTCCAAGGGCAGCGCCGCCTATCGTCAATTCGCGTCGGAATTCGTGGCGCGGCTCAAGCTCGTTCCGGAGGAGGCCTGAGATGTCTGACAGCAAGCTTGCCAAGCGCGGGTTGGGCCGCGGCCTGTCGGCCCTGATGGCCGACATGGACCTCGCCACCCCGGCGCCGACCGCGCCCCTGCGCGACCGCACCATGATCCCGATCGAGCAGCTGACCGCCAACCCGGATCAGCCGCGCCGCAGCTTTGACCCCGAGGCGCTGCAGGAACTGGCCGATTCGCTGCGCGCGCGCGGCGTCCTGCAACCGCTGATCGTGCGCCCGCATCCGCGCGACCAAGGGCTCTACCAGATCGTCGCCGGTGAACGCCGCTGGCGCGCGGCGCAGATGGCCCAGCTGCACGAGATGCCGGTCATCATCCGCGACCTCAGCGACACCGAGGTGCTGGAAGTCGCCATCATCGAGAATATCCAGCGGGCCGATCTGAATGCGATCGAAGAGGCGGCTTCGTTCCGGCAATTGATGGATCGTTTCGGGCATACGCAGGAAAAGCTGGCCGAGGCGCTGAACAAAAGTCGCAGTCATATCGCCAACCTGCTGCGGCTGCTGAACCTGCCCGATCAGGTTCAGGATCTGGTCAAGGACGGCAAGCTGTCGGCCGGCCATGCCAGGGCACTGATCACGGCGCCCGACGCCGCCCAGCTGGCCCGCAAGGTGATCGAGAAGGGGCTGTCGGTGCGCGAGACCGAGGATCTGGTCCGCAAGCTGTCCCAGCCCGATGCGCCGCGCGCGAAGCCGGCGCCGCGCAGGGCGGAAAAGGATGCCGATACCCGCGCGCTCGAATCGGATCTGTCGGCGCATCTGAAGATGGGGGTGTCGATCGCCCATTCGGGCATGGATGGCGGCACTCTGACGATCAGCTATCGCGATCTCGACCAGCTGGATGCCCTGTGCCAGCTTCTGGGCGGCCATCGCTGATCTTGTGGTAACCTAGGCTACAACATCAATATATAGGTACTCAGGCCGCCGGTCGCGTGACGATGAACAGGCCGATCACGGCGCAGACCGCGGCCTGCGCGATCACCAGCCAATGCGGCAGGCCCAGCCACAGGGTCAGGACGACCCCGAAGGCCATGGCCACCACCGCCCACAGTTTCGCCAGCGGACTGATCGCGCCGCGCTCCTGCCAGGCCCGGACCGGCGGGCCATAGGTCGGATGATCCAGGATCTTCTGCCGCAGCCGGGGCGAGCTGCGGGCAAAGGCCCAGGCGGCGACCAGCAGGAAGGGCACGGTCGGCATCACCGGAAAGGCGATGCCGATGACCCCGAGGCCAAGGAAGATTGCGCCGATCAGGAACCACAGGTTGCGCATCTCAGGCTGCCAGCTCGCGCAGAATGGCGTTCAGAACCGGTCGCCCGGCGGGGGTCGCCATCAGCCGTCCCGCATCGCGCCGCACCATGCCCAGATCCTCAAGCCCGCCGATGATCCGGTCGTCCAGCGGCTCACCCGCAATCCGGGCATAGCGGGCCAGATCCAGCCCCTCGGACAGCCGCATCGACATCAGCAGATATTCCATCGCCTGTTCGTCCCGGGGCAGCGGCGCACGCAGCGATTCGCCGGTGCCGTCGCGTTCGACGGCATCCAGCCAGGCATCGGGCGCCCGGTGGGCCTCGGTCGCCATGCGGTCATGGGGCAGGGTGATCCGGCCATGCGCGCCCGGGCCGACAGCGGCCCAGTCGCCCTGCCGCCAATAGACCAGGTTATGCCGGCTTTCCATGCTAGGGCCGGCGTGATTTGATACCTCGTAAGCCGACATTCCCGCCCCGGCGCAGATCTCCTGCGTCTCCAGATACATGTCGGCGGCCAGATCGTCACCCGGCAGATCGCGCAACTTGCCGGCACTTGCCCGCGCCCCGAAGGCGGTGCCCGGCTCGATGGTAAGCTGATACAGCGACAGATGATCGACCGCCATGGCCAGCGCCTCGCGCAATTCGGCCCGCCAGGCCTCGGCCGTCTGGCCCTGACGGGCATAGATCAGGTCAAAGCTGACCCGGCCGAAATGGTCGCGCGCAATCCCGAAGGCGGCGCGGGCCTCGGCCACGGAATGCAGCCGGCCCAGCCGCCGCAGATCGGTGTCGTTCAGGGCCTGGATGCCCATTGACAGCCGGTTCACCCCGGCTTCGGCATAGGCGCGAAAGCGGCCGCTTTCGACGCTGGTCGGATTGGCCTCCAGCGTGATCTCGATATCATTGGCAAAGCCCCAGCCCGCCCGCGCCGCGCGGAGGACCGCATCGACGGTCTCGGGCGCCATCAGCGACGGGGTGCCACCGCCCAGAAAGATGCTGCCGAGGTTCCGCCCCGGCAGTTCGACGGCCAGCCGTGCGATTTCCGCGGCCAGGGCGGCCGCCCAGCGGCGCTGGTCGATCCCGGCCGTGACATGGCTGTTGAAGTCGCAATAGGGGCATTTGGCCGCGCAGAACGGCCAGTGGACATAAAGGCCGAACCCGCCGGCGCGCCAGTCCTCGTCGCCGGGCGGTGTACGGCCTGTGTACAGGCTGTGCACATCCTGTGCCGCGCCGGAGACGCTCATTCCCGCATCGCCGTAACTTCGATCTCGATCTTCATCTCGGGCCGGATCAGCCCGGCGATGACCATCGTCGCCGCCGGCCGGATCTCGCCCAGGACCTCGCCCAGAACCGGCGCCACCGCATCGACCAGCCCGGCATCGATCAGCGTATATTGCACCCGCACGATATCCGCGGCCGCAAAGCCGGCCTCCTCCAGCACTGCGAAGATGGTCCTGAAACAGTTCCGCGCCTGCTCTGCCGCGTCCTCCGGAATGGTCATCGAGGCGTAGTCATAGCCGGTCACGCCCGACAGAAAGCACCAGTCGCCCTTGACCACCGCACGGCTGTATCCCAAGCTGGCTTCGAAGGGAGAACCTGTTGATATCCTACGCAAAAATACCACCGATCATCTGCGCCACCGCGCGTGCCCGATGGCTCAGGCTGTTCTTCAGCTCGGGCGCCATCTCGCCCAGGGTGATCTCATGCCCCTCGGGCATGAAGATCGGGTCATAGCCGTGCCCCTCGGCCCCGCGCGGCGGCCAGACCACGCGCCCGGGCAGCACGCCCTCAAATGCCTCGTCATGCCCGTCCGGCCACATCAGGACCAGCGTGCAGCGGAACTGGGCCGAGCGCGGCTCGGGCGCGGCCCGCTCCTCCAGTTCGCGCCATGTCCGCGCCATCGCCATGCCGAAGTCACGGCCCTCGCCGGTCTCGGCCCAGTCGGCCGTATAGACCCCCGGCGCGCCGCCCAGCCCGTCAACGCAGATGCCGCTGTCATCGGCCAGCACCGGCAGGCCGGTGGCCTCGACCGCCGCCCGCGCCTTGATCCGGGCATTGCCGAGGAAACTGTCCTCGGTCTCGACCGGCTCGGAAAGGCCCGCCTCGGCCGCGCCCGTCACCTCGACGCCGTAAGGTGCCAGCAGCGCCCGCATCTCGGCCAGCTTGCCGGCGTTATGCGTGGCGACCAGCAGCCGCTTGTCGGTGAAGGCCCTCACGCGGTTGCGGCTTTCTGCGCCGCCACCAGTTCGGCCATGCCGGCCTCGGCCAGATCCAGCAGCGTGGACATCTGGTCGCGCGAGAAGGTGGCCCCTTCGGCCGACATCTGCACCTCGATCAGCCGGCCCTTGCCGGTCAGCACGAAATTGCCATCGGTGCCGGCCTCGCTGTCCTCGGCATAGTCCAGATCGACCAGCGGCTGGCCGGCATAGATGCCGCAACTGACGGCGGCCACATGATCCACGATCGGATCGCTGGTCAGGACCCCGGCCTTCAGCAGCTTGTTCACCGCCAGCCGCAGCGCCACCCAGCCGCCGGTGATCGAGGCGCAGCGCGTCCCGCCATCGGCCTGGATCACGTCGCAATCGATGGTGATCTGGCGTTCGCCCAGGGCCACCCGGTCGACACCGGCGCGCAGGCTGCGGCCGATCAGGCGCTGGATCTCCTGCGTCCGGCCCGATTGCTTGCCCTGCGCGGCCTCGCGCCGGTTGCGGGTATTGGTGGCGCGCGGCAGCATGCCGTATTCCGCCGTGACCCAGCCAAGCCCCGTGCCCTTCAGGAAGCGCGGCGGATTGTCTTCGATACTGGCGCTGCACAGCACGTGGGTCTCGCCGCAGCGGATCAGGCATGACCCCTCGGCATGCCGCATCACCCCGGTTTCAATTGAAATCGGGCGCATTTGGCGTAAGTCTCGGCCTGACGGGCGCATGGGCGGTCCTTTCGGTGAAGATTGGCAGCCCAATACAGGTCCGCGCCCCGGTGACGCAAGCCCGCGACGGATATGAGCCAGGAAACGCTGATCAACGAACTGAACGACCGCTCGCGCGAGGTGTTTCGCCGCGTGGTCGAGACCTATCTGCAAACCGGTGAGCCGGTCGGCTCGCGCACGCTGACCCGGGCGCTGTCGGAAAAGCTGAGCGCTGCGACGGTGCGCAACGTCATGCAGGATCTGGAATTCATGGGGCTTCTGGACAGCCCGCATGTCTCGGCCGGGCGCCTGCCGACGCAGCTGGGCCTGCGCCTGTTCGTGGACGGGATGATGGAAATCGACACGGTGGCGCCGACCGACCGCGCCGCCATCGACCAGACGCTGGGCAATGACGACCCCGATACCGGCGCATTGCTGGACCGGGTCAGCACGGCGCTGAGCTCGATCACCCATGGTGCCTCGCTGGTGCTGATGCCCAAGCACGAGGCGCCGATCCGGCATATCGAATTCGTCAGCCTCGGCCCCGACCGGGCGCTGGTGGTGCTGGTCTTTGCCGATGGCCATGTCGAGAACCGCATCTTCACCCCGCCGCCCGGCCAGACCCCGTCCTCGATGCGCGAGGCGGGCAATTTCCTGAATGCCATGGCCGAGGGCCGGACGCTGGCCGAACTGCGCGCCCATGTCTCGCACGAGATCACCGCCCGCCGGCGTGAACTGGACGTGCTGGCGGCCGAACTGGTCGAATCCGGGCTGGCGCTGTGGGAGGGGGAATCCAGCGATCCCCGCCTGATCGTGCGGGGACGGGCGAATCTTCTGGACAGCGAGGCCGCGGATCTGGACCGGATCCGGGTGCTGTTCGACGATCTGGAACGCAAGCGTGATATCGTCGAATTCCTCGAACTGACCGAGGCGGGCGACGGGGTGCGCATTTTCATCGGCTCCGAGAACAAGCTTTTTTCACTTTCGGGTTCCGCTCTGGTGGTTTCGCCCTATATGAATGCCGACCGGAAGATTGTGGGCGCGGTGGGCGTCATCGGACCGACACGGCTGAACTATGGCCGCATCGTGCCGATTGTCGATTACACCGCGCAGCTGGTCGGACGGGTGCTGTCCGGCCGGAAAGGATGAGTGGATGATGACCGAGCAGAACGAACAGCCGATCGAAGAGATGTTCGAGGACCCGCTGGCCGACCCGGCCGAGGAACTTGACCGTCTGGCGGCCGAGCGGGACGAGTTCCGCGACAAGTGGATGCGGGCGCTGGCCGATGCCGAGAACGCCCGCAAGCGCGCCGACAAGGAGCGCCGCGATGCCGAGCAATACGGAGGCTCGCGGCTGGCGCGCGACCTGCTGCCGGTGCATGACGCGCTGAGCCGCGCGCTGGAGTCCGCGGGCGAGGACCAGCGCGCCGCCGCCGCCGGGCTGATCGAGGGGATCGAGCTGACCCTGCGCGAGCTGTCGAACGTCTTTGCCAAGCACGGCATCACCGTGATCACGCCAAAACACGGCGACAGGTTCGACCCGACCTGGCACGAGGCCATGTTCGAGGCCGCCGTCCCGGGCACCATCGCCGGCGAGATCATCCAGGTCATGGATAACGGCTTTGCCCTGCATGACCGCCTGCTGCGTCCGGCCAAGGTCGGCGTCAGTTCCACCCCGGCCAGCTGAGGCTCTGCCGTCCCGGTCGCAGGGACGGCGGCGCTACAACCTTCCGCTGACTTGCCGTTTCTTCCCGTCCGCGCAACGCTATGGGAATATTCGGTCTATCGGAGGAAGGGACCATGGCAAGCACTGATGGGGTGAAGATTCACCCCGCCGTCGACAACGGCATCAAACCGGGGAATCCCAGTTTCGCGGGCGGGGTGCTGAGTTGCCACTGCGCGTCGAATCCGGTCCGGGTCCGTGTCGGCGCCCAGACCGCGCATAACCATGTCTGCGGCTGCACCAAATGCTGGAAGCCCGACGGCGCCATCTTCAGCCAGGTGGCGGTGGTGTCGCGCGACGCCATCGAGGTGGTCGAGAATGGCGACAAGCTTGAGATCGTGAATGTCGAGGCGCCGATCCAGCGCCATCGCTGCAAGGGGTGCGGCGTGCATATGTATGGCCGGATCGAGAACAAGGACCATCCGTTCTATGGCCTCGATTTCGTCCATACCGAACTGTCGGACCAGGCCGGCTGGTCGGCGCCGGAATTTGCGGCCTTTGTCAGCTCGATCATCGAATCGGGCGTCGATCCGTCGCGGATGGACGGCATCCGCGCCCGCCTGCGCGAACTGGGGCTCGAGCCCTATGACGCGCTGTCGCCGCCGCTGATGGATGCGATCGCCACCCATATCGCCAAACGCTCGGGCGCGCTTCCGGCTTGACCGGGGCGGTGCCCGTCTGATCCTGAACTGCCCGGGGGGCCGCGATGTCGGCCCCTTTGGCCATGACCGAAACGCCCGATCGGGACGAGAGGAGAACAACGATGAAAACCCGTGCCGCCGTGGCCCTTGAGGCCGGCAAGCCGCTGGAAGTGATGGAGGTCAATCTCGACGGCCCGAAGGCAGGCGAGGTGATGGTCGAGATCAAGGCGACCGGCATCTGCCATACCGATGAATTCACCCGCTCGGGCGCCGATCCCGAGGGTCTGTTTCCGGCCATTCTGGGCCATGAGGGCGCGGGCGTCGTGGTCGAGGTCGGCCCCGGCGTGACCTCGGTGAAGCCCGGTGATCACGTCATCCCGCTCTACACGCCGGAATGCCGCGAATGCGCCTCGTGCCTGTCGGGCAAGACCAATCTCTGCACCCGGATCCGCGCCACGCAGGGGCAGGGGCTGATGCCCGACGGCACTTCGCGCTTTTCGCTGCCCGATGGCACGCCGATCCATCACTACATGGGTTGCTCGACCTTCTCGAACTTCACCGTGCTGCCGGAAATCGCCGTGGCCAAGGTCCGCGAGGACGCGCCCTTCGACAAGATCTGCTATATCGGCTGTGGCGTGACCACCGGCATCGGCGCGGTCATCAACACCGCCAAGGTCGAGATCGGCGCCAAGGCGGTGGTCTTCGGTCTGGGCGGGATCGGGCTGAACGTGCTGCAGGGCCTGCGTCTGGCGGGTGCCGACATGATCATCGGCGTCGATCTGAACGACGACCGGCAGGAAATGGCGACGCGGTTCGGCATGACCCATTTCATCAACCCGACCAAGGTCGAGAATGTGGTCCAGGAAATCGTCGAGATGACCAAGACGCCCTTCGACCAGATCGGCGGCGCGGATTACAGCTTTGACGCCACCGGCAATGTCCGGGTGATGCGCGACGCGCTGGAATGCACCCATCGCGGCTGGGGCCAGTCGGTGATCATCGGCGTGGCGCCCGCGGGGGCCGAAATCAGCACGCGGCCCTTCCAGCTGGTCACCGGCCGGGTCTGGAAAGGCACCGCCTTCGGCGGTGCGCGTGGCCGCACAGATGTACCGAAGATTGTCGACTGGTACATGGACGGCAAGATCGAGATCGACCCGATGATCACCCACACCATGCCGCTGGACGACATCAACAAGGGCTTCGACCTGATGCATGCGGGCGAGTCGATCCGCTCGGTCGTGCTTTACTGATCCTTCATCGCTGCTTAGGTAAAGAAACGGCGGGGCCATCGGTCCCGCCGTCGCCATGAGAACAAGGAGAGCAGGCCGATGCGTCACCAGTGGCTGGACGATGACGACGACGATGATGACGACGACGAGCCCGAACAGGGCGGCAAGGAAGAGGGCCTGGGCCTTCCCGAAGGCCCCAGCATCGGCAAGCTGTATTTCAAGTCGCGCACGGTGATCGTCGCCGGCGGCATCAACGACAAGCTGGCACAGCGCACCGTGGCGCATCTGCTGGCCCTGGCCGAGGACAGCGACGAGCCGATCAACATGCTGATCTCGTCGCCCGGCGGGCATGTGGAATCGGGCGACATGATCCATGACGTGATCAAGTTCATCCGCCCGGTCGTGCGTACCATCGGCTCGGGCTGGGTTGCCTCCGCGGGCGCCCTGATCTTTGTCGGCGCCAAGCGGGAAAACCGCTATTGCCTGCCCAATACCCGCTTCCTGATCCACCAGCCCTCGGGCGGGATCGGCGGTACCTCGTCCGACATGATGATCCAGGCCGAACAGATCCGGCAGATGCGCGAGCGTCTGAACCAGATCTTCGCCGACGCCACCGGCCAGAACATGGAGCGGATCGAGAAGGACACGCAGCGCGATTTCTGGCTGAACACGCAGGAGGCGCTGGATTACGGCCTTCTGGGCAAGGTCATCACCTCGGTGGATGAGCTGAAATGACTGCCGGCGGGGTGAATATCCGCCCCGCGACACCGGCCGATCACGAGGCGATCTGGTCGATCCTGAAGCCGGTCTATCGCGCGGGGGAAACCTATTGCATCCCGCGCGATATCGACCGAGAGGCGGCGCTGGCCGACTGGTTCGCCGCGCCCTTTACCGCCTTCGTGGCCGAAGTCGATGGCCGGATCGTCGGCACCAGCCATATCGGCGCGAATCGTCCCGGCGGCGGCTCGCATGTCGCCAATGCCTCATTCGCCACCGATCCGGCGGCGCGGGGCAGGGGCGTCGCCCGCGCGCTTGTGACTCATGCCAAGATCTGGGCGCGGGGCGCGGGATTCCGGGCGATGCAGTTCAATTTCGTCGTCTCGACCAACGAGGATGCCGTCCATTTGTGGCAGAAGGCCGGATTTGCCATTGTCGGCCGGCTGCCCGCTGCGTTTCTTCATCCGCGACTGGGGCCGGTCGATGCGCTGGTCATGTTTCACGATCTGACAGGAGACTCGCATGAGCCTTGAAACCCTCTCCGAGAACCGCAGCTTTGGCGGCACGCAGGGCGTCTACAAGCACAAGTCGCAGGCCACCGGCACCGACATGACCTTCGGCCTGTTCCTGCCCGAAGAGGCGCAGCACGGCAGGGTGCCGGTGCTGTGGTACCTGTCGGGCCTGACCTGCACGCATGAGAACGCCATGACCAAGGCCGCCGCGCAGGAATGGTGCGCGGATGCGGGCATCGCCATCGTCTTTCCCGACACCTCGCCCCGCGGCGACGATGTGGCCGATGACGCGGCTTACGATCTGGGCAAGGGCGCGGGCTTCTATGTGAACGCGACGCAGGACCCGTGGAAGCCGCATTTCCGCATGTGGGACTATGTGGTCGATGAACTGCCCGCGCTGCTGACCGGGAATTTCGCCGTCGACGGCGATGCGATGGGGATTGCCGGCCATTCCATGGGCGGCCATGGTGCGCTGACCATCGCCATGACGCATCCGGACCGCTATCGCTCGGTCTCGGCCTTCGCGCCGATCGCCAATCCCACCGCCTCGGACTGGGGCCGCAAGCAGCTGACCGCCTATCTGGGCGCGGACGAGGCCGTCTGGCGCGCCCATGATTCGACCGTTCTGATGACCGAGAAGGGCTATCCGGGCGAGGTGCTGATCGATCAGGGCGCGGCCGACCAGTTCCTCGATCTGCTTCGCCCCGAGGCGCTGGCACACGCGATGATGGCCCGCCGCCAGCCCGGCCAGTTCCGCATGCAGCCGGGATACGATCACAGCTACTTTTTCGTCCAGACCTTCATCGGCGATCATGTGATGTGGCACGCCGAACGGCTGCTCTGAGCCGTTTGCCGAAACTTCCCGGTCGCCTTGCCGTTTGACCATAAGACTTTAGGGGCAAACGGCAAGGCGGCCGATTGACGCCGGGGGGTGCGCATCCAAGACTGCCGTCATGGACAAGCTGCGGCAGGGAGGAAACCCGCAGCGCATGAGCCAAGAGCGGAGGAACACATCTATGAAATATCTGCTGAACGGCGCGATTGCCGCGCTGCTGCTGGGGGGTGCCGCGGCCCACGCCAATGAAAGCGTGCTGGCCGAGGTCGCCAAGCCCGAGCAGTGGGCGATCCAGACCGGCGACTATGCAAATACCCGCTATTCCGAACTGGACCAGATCAACAAGGGTAATGTCGGCGATCTGCGCGTCGCCTGGTCCTTCTCGACCGGTGTGCTGCGCGGCCATGAAGGCAGCCCGCTGGTGATCGGCGATGTGATGTATGTCCATACGCCGTTCCCGAACAAGGTCTTCGCGCTGGACCTGAAGGATAACGGCCGGATCCTGTGGCGCTATGAGCCGCAGCAGAACCCCGAAGTCATCGCGGTGATGTGCTGCGACACCGTGAACCGTGGCTTGGCCTATGCCGACAACACCATCCTGCTGCATCAGGCCGACACCACGCTGGTCGCGCTGGACGCGACGACCGGGGCCGAGAAATGGAAGGTCAAGACCGGCGATCCCGCGATCGGCGAGACCAATACCACCACCGTTCTGCCGGTGAAGGACAAGGTCATCGTCGGCGTCTCGGGCGGCGAATACGGGGTGCGCGGCCGGGTGACGGCCTATAACCTCGCCGACGGATCTGAGGCGTGGAAGGCCTATTCCACCGGTCCCGACGCCGAAATGCTGGTCGATCCGGAAAACACCACCCATCTGGGCAAGCCGATCGGACCCGACAGCAGCCTGAACAGCTGGGAAGGCGATCAGTGGAAGATCGGCGGCGGCACCACCTGGGGCTGGTTCTCGTACGACCCCGATCTGAACCTGATGTATTACGGCACCGGCAACCCCTCGACCTGGAACCCGTCGCAGCGGCCGGGCGACAACAAGTGGTCGATGACCATCATGGCCCGCGATGTCGATACCGGCATGGCGAAATGGTTCTACCAGATGACGCCGCATGACGAATGGGACTTCGACGGCGTCAACGAGATGATCCTGACGGATCAGGATGTCGACGGCACGCCGCGCAAGCTGCTGACCCATTTCGACCGGAACGGGCTGGCCTATACGCTGGACCGTGAAAGCGGCGAACTGCTGGTGGCCGAGAAGTTCGACCCGGCGGTGAACTGGACCACCGGCGTCGACATGGACCCGGCATCCGACACCTATGGCCGTCCGGCCGTGGTGGCCGAGTATTCGACCGAACAGAACGGCGAGGACGTGAACTCGACCGGCATCTGCCCGGCGGCGCTTGGCTCGAAGGACCAGCAGCCCGCGTCCTATTCGCCCAAGACCCAGACCTTCTATGTGCCGACCAACCATGTCTGCATGGATTACGAGCCGTTCCGCGTGGCCTATACCGCCGGGCAGCCCTATGTCGGCGCGACCCTGTCGATGTTCCCGGCACCGGGCAGCCATGGCGGCATGGGCAACTTCATCGCCTGGGACAACGTGACCGGCACGATCAAGTGGTCGATCCCGGAACAGTTCTCGGTCTGGTCGGGGGCCCTGGCCACCGCGGGCGACGTGGTCTTCTACGGCACGCTTGAAGGCTATCTGAAGGCGGTTGATGCCGAGACCGGGGCCGAGCTGTTCAAGTTCAAGACGTCTTCGGGGATCATCGGTAACGTGATGACCTACATGCATGACGGCAAGCAGTATATCGGCATCCTGTCGGGTGTCGGCGGCTGGGCCGGCATCGGTCTGGCAGCCGGTCTGACCAACCCGAATGACGGTCTTGGCGCGGTCGGCGGCTATGCCGCGCTCAGCGACTATACCGAACTGGGCGGCCAGCTGACGGTGTTCGAACTGCCCGGCTGACAAGGCCCAAAGCCGGCTCATACTTTCGTTTCGCAAGCGCGAACTTGACCTGTGAAAGGACCGCCCCGGCACTATGCTGGGGCGGTTCTGTCTGAGGAGAGCAGGCAGCCTGATTTGGGAGGAAGACACATATGAGATTCACCACCAGCCTTGCCACGCTGTTCCTTGGCACGATGCTGGCCGGTGCTGCCCCGGCTCAAGAGGCACCGCCACCAAGCACCGCGGACAAGGGAACCGCCGCCGGCGCGGCATCGGAAACCATGGGCCAGCAACTGGGCGAACTGGACGCGCAGGTGCATGGCGACAGCCCAGCCGGGGTCGCGGCCGGCACCACCGTCCTGCCGAACGGCATGGATATCACGCCGGTCGAGATGGTCGAGGGGCGCTGGACCAATGCCGATGGCCTCCCGGTTCCGAAGATCGCCGAGGACGGCACCACCGATTACGCCACCTTCTCGGGTTTCCGCCGCTATCACGCCGAATGCCATGTCTGCCACGGCCCGGATGGCGAGGGTTCGACCTATGCGCCGGCGCTGAAGAATACGGTCCTGAACATGGACTATTACGATTTTCTGGAGATCGCGGCCTCGGGCAAGCAAGAGGTGAACGCCGCCTCGAACCAGGTCATGCCCGCCTTCGGCACCAACAAGAATGCCTGGTGCTATATCAATGACATCTATGTCTATCTGCTGGCCCGCGGCACCGACGGGATTCCGCGCGGACGGCCGGCGAAGAAAGAGGCGAAATCGGATGAGTTCACCGAACAGGAAAACAGCTGCATGTCGATGTGACATGCGGCCTCTGTTCCTTTCCGCCCTGATCGCGGCCGCCGCGGCGTTTCCGGCGGTGGCGCAGGTGGCCGACCTGCGCTCTCACACCCAGTTCCGCGTCTGTGCCGATCCGGCCAATGCGCCGATGTCGATGCAGGACGGAACCGGATTCGAGAACCGGCTGGCCGAACAGTTCGGCCAGTGGCTGAACCTGCCCGTGACCTATAGCTGGTTTCCGTCGGGCATGGGCTTCATCACCAGGACCCTGCGGGCCGGAACCTGCGACGTGGTGATGGGCTATGCCCAGGGCGACGAGCTGGTGCAGAACACCAACCATTACTACACCTCGGTTTTCGGCATCGTGACGCGCAGCGACAGCCCGCTTGCGACGGTCGATCATCTGGGCGATCCGGCGCTGAAGGGGCATCCGATCGGCGTCGTCGCCGGCAGCCCGCCCGCGACGATCATGGCCCGGGCCGGTCTGGCCGCCGACATGCGCGGCGCGGACCTGTTCGTGGACCGGCGCGTCAAGGATCCGGTCGGCCTGCTGATCGATGGCGTTCGCGACGGCTCGCTGGATGCCGCCGTGATCTGGGGGCCGCTGGCCGGGCCGCGGGTGAAGGACGATCCGGATCTGCAATTCGTGCCGTTGCTGAAGGAAGGCGCGGGCCCGAAGATGTTCTATCGCATCACCATGGGCGTGCGCCCCGGCGAGCAGGAATGGAAACGCGAACTCAACAGCCTGATCCGCCGCCATCAGGATGAGATCAGCACCACGCTGCGCGAGGCCGGGGTTCCGCTGGTCGATGACTATGGCAAGGAGTTGCTGCCATGATCCGCCGGGCCGCGCTGCTGCTGCTGATGGCCGTCACCCCGGCGCTGGCCGAGGTGCCCGAGCCACAGGGCTATCGGGGCGAGCCTTACAGCGCGCCGGTGCCCGCCACGCTGGCCGGGGCCGAGGTGATCGATGCCGAAAGGGCCGGTGCCCTGCATGATGCGGGCGTGGCCTTCGTCGATGCCTATCCGCGCCGGCGCCGGCCCGAGGGCCTGCCCGAAGGCACGGTCTGGAACGAACCGCGCCATGACACCATCCCCGGTGCGCTCTGGCTGTGGGATACCGGCTATCAGCAGCTGTCAGATGCCGAACAGGCGCGGCTGACCGACGGGCTGGCGCAGGCGACAGCGGGCGACGGGTCGGCGCCGGTGGTCATTTTCTGCCGCGCCGATTGCTGGATGAGCTGGAATGCCGCGAAACGCGCCCTGGGCATGGGATACAGCCAGGTGAAGTGGTTTCCGGGCGGCACCGATGACTGGGTGCAGGTTCTGGGGCGGGAACTGGTCAGGGCCGAACCCGTCGCCCCGTGAACTGCCCGAAGGCGCGGGGACCGGCCGGCACCTTGATCTCGGCCCGGATCGTCAGGTCGGTGGCGTCGATCACCTGCACCGCGTCGGAATCCCAGTTGGCGAGGATGACGCCGCTGCCGTCGGGCAGGGCGGCGATCCCCTCGGGATAGTCGCCGGTCTCGATCTCGGTCCTGACCTGCAGCGTTTCGGGATCGAAAACCGTCACCGTGCTGGCATATTGATTCGTCACGAAGCCCAGCCCGCCCGCAAAGGCGATGCCATAGGGGCGGCTGCCGGTCGGCACGGTACCGATCAGCCGGCCGCGCAGCGGGTCGATGACCGACAGGCTGTCGCCCATGACATCGGCGGTCCACAGCCTGCCGCCATGGAAGATCACCGCGAAGGGATGTTCGCCGGCGGTGCCGAGGCGGTGAAGAAGCCGGCCGGTCGTAGCCTCGAAAATGCTGACCGCATCGTCGTCGCGATCGGCGGTGGCGACCAGCGCGCCATCCTCGCTGACCGCGACGCCGGCCGGAGCCTTGCCGGTGGCCGAAGCCCACAGCGGCTGCAGTTCCGAATCCAGCCGCATCAGGCGCGCACCGAACCAGTCGCCGACAAAGACCCCGCCGCCCGGCGCCACGGCGATGCCGAACGCGCCCTCGCCCAGATCCTTCTGCCTGACGATCCGGCCGTCTTCGTCCAGCACGCTCAGCCGGCCGGTATCGGCGGCGATGACGTAAGCGAGTCCTGCCTGCGCATCATAGGCGACCGGCGCCGGCGCGCCCGGGATCGTGGTCCGGGCAAGGACACGGTTCTGCCCAAGATCGATGATCGAGACGGCATTGCCGTTCTGCGAGGTGACAAACGCAATATCCCCGGCGAGGGCCGGGGATATCCATGCGGTGAAGGCCAGGGCCCGCAGCAGCATCCCGAGGTTATTCGAGCCTGCCAAAGCGTTCCGCAAGCGCGTCGAGACCAGCCTGATAGATCGCCGTCACCGCCGCGGTCGCGGCGTCGTCATTCAGGTTCTCGGGCGGGTCGTTGTTCGGAAAGCCCCGGTAATAGCCGCCCTTCCAGACCACCTCGGCCTTGCCGTCCAGGTCGTTGACCTGCAGCGTCGCGGAATAGTTCGTGACCGGCAGAACCTCGACCGCGACATCGGTGATCATGTATTTGTACATGCGCTTGTCGGGGTCGATCTTCATCAGCTGCTCGGTAATGGTCGGATCGCCGCTGTCGGATTTCAGATGCAGCACGCGGGTCGATTCGTCCGGCAGATCGGCCGGCGCGCCTTCGGGCGTCATCGCGGTCGATGCGACGGCCGGGTGCCAGCCCATGTCGTCGAACCTGCCGATGGCCTCCCACACCTCGGCGGGCGTGGCATCCAGCGTCACCGACATCTCGGTCTTCAGCCGCGACGGCCCATGCGCCCCGGCGGCCGTCGCCATGGCCAGGATCGCGCCAAGGGCCAGACCAAAGCTTCGTCTGATCATCGTCTCCCATTCCTCCCGAAATCTGGTCCGGAACATGCGCGCATGACGGCCCCGCGTCCATCGGACAAAAGGCGTATGGCAAATCTTCCCGGCCCCGTCGGGAAGATAAACCGGCTTGCCGCGCCGGGCGCCAACTTCCAACATGCCGCCGGGGAGACAAAAAATGTTCAAGGGAATCATAGGACTTTTGGCTGGTATCTGTCTGGCGGCACCGCCCGCCCTGGCACAGCAGGCCGAGCCTCAGCTGATCCGCGCGGCGGTTCTGCGGGTCGATGATCCGGGCCTGCCGCCGATCTCGCGGCTGGATATCCCGCCCGAGGATGACGGCTTTGCCGGCGCGCGTCTGGCGATCGAGGACAACGACACCACCGGGCGCTTCATGGGGCAGGATTTCGAGGCCGAGGAAGTCACGGCAACGCCCGAAACCGCGGCGGCCGAGATGGACCGCATCCTCGGCGAGGGGGTCGCCTTCGTGGTCGTGCTGGCCGATGACGCCACCACGCTGGCGCTGGCCGATCAGGCCGGCGAGCGGGCGATGATCTTCAACGCCGCGGCGCGCGGCGACAACCTGCGTGGCGCCGATTGCCGCGCGAATACCGTTCATGTCGCGCCCAGCCAGGCGATGATGGCCGATGCGCTGGCGCAGTTCCTGATGTGGAAGAACTGGCCGCGCTGGTTCCTGATCGAGGGCAGCCATCCGCAGGACAAGGCGCTGGCAGATGCCTTCCGCCGCTCGGCCACGAAATTCGGCGCCAAGATCGTCGAGGAACGCCTCTATGAGGATACCGGCGGCGCCCGGCGCACCGACAGCGGCCATGTGCAGGTGCAAAAGCAGATGCCGGTCTTCACGCAGCGCGCGGCCGAGCATGATGTCATCGTCGCCGCGGACGAGGCGGATATCTTCGCCGCCTATCTGCCCTATCAGACCTGGGATGCGCGACCGGTGACCGGCTCGGCCGGGCTGGTGCCGCGCAGCTGGCATCCGGCGATGGAGGCCTGGGGCGGCACCCAGTTCCAGAACCGCTTCGAGAAGCTGGCGAACCGGCGCATGCGCGAGGCCGATTACCAGACCTGGCTGGCCCTGCGCATGATCGGCGAGGCGGCCACCCGTACCCAGTCGGCCGATCCGGCGGTGCTGAAGGAATTCATGCTGTCCGATCAGTTCGACGTGGCCGGCTTCAAGGGCCAGAAGCTGACCCTGCGCGACTGGGACCACCAGCTGCGTCAACCGATCCTGCTGACCACCGGCAACCTGACCGCTTCGGTCAGCCCGCAGGACCAGTATCTGCACCAGACCAGCCAGCTTGACACGCTGGGGATCGACCGTCCCGAAACCGAATGTCAGTTCTGAGAGGCGAGATGAAACATATCCTCACTTTGGCCCTGTGCCTTGCGACCACGCCCGCCCTGGCCAACCGCGTCTTCGTCAGCAACGAGAAGGGCAATGACGTCACCGTTCTGGACGGCGAGACGCTGGAGGTGATCGGCACCTATCCGGTCGGCAACCGCCCGCGCGGCATCACCATCAGCCCCGACGGCAAGGAACTGTATGTCTGTGCCTCGGACGACAATCTGGTGCGGGTCTTCGATCCCGAAACCATGGAAGAACTGCACACCCTGCCCTCGGGGCCGGACCCGGAACTCTTCGTGCTGCACCCGTCGGGCAACCCGCTCTATATCGCCAACGAGGACGACAATCTCGTCACCGTGGTCGATACCCGGACCCATCAGGTGCTGGCCGAGATCCCGGTCGGCGTCGAACCCGAAGGCATGGGCATCAGCCCCGATGGCAAGGTGGTCATCAACACCTCGGAAACCACCAACATGGCGCATTTCATCGACAGCGAAAGCTTCGAGATCTTCGCCAATGTGCTGGTCGATTCGCGCCCGCGCTTTGCCCAGTACAGCGCCGATGGCAGCAAGCTCTATGTGACCAGCGAGATCGGCGGCACGGTTAGCGTGATCGACCCCGCGACGCAGCAGATCGTCAAGAAGATCAGCTTCGACATTCCGGGCGTGCTGCCTGAGGCGATCCAGCCCGTAGGCGCGCGCATCACCTCGGACGGGGCGAAGCTGTTCGTGGCGCTTGGCCCGGCCAACCGGGTCGCGGTGATCGACGGCGCCACCGACGAGGTGAAGGACTACCTTCTGGTCGGCCAGCGGGTCTGGCAGATGGCCTTCACGCCGGACGAGAAATACCTGTTCACGACCAATGGCAATTCCAACGACGTTTCGGTGATCGACGTCGCGGCCGAGAAGGTCGTCAAATCCGTTCCCGTGGGCCAGCAGCCCTGGGGCGTGGTTGTCGCACCGAACTGACCTGATCTGACAAGGAGAAAAGACATGACCCGACTGCTGACCATTCTGATGATCATGGCCGGACTGGCCGTTCCGGCCGCGGCGCAGGATGCGGCCACCGGTGACGCGGCGGCCACCGAGGCCGCGCCCGAGGCAGCCGCCGAAGAGGATGATGACGACGACGACGAAGAGGAAGAAGCGGCCGGCGGCGAAGGCGTCTATCAGGCCGCCGGCAAGTTCGACTTTGGCTTTGCCGGCGTCCTGGCGCGCGACAACCGCGTCGATCTGGCGCCGCTGACCCTGGCCTCGGGCCAGCCGGTGGCGGGCGGCGAATACACGCTGAAATCGGGCGGTTACTACCGCATCGACATCAATGCCGACGGCAGCCAGGAACTGGCCCTGTCGGGCGGCGACTTCTTCCGTGCGGTCTGGGTGAACGAGGTGGTCATCAACGATATCGAGCTTCGTCCCATGGGTGTGCACAGCCTGGAATTCGACGATGCCGGCACCGCCTCGATGAGCTTCATCGCCGTCGTTCCGGGCCGTTACACCTTGTCGGTCCCCGGCTCTTCGGGTGAAACTCAGCAAGCCGTGTTCAACATTCAGTAACCCTTCGTGACCGCCGCGCTGGAAATCGATCAGGTCAGCCACAACTTCGGCCGCGTCCACGCGCTGAAGGATGTCTCGCTGATCGTGCCGCGCGGCGGCTTCACCGCGCTTCTGGGCGTGAACGGCGCCGGCAAGACGACGCTGTTCTCGCTGATTACCCGGCTTTACAACAACAGTTCGGGCTCGATCCGGGTTGCGGGTTACGATCTGCGCCGCCAGCCGGTGCAGGCACTTGCGCGGCTGGGCGTAGTGTTTCAAAGCCGGGCCATGGATGCCGATCTGACGGTGCGCCAGAACCTTGCCTATCACGCCAGCCTGCACGGTATCGGTCGCGCCGAGGCGCGTGAGCGGATCGCCGCCGTTCTGGCGCAGGTCGGGCTGACCGAGAAGGCCGGCGATCGGGTCTCGGCCCTGTCGGGCGGCCAGAGCCGCCGGGCCGAGATCGCCCGCGCGCTGATCCACCGCCCCGATATCCTGCTGCTGGATGAGGCGACCGTCGGGCTTGACGTGAAATCCCGTGCCGAGGTGCTGGCCCTGACCCGCCGGCTGATCGCCGAGAATGGCGTCTCGGCCCTGTGGGCCACACATATCATGGACGAGATCCAGCCTGACGACGATCTGGTGATCCTGCACCGGGGCGAGGTGCTGCGGCACGGCAGCGCCGCCGAGATCGCCGGCAAGCTGGGGCTGACCCAGGCCTTCCTGACCCTGACCGGCGTGGCCGCATGAGCGACCGCGTCTTTCCGCCCGCCGCGTGGATCACCGCCTTTCTGGGCATCGCCCGGCGCGAGACGCTGCGTTTCGTCAACCAGCGCGGCCGGTTCCTTGCGGCGCTGGTCCGGCCGCTGGTCTGGCTGTTCATCTTTGCCGCCGGGTTCCGCGCCGTTCTGGGGCTGTCGATCACGCCGCCCTACCAGACCTATGTGCTCTACGAGGTCTATGTCACGCCCGGCCTCTGCGCCATGATCCAGCTGTTCAACGGCATGCAGTCCTCGCTCTCGATGGTCTATGACCGCGAGACCGGGGCCATGCGCACCCTGCTGGTCAGCCCGTTTCCACGCTGGTTCCTGCTGGCCTCGAAGCTGGTCGCGGGGGTCGTCGTCTCGATCATCCAGGTCTATACCTTCCTTGCCATCGCCTGGTTCTGGGACGTGCAGCCGCCCGTCTGGGGCTATCTTGCCGTGCTGCCGGCGCTGATCCTGTCGGGGCTGATGCTGGGGGCGATGGGGCTGTTTCTGTCCTCGGCCATCCGCCAGCTGGAAAATTTCGCGGGCGTGATGAACTTCGTCATCTTTCCGATGTTCTTCGCCTCCTCGGCGCTTTACCCGCTGTGGCGGATGCGCGAAAGCTCGACCCTGCTGCACGATATCTGCGCGGTGAATCCCTTTACCCATGCGGTCGAGCTGATCCGGTTCGCGCTTTACGGGCAGGTGAACTGGCTGTCGCTGGCGGTGGTGCTGGGCTGTCTGGCGGGCTTTTTCGGGGCGGCGGTGTTCATGTATGATCCGGCCAAGGGCCTCTGGGCCCGAAAAAGGGGGGGAGCATGAGATCTGTCCTGACACTGATCCTTGCGCTGGCGGCGGGTCCGGCGCTGGCGGCCAATGGCACCGACCCGGACTGGCCCTGCATCCAGCGCAAGCAGCCGCATCTGTCGCTGGGCCAGATCTGGAGCGGGCCGGCCCCGGACGAGGCCATCGGCGATCTGGCCCGCGAGCCGGCCATCGCCGCGCTGGCCGAGCGTCTGGAACAACGCCGCCTGCCGGTCGAGGAGGCCGAGGCCGACATCGCGGCATTTGCCGAAACCGCCGACAATGCCCGGCTGACCGCGCTGATGGTGGCGGTGTTCGACAGGATCGAACCCGAGCGCAGCGCCCTGATCGCGGGCATCGCCCGCTATGGCCAGAAACAGGTCGAACTGGCGCAGATGATCGAGGACAGGCGGGCGAAGATGGCCGCGCTTGAGGCCGCCGCCGAGCCCGATTTCGACGCCATCGACAGCGAGGAGGCGGCGCTGGACTGGGATCAGCGCATCTTCACCGAACGCCAGCAATCGCTGACCTATGTCTGCGAAACCCCGGTGATCCTGGAACAGCGTGCCTTCGCCCTGGCCCGCGCCATCGCCGGGCATCTGGAATAGCGCGGCCCTCTATCGCAGGATCACACCGGCGGCACGCATGTTCGCGCGCGCCGCGTTGCGGCTGCCGTTCAGGTCGATGGCGCGGGTGGCCTCTTCGATGACGCCGACCGAAAAGCCCAGTTTCGCTGCGTCCACCGCACTCCAGGCGACGCAGAAATCATGGGCGAGGCCGACGAAGGTCAGCTCGTTCAGCCCGCGGTCGCGCAGATACCCGGCAAGCCCGGTCGGCGTGGCGTGGTCATTCTCGAAAAAGGCGGAATAGCTGTCGATTCCGGCGCGGAACCCCTTGCGGATCACTAGATCGGCGCGGTCCAGAGCCAGATCGGGATGGAAGCCCGCCCCATCGCTGCCGATCACGCAATGGCGCGGCCACAGGACCTGGGGGCCATAATCCATCTCGATCGAGGAAAATGCCTCGGCGCCCGGATGGTTGTCGGCAAAGCTGGTGTGATCGGCCGGATGCCAGTCCTGGGTCAGGACCACGGCCTCGAAATCCGCCATCAGCGCATTGATCGGCCCGACGATCTCATCCCCGCCGGTGACCGCCAGCGCGCCGCCCGGGCAGAAATCCTTCTGCATGTCGATCACGATCAACGCCCTTGCCATCGCCCGCCTCCGCCTGCCTTCATCCCTGCCTAAAAACCGCGGTGCCTCGCGTCAATGTTCGTCTTTCCGCTTTTTCTCGTCGCTGGCGAAATGCGGGATTCTACAATAGATTGTAAGAACGGCTTCGGATGCGTCCGGGTCAGGCCAAGTGGCCCAAGAGGAACGCGAAACACGCGGAGGAGGGTACCAAAATGAGTTTGGACGAAGAGTTTCACCAGCAGGGTGAATATGACGAAAATGCCCCGACGACCGGACGCTCGGCCCGGATGATCTGGGGCCTGCGCGCCTTCGGTCTGTTCATGGCGCTGCTGGTCTGGCTGCTTCTGGGCGGCGCCGAGGGGCTGAGCGCGGATGCGCGGGTCGTCGCCTCGGTCGGGACGCTGATGGCGATCTGGTGGATGTCCGAGGCGATCCCGCTGTCGGCCACTTCGCTTCTGCCGATCGTGCTGATCCCGGCCCTGACCGAGCGGACGGTCGGTCAGGCCACCGCGCCCTATGCCAGTTCCATCGTGTTCCTGTTCCTCGGCGGCTTCCTGATCGCCATCGCCATGGAGAAATGGAACCTGCACCGGCGGGTGGCGCTGCTGACCCTGCACCGCGTGGGCGTGCATCCGCGCCAGATCGTTCTGGGGATGATGCTAGCCACCGGATTCCTGTCGATGTGGGTCTCGAACACCGCCACCACGCTGATGATGCTGCCGATCGGTCTGTCGATCCTGTCGCTGGTCATCGATCGCAGTTCCAATCAGGACGCAGCCGCGACCCAGGCGGCGCTGGAGGCCGGTGCGAAGATCGCCGATGTGGTTCAGGACAAGAATGTCCGCGCCTTCGGCGTCTGCCTTGTGCTGTCCATCGCCTGGGCGGCGTCGATGGGCGGGCTGGGCACGCTGCTGGGCAGCCCGCCCAACGCCATCGTCGCGGGCTATGCCGCCGACGAGCTGGGCCGCGAGGTGGGCTTTCTGGAATGGATGATCCTCGGCATCCCGCTGGCCTTCGGCTTCATCTTCATCGCCTGGTTCCTGCTGACGCGGGTCCTCTATCGTTTTGACCTGCCCGAGATTCCGGGCGGCCAGCAGATGATCGAGGACCAGCTTGCCGAGCTTGGTCCGCTGAGCCAGGGCGAGCGGATGGTGATGTATGTCTTCCTCGGTGCCGCCTTCCTGTGGGTGGTGCCGGGGCTGCTGTCCAGCCTCCTGGGCATCGATGCTTTGGGAGGTCTGGACGACACCGCCATCGCCATCGCCGCGGGCCTGGTCATGTTCATCCTGCCGGGTGAGGGCCGGACCAAGATGGTGCTGGACTGGAAGGATGCCGAGGACGGGCTGCCCTGGGGTGTGCTGCTGCTGTTCGGCGGCGGCCTCAGCCTGGCTTCGGCGGTCGCGGCCTCGGGTCTGGACAGCTGGTTCGGCCAGCAGGTCACCGGGCTTGGGGTGCTGCCGCCGGTCATGCTGGTGGCGGCGGTGGTCACGATCATCCTGTTCCTGACCGAGATCACCTCGAACACGGCCACGGCGGCGACCTTCATCCCGATCCTCGGCGGGGTGGCACTGGGCATCGGGGCCGATGCGATGAGCCTGCTGATCCCGGCGGCCTTCGCCGCGACCTGCGCCTTCATGCTGCCGGTCGGCACGCCGCCCAATGCCATCGTCTTCGGGACCGGCAAGGTCACCATCGCGCAGATGGCGCGCGGCGGGCTGGTGCTGAACATCGTCGGCATCATCCTGATCACGCTGGTCTGCTATGTTCTTGGCGGAATCGCCATGGGCCTGACCTTCTGAGGCTTGCCAGAGCGGGCGCGGCTGTCCTATGCCGCGCCCATGCTGATCGTCGCCGCCCTCTATCACTTCACCCGTTTCGACGACCCCGCCGCGCTGAAGCCGGCGCTGGCCAGACTGGCCTGCGGGCAGGGTGTCCGGGGCACGCTGCTGCTGGCGCGCGAGGGGATCAACGGCACCATTGCCGGCAGCCGGGCCGGCATTGACGCGGTTCTGGCCCATCTCCGCGCCCTGCCGGGCTGCGCCGGGCTGGACTGGAAGGAAAGCACGGCCGCGACCATGCCCTTCGGCCGCATGAAGGTACGCCTCAAGCGCGAGATCGTGACCATGGGTCAGCCGGATGTGGACCCGACCGCCGCCGTCGGCCGCTATGTCGAGCCCGCAGACTGGAACGCGCTGATCAGCGCGCCGGATGTGGCGGTGATCGACACCCGCAACGATTACGAGGTCGGGATCGGCACCTTCCGGGGCGCCGTCGATCCGGGCACCGGCAGCTTCCGCGATTTTCCGGCCTGGTGGCAGGCGAATGCGCATCGCTTTCACAACAAGCGCATCGCCATGTTCTGCACCGGCGGCATCCGCTGCGAGAAATCGACCAATTACCTGTTGTCGCAGGGTGTCGAGGAGGTGTTCCACCTCAGGGGCGGGATTCTGAAATATCTTGAGGATGTCCCCGAGGAAGACAGCCTCTGGCAGGGCGAGTGCTTTGTCTTCGATCAGCGCGTCAGCCTCGGCCACGGGCTGGCGCAGGGCCGGCACGGGCTGTGCCACGCCTGCCGCCGCCCGCTGGCGCCCGAGGACCGGGCGCGGCCGGAATACGAGGAGGGCGTGTGCTGCCACCGCTGCGCCGGCGAATATGACGAGGCCGACCGCGCCCGTTTCCGCGAAAGGCAGCGGCAGTTCGATCTGGCGGCCGGGCGCGCGGCGCTCAGCCCATCATCAGGCGGATAGCGAGGAAGATCAGCGCCGACAGCAGCGCCGCGGCGGGAACGGTGACGATCCAGGCCGCCACGATGGTCATGACATGGGACCGGCGCACCAGCTTGCGCCGGCCACGCTCGTCGGGCGAGATGCGCGGCACGTCCGGCCTTGCCACATGCGCCAGCCGCAGCCGGCGCTCGGCGTCCCATTCGCGGAAGAAGCCGACCCCGAAGATCGCGCCGACGGCTATATGGGTCGAGCTGACCGGCAGGCCGAGCCAGCTTGCCAGGATCACCGTGATCGCCGCTGACAGCGCGACGCAGAAGGCGCGCATCGGGTTCAGCTTGGTGATCTGGCTGCCGACCATGCGGATCAGCTTGGGGCCGAACAGGAACAGCCCGAACGAGATGCCGAACGCCCCGATCAGCATGACCCAGACCGGAATGCTGACCGAGGATGCGACAGCGCCGGACTGCGCCGCCTGAACGATGGCGGCCAGCGGCCCGACCGCATTGGCGACATCGTTGGCGCCATGGGCAAAGCTGAGCAGCGCCGCCGACACCACCAGCGGGATGCCGAACAGGATCTTCAGCGACTTGCTGCGATTTTCCAGCCCCGCCGACTGACGCCGGATCACCGGGATCATCACCAGCCAGACCAGGATCCCCGCCGCCAACCCGAGGCCAAGCGCCGCGCCGAACGAGATCTCGACCAGATGCTTCAGCCCCTTCAGCGCCAGATAGGTGGCGAAGGCGCCGGCCAGGATGCCGACCAGCACCGGCACCCAGCGGCGCGCGGCGGCGATCTTGTCGGGCTGATAGACGATCCGCGCCTTGATGAACCACAAGAACCCGGCGGCGATCAGCCCGCCCAGCAAGGGCGAGATCACCCAGCTTGCCGCGATCGCCCCCATCGTCGGCCAGTTGACCGAGGCAAGCCCGGCGGCGGCGATGCCCGCCCCCATCACCCCGCCGACGACCGAATGTGTGGTCGAGACCGGCGCCCCGATCCAGGTCGCCAGATTGACCCATAGCGCCGAGGCCAGCAGCGCCGCCATCATCGCCCAGAGAAAGGTCTTCGGCGCCCCGATGCTTTCGGGCGCGATGATCCCCTTCGAGATGGTCGAGACCACGTCGCCCCCCGCGATCAGCGCGCCCGCGCTTTCAAAGATGGCGGCGATCAGGATGGCGCCGCCCATGGTCAGCGCATTTGCCCCGACCGCCGGACCCATGTTGTTGGCCACGTCATTGGCGCCGATATTCAGCGCCATATAGGCCCCGAAGGCGGCCGCGACCACGACGATCGGCCCGTTGCCGGAAAAGCCCAGAAGAAGCGCGGCGGCCAGCGCGGCCAGCAGGATGAAGGTGAAGGCGAGGCCGGGTCCGACCAGCGGGCGGGACAGGCTGGCCGTTCCCAGTTCAAGCGACGAGAACCGCCCCAGATCGCGGTCGAGCGTTTCGAGATGGCGCGCTTCGAAGTCGTTATTGGCCATGATGCCCTCGGAATAAGCTGCCGGCTGCCTATTGGCCTTTGCACGGCAGATCAAGCATGTGCCCGGCCGTGGCCGACGACGGTCTAGCCCGCCAGTTGCCCCGGATCCAGCAGTTCGATCTTGCGCCGTCCGGTGCGGATCAGCCCGGCGCGGCGCAATTGCGACAGCGAGCGGCTGACGATCTCGCGGTTGGCGCCGATGCTGGCGGCAATCTCGGAATGGGTCGGCATGTCCTCGATGACGCCGCCCGGGTGCAGGCAGCCATGCTCGAAGAAGGTCGAGACAAGGTAGGCGCGGACCCGCTGTTCGACGCTTTGTGTCACCAGATCGAGGTTGCGCCGCGTCAGCAGGCGGATCCGGGCGACCATCGCGGCCAGCAGGCGGTCGCGCACCAGTGGCTGGCGATCGACCAGCCGCAGGAAGGAGTCGCGTTCCAGCACCAGAACCTGCGAGGCTTCACGCGCCACCACGGCCAGCGACCGGCTGCCCCCGTCCAGCGCGGCCAGTTCGCCGAAATGATCGCCCGGCTGGAACCGGCTGAAGATGATCTCGCGCCCGTCCTCGGTCCAGTGGATCGCCATCAGCGCGCCGGAAATCAGGAAACAGACATCGCGGCTGGTGTCGCTCTGGTCGAACAGCGTTTCCCATGCGGACAGCCGCGCAAGATGGTGGCGGATGCCAAGGCCGCTCAGGTCCGCCTCGGTCAGCCCGGCAAGCAGCGGCAGGTCATGGTCCAGTATCCTGCCGCTCATGCGCTATCCGGCCAGCACGACACGATGCCCCCGAAGCTCGGGCAGCGAGGCATCCTCGGGGAAATGGCTGCGGGCAGCGGCCAGAGATGCGCCGTCGTCACCGGGGATCGCGGACAGATCCAGTGCCGCGCGCAGCTGCCACAGCCGCGCACCCTGTCCGTCCGCAAGCGCCACCGCCTCGGCCAGCCCTCGCGCCGCATCTTCGGCTTGGCCGAGACGCCGGGCGATATCGGCATGCAGGCGCAGGGTTTCGGCCTGCCAGCACAGCAGCCGTGATGCCGCGCCTTCCTCGACGGCGGCGCGGGACAGGGCGAAGGCCTCCGGCACTTCGCCCGCACGGGCAAGGGCGGCGGCGTAATGGGCGGTGAAATAGGGCAGGCCGATCAATGCGCCGATGCCGCGCAGCATGTCGATGGCGTGGCGGAAGACGGCGCGGCCCTCGGGGTTGTCGCTGCGCGAGGGGTCGATGACGTGATGCCAGCAGGTGCCGATCAGCCCCCAGAAGCCGGCGCCCTGCTCGGCCGCGACCGAGATGCCGCGCCGCAGCCGCGCCAGCGCCTCTTCGGTGCGGCCGGCGGCATGCAGCGGCACGCTGCCCCAGATCAGCGCATAGGGCTGCATCAGCGGGATGTTCAGGGCCGCCTGATGCGCGTCGGTTTCCTCGATCAGCGCGGTCAGCTGGGCGGTTTCGCCACAGAAGACGCGGGCCGGCACCTCGAACATCTGGGCCGCGGCGAAGATGTCCATGCCGTATTGCGTGATCATCGGTGCGTGCCGGCGGAGGTCATAGAGAGCCCGGATGCGGGCGATGCGGGCGAACTGGTCGCGAAACTCGCCGGCGTAGAAACAGCCGCAATTCGCCGCCGCCTCGGCCGCGAGCCTGATCTCGACGCGATCCGGCAGCAGCCTCGTTTCGGCGGCTCTGGCGGCGTCGTCCAGCAGCCGGGCCAGATCGTCAGCCGCCTCCCGGTTTCCGGCGATGATCGCATGGGAATAGCTGCCAAACAGCGCCGCGCCGTTGCCGGCATCGGAACTGTCCTCGCTGGCGAGGCGCAGAACCTCGGCAAACGCGGTGCGGACCGGTGCCGAGGCATAGCCCTGCGACTGCATCAGGATGGAACCCAGTGCGGTCTGGGCGGCAATTTCAAGCTGGGTCGCGCCGGGAAGGTCACCGGCCTGCGCGCACATGGTCAGTGCCGCGCGGGCATGCTCTTCGGCATCGGCCAGTGCGCCGTGCAGCAGGGCCTGCCGGCTGGCCTGAAGATAGCTGCCGGCGGCCGGCAGGTGCAGCTGCGCCCGGCACTGATGGCTGGCCAGCAGCGCGGGCCCGGCCTCGGGCAGATCGGCGCAGCGCCCCTGCAACAGTTCGGCCACCCGCGCGTGAAGCGCCTCGCGGGTGCCGCGCAGAAGCTGGCGATAGGCGGCGCGCTGCAGCAGCGCGTGACTGAAGCTCCAGCGGCCGGGACCGGCTGGCTGCAGAATATCGGCCGCAACCGCCCGTTTCAGCATCTGCGGGATATCGGGCTGAGGGGCGGCCAATTCCTCAAGCAGGCGTTGCGGGAAGCTGCGTCCCAGCACCGAGGCCTGCAACAGGACCGGCCGCGCCGCGCCTGCCGCGTCGATCCGTTCGGTCAAGAGATCGCTCAGCGTTGCCGGGATTTCGCCCGCTGCCGGGTTCCGGCGCCCGGCATGGCGGACAAGCTGCTCCAGAAACAGCGGCACTCCGCCGGCATGGCGGATCAGGTCGTCGCGGGTGGCCTGATCCAGTTCCGCGGTTCCGAAAGCGTCCAGATAGGCGCGCGATTCGGCCGGTGCAAAGGCGTCGAGGCCGATGATCTCAAGCGGCAGGCCGGACAGGTGGCGGTGGATCTTGATCGTCTCGCGGCTGGTCATCAGCAGCCGGTGGCGTTCCGGTTCCAGATCCTGCATCAGTTGCCGCAACACGCCGAAGCTGGCGCTGTCCAGCCAGTGCAGATCCTCGAATAGCAGCACGCCCTTCGGGACCTCGGCCCGGATGGCGTGGCAGAGGCTGGCCTCGATCCGGTCGCGCAGGGCGTTGCTGGCAAGGCGGGTCAGCAGGGCGCCGCCTTCGGGCAGACCCAGAACAAGGGCAAGGCCCAGAATGCCGTCCCCGTCCAGCCCCTTGAAGCGCCGCGTCAGGGTTTCGACCGTGGGCGACCCGTCGCCCGAAAGGGCGCGCAGCCATTGCCGGAAAGGGGCATAGCCTTCGCCGCTGCTGAGCGCGTCGGCCTGAAATACCGCATGAGGCCGGTCTGCGGGCATGAATGTGCCGGCCAGCGTGCTTTTGCCGATGCCGGCGGGGCCGACCAACAGGCAGGGGCGATCCGTCGCCGCGAGGATGCGGCCGCGCTGGGACAGGCGGCCGATGAAGGGACGCCCGGCCTGCGAGGGGTGCGGTCCCGCGCCTGTCGCCATGTCCGGCTCGACCCGGTAGACGGTCAGAACCCCGAAGCCCTTCAGCATTGTGCCGGGCCGGGCTGACAGCGACAGGGCGCCGCGCAGCAGGTCGCGGGTCTCGGGGGCGATCAGCACTTCGCCGGGCAGGGCCGCGGATTGCAGGCGCTGGGCCAGGGTGGTGACCATGCCGGTCATGCGCGGCAATGACCCTCCGCCCCGGCCCGGCGGGCGCGTGGCGACCTCGCCGGTGGCAACGCCCGCCCGCAATGCCACCGCCTGGCCATCGGGACGGACAAGGCCGGGCAGGGTGACGATGCTGCGCGCCGCCTCGACCGCACGGCGGGCGGCATGTTCCTCGGCCCGGGCCAGACCGAAGACCGCAACGATGCCGTCGCCGAGATATTCGGTGACCTCGCCGCCGCCCGCCTCGACGATCTCGCGCCCCTGACCGTAGAATCCGTCAAGCCAGTCCCGCAGATCCTCGGCGTCCGCCGTGCTGGCAAATTCGCTGAAGCCGGCCATATCGACGAACAGCGCCGTGACCTGGCGGCGCTCGCCGTCCTGGCCGATGACGTTTCGTGTGGCGAGTTGTGGCATGGATCCTCCGGCAACCTGCGGGTCAAGGCAGGCGCGCTCGTTCAGCCTCTAGCACCGCAAGACGGCGGCTGTCGAACGGATTTGACAGTGTCCAACTGGTCCAGATGCGAAAGGCGCCGGGCAGACCCTGCTGGCGGGTGGCGCCCACGCTATCTCCCATAACCAGCGGGCGGGCCGACATTTCTCCGGCGGGCAGATTTGCCAGCGTCGGGTCGCTGACCTCGATCCGCGCGGCAACCGGGGCGATGCGGGCCGAGGTCAGGTTGAAGTCGAAGGCCGAGTAGTGCCAGCCGCCGAACCGGCTGCGGCTGACCACGACCTGTTGGCACAGCGCCTCGACCGCCGCGCATTCGGGCGACTCCATCAGCGGGCGCGAAAAGCCGGGCTGCCGATAGCGTCCCGACCAGATCGGCCTGCCCTCGGGCGAGGCGACGTCATAGGCGCTTTGACCCATCGACAGCCGGCCCATGCGCTTGTTGAAGCCATACATCCAGATGCCGGCCCATTGGGCGGCGCGATTGTCGAGATAGAGATTGGGCAGATAGCTGAAGATACCGTCCTGCCCCTCGATACCGACCCAGTTGATTGCCACGATGGCCTCGAAATAGTTCCGATAGCCCAGCAGCCGGGGCAGGATCGACATGCGCACGCCGATCTGCTGGTTGGCCAGCACCGCCACCGGATGGGTTCCGGCGGGTGTCAGCCCCTGCGGCAGCAGATACATGCCATCGGGCAGCACCGCTTCCAGTGCGGCGGCCTCGACGGCGTGGAAGCTGAAGAAGCCGTCGATGCTGCCGGTGCCGTAAAGCGGCGTCAGCGGCCATGGCGCGGTCTGGGCATAGGGGCTGGCCAGCCGCACGGCATCGCCCGGTCCATCGTCGGGGGCCAGATCGCCCTCGCCCACGATCTCGATCTCGGCGCCGGTCAACCCCCGCGCCGCCGCCAGCCCCGAGATCGTCGCCGCCTCGACACAGCCGGCATTGATGCCGCAGCGGGTCCAGTCGCCGGCCAGATAGAGGTTGTCGAAGCCCGACCCGTCGGGCGGCAGCCGGTATTGCACACTGTCGGGCACCGACAGCACATAGCGTTCCGAGCCAAAGAAATTCTCGCGGAAATACTGTGCCGCAAAGCGCGTCTCGTCATCGCCGCCGCCGATGGCGTGCAGGATGCCGGCATCGAAGCGCCCGTCCTTCAGCGCGCCGGGCCACATCCGCACCAGCTGGCTGTCGGCCCAGTCGCGCGTGCGCTGCTGCATCGTCCCCGGATCGGCGCCGGCATCGCGGCAGGGGCTGCAGAAATAGGCGATCGAGGCCGGGCCGGGATCGGGCCATGTCTCGCGGACCAGCAGGTCGCTCATGTCGGCCCAGGTATCCAGCGGCTCGGCGAAGGCGGTGATGACGGTCTGAAGATCGGTCTGCGGTCCGGAATTGTGCGCGGCGACCAGATCGTTCCAGCCCAGTTGCTCCGGCGTCCTGTCCACCCAGAACTGCGCGGCGTGGGTGGCCACGGTCTGCACCCTGTCCAGCATCGCCCGCCAGCGCGGCGAGGCGGCGCAAAGCTCTGGCGCCAGATAGGGCATCGAGCCCAGCGAGGCGCCGAGGATCACCTGATCGAAATCGCGCCCGCGTTCCAGCCGATAGGCGCGACCGCGCGGCGGGGTCCTTTCGCATTCGAAATCCGGGTCGAGAAAGCCCCCGATCTGGTCCCACAGCGGTTCCGACGGCCAGCAGGGCAGCCCGGCCACCTCGCGCAGCGGCTGGTAGTCGCCATTCCTGACCGCGGCCTGCTCGACCATCTCGATGGCGGCGATGCCGCCGCCTTCCTGATCCAGGACCAGACGGGTCGCGGCGTTGAAAAAGCGAAAACCCACCCCGCGATGCCGCAGCAGCTGATAATAGGGCGCGAAGATCGTGTCGCCCATGCCGGCCTGCATCTTGAAGAACAGCGACCCCTTGTAGCAGAAGGCCAGACGCAGCAGGCCGCGGATCGCGGTGCCCGCGCCGACGCTGCGATGGTCGGTGATCCCGCCCGGATAGCCGAAGACATAGTCATAGCAGCCCCGGAACACCGCCGAATAGACCGCATCCTGCGCGGCGCCGTAATGCAGCAGCCAGTCGCTGATTTCCCGGTCATCGATGGCGTCGAAACCGTCGAGAAAGCAGCCTTCGGCGATGGCGCCGCGGCAGAAGGCCAGTGACAGGCTGATGAGGTAATGGACCCGGCGCGCGGTATCGCTGTCGGGCAGCCGTTGCAGGACGCCGCCATGCCAGTCCTGCGCATGGGCGACCAGCGCGGCCAGTTCGGCGCGTTCGCTGCGGCCGTGCCGGCGGGCGTCCTCGGGCAGTGTGTCGGCATAGGCCCGCAGCGCGTGAAGCGGCGAGGGCGCACTGAGCGGCAGGTTGCGGGTGCGAAAGCCGGGCTGAAAGCGTGGCGGCAGTTCCTGTGCGGTCAGGGCCAGGCCGCCATGAGCGCCCAGCAGGTCGGCAAGGCGCGCCAGCAGCATCCTGAACAGCGTGTAGGGCGAGGGGATGACGCCACCGCTGCCCGGTGTTTGCTGGTTCGGCTCGAAGTCGATCCGCCAGGGGTGCAGCGCGGAACTGCCGTCGGGCTGCGGCACATCCTCGGCCAGAAGGAAGTGGTCAAGCCCGTGGAAGGCCTTTTCCAGCGTGCCCAGCGGCGCACCGGGATCGCGCAACCCGGCGCGGACCAGCCCCTCATAGCAGTCGCGCATCAGCCGGAAGGCGTTGTCGTAGAAGCCGGCCCAGATGTGCAGCCCGTGTTCCTCGATGCGCTCGCCCGCGCGGGCATTGCGACCGCTGGCGCCCTTGCCGCCCAGCCGCCAGCCCATCTGGTAGAGCGTGATCTCGTAACGGTCCTGCCAGTCGGGCAGTTGGGTGATCGCATAGGCGGCGGTGATCGCGCCTACCCCGCCTCCGATGACGGCGACCTTCTGGCGTGATGATGACACGTCGACCTCGCGGCTGTCCGGGCGCTGCCGAATTTCCGTACCCATTTGTTCAGTATGAACCAGAGTTGCCGCTTTTGGGAAGTGCGAACCGTTGGCGCGACGATCGGGGCCGTTCCCCGCGTCCCATGACGGAGACGGGCGGCAGCCTGCCGACTGCCGCCCACCCGACCCACACCCCAGGAAGAACAAGTGGGCCTCGAGTACCTTTTAAAGGACTGGCCGCAGCCTCGGCCCGTCGTTACCGTGAACCTGTTTCATCTTCGAAAGCCGTGCGGCTTCTGCCGCGATCAAGGCCGGGTTCGACGGGACTATAACAACCGGTCGCGCGGAGTTCTGTGATCTCGGACACAGAACGGCCGGGGCTCTGGCGTTAGCCAGAGATGAGGCCCGCATCCTTGCGGATCCATCGCGTCCCGCCCTGGCCCGCAATCGGAGCAATCGGATGGAACCCCTCGTCGGCCAGATCATCCTGTTTGCGGGCACCTTTGCGCCCCGCGGCTGGGCGCTGTGCGATGGTCAGACACTGCCCATCGACCGCTACCCGCAATTGTTCAGCCTTCTCGGCACGGCCTATGGCGGAGACGGGCAAACCACCTTCGCGCTGCCCGATCTGCGTGGCCGCGTCCCGCTGCATGCCGGCGCGGGGCCGGGGCTGACGCCGCGCCGCCAGGGCGAGGTTCTGGGGGCCGAGACGATCGCCCTTGGCCTGTCCGAGATGCCGGCGCATGGCCATGACCTGCTGGCGACGGACCGGCCCGCCGATGCCGATCGTCCGGGCGGGGCGATGCTGGCCCGGGGCGAATGCTATGCCCGCAAGGCCCGACCGCCCGAGCCGCCGGAGATGCTGGCCGCCGCAAGCATCGCGGTTGCCGGGGAAGGTCTGCCGCACGAGAACATGCCGCCCGCGCTCTGTCTCAGCTTCATCATCGCGATCGAGGGACGCTACCCCGCACGCGGCCCGGCGCCCGGTTAGGCGCGCGGCACGGGGCGGCGGTCAGAAGGTCGGCGGCGTGCAGGCGCTGACGATGATGCAGCGGGATGGCCCGGGATTGCGGAAGCGGTGCGGCCGGCGGCTGTCGAAGATATAGGCGTCGCCCGGGCCAAGTCGTGACACCTCGTCGCCGACCGTGATCTCGATCTCGCCCTCGATGACGATGCCGGCCTCCTCGGCCTCGTGCGCATAGAGCGTGGGGCCGGTATCGGCGCCCGGGTCGTAGGTTTCATGCAGCAGCATCAGGTTGTTGCGCTCGGCCCGCCCGACCCGCAGCAGCGACAGCTTGGCCTGCGTCGCCTCGGGGCCGTGATGCACGGTCGAGCGGATCTCGGGCAGTTCGTCATGGCGCCAGAAGGTCTTGGGCTCTTCGGCGGCCTCGAGGAAGAAATCCACCATGCTGGTCGAAAGCCCGTCGAGGATCTTCTTCAGGTTGGCGACCGAGGGGCTGATCTTGTTCTGCTCGATCATCGAGATCAGGCCGTTGGTCACCCCCGCCCGCGCGGCCAGCTGTCGTTGCGACAATTTGCGGGTCTGACGCAGGCCGCGCAGCCGCCCGCCGATGTCGAATTCCGTGTCGGTCATGCCGTTTTCCGTCTGTCCTTCTTCCCTAGCCCGGGCCCGTCGGCGGGAAAAGCCCGACTTTCATCGCCCGTCGCTGAATCGTCTTGCAGCAAAGATCACTTCGGTTAATATATTAAGCACAGTTTGAGGACTCACGCCATGACCAATGCAGAACTTTCCGCCCGCCGCGCCGCCGCCATCTCGCGCGGGGTGGGCGTCACCACCCCTCTCTTCGCGACCCGGGCCAAGAATGCCGAGCTGTGGGACAGCGAGGGCAAGCGCTTCATCGACTTCGCTGCCGGCATCGCGGTGGTGAATACCGGCCACGGCCATCCGCGCGTGACCGAGGCGGTGAAGGCGCAGATCGATCATTTCTCGCATACCTGCCATCAGGTCGCGCCCTATGAGAACTATGTCGAACTGGCGGAAAAGCTGAACGCTGCCGCGCCCGGCGATTTCGCCAAGAAGGCCCTGTTCGTCACCACCGGCGCCGAGGCGGTCGAGAACGCGATCAAGATCGCCCGCGCCCATACCAGGCGTCAGGCCGTCATCGCCTTCTCGGGCGGCTTCCACGGCCGGACCTTCATGGGCATGGCGCTGACCGGCAAGGTGCAGCCCTACAAGGCCGGTTTCGGGCCGATGCCCGCCGATGTCTGGCACGTTCCCTTCCCGGCCGAGGCGCATGGCATCACCGCCGCCGATTCACTGGCCGCGATCGAGGCGCTGTTCAAGTCCGACGTCGATCCGGCCCGTGTCGCCGCGATCATCTTCGAGCCGGTGCAGGGCGAGGGCGGCTTCTATCCCGCTCCGGCCGAACTGGTGCGCGGGCTGCGCGAGATTTGCGACCGTCACGGCATCCTGCTGATCGCGGATGAGGTCCAGACCGGCTTTGCCCGCACCGGCAAGCTGTTCGCGATGGATCATTTCGACGTCGCGCCGGATCTGATCACGATGGCGAAAAGCCTTGCCGGTGGCTATCCGCTGTCGGCGGTCGTCGGCCGGGCCGAGGTGATGGACGCGCCGCAGGCCGGCGGTCTGGGCGGCACCTATGGCGGCAACCCGCTGGGCATCGCCGCAGCACTGGCCGTGCTGGACGTGATCCGCGACGAGGGCCTGTGCGAACGCGCCGAAAAGCTGGGCGGCCAGTTGAAATCGCGTCTTTCAGCACTGCAGAACGAAGTTCCCGAAATGGCCGATATCCGCGGCCCCGGCTTCATGGTCGCGGCCGAGTTCATCGACGCCGACGGCACGCCGCTGCCGGCACTGGCCAATGCGGTCCGCGACGAGGCGCTGAAGCGTGGCCTGATCCTGCTGACCTGCGGCGTCTACGGCAACGTGATCCGCTTCCTGTCGCCGATCACCATCGAGGACGAGGTCTTCGCCGAGGCGCTGGACATTCTGGGTGAATCCCTGCGCGCGGCCCGCGAGGTCGCGCTCAAGGACGCCGCCTGAACCGAAGGCCCGTGTCCGCTGCCCGGCAGACACGGGTCGCGTTGCAAATCCGCGGCGGCACATAGGATACTCGCCGACGGCCGGGCGGGCGATTCGCCGCGGACCCGGCCGGGTGAGAAGCAGGAATACAGAATGACACCTTTCGCGATTGCCGGAATCCAGATGCATGTTTCGGCGTTGCAGTCGAATGTCGAGGCGATGCTGCATCGCGTCGATATCCTGATGGCGCGCTTTCCCTGGACGCAGATGGCGCTGTTCAGCGAACTTGCCCCCTACGGGCCGCTGCACAAATTTGCCCAGCCTTTCCCGAACGACACCTTGCAGCAGTTTCAGGACAAGGCCCGCCAGCACCGGATCTGGCTGATCCCCGGCTCGATGTTCGAGCGGACCGAGGACGGGCGGGTTCTGAACACCTCGGTCGTGATCGACCCCGAGGGGCAGATCGTTGCGAAATACTCGAAGATGTTCCCGTTCCGCCCCTATGAGGAGGGTGTCGATGCCGGGACCGAGTTCTGCGTCTTCGACGTGCCCGATGTGGGGCGCTTCGGGTTGTCGATCTGCTATGACATCTGGTTTCCGGAAACCACCCGGCAGCTGACCAGCCAGGGCGTCGAGGTGCTCCTGCATCCGGTCCTGACCGGCACCACCGACCGCGATGCCGAACTGGCCATCGCGCGCGCAACGGCCGCGCAGTTCCAGTGCTATGTCTTCGACGTGAACGGTCTCAGCGCCGGCGGTGTCGGCCGCTCGCTGGTGATCGATCCCTCGGCCACGGTGCTGCACCAGTCGGCGGGGCAGGAGGATATCTTCCCGATCGAGGTCGATCTCGATCAGGTGCGCCGCCAGCGCGAGACCGGCCTGAAGGGTCTGGGGCAGGTGCTGAAAAGCTTCCGCGACCGCAGCGTCGATTTCTCGGTCTATGACCGCAGCAGCGGCACCGACGCCTATCTGCAGAAGCTGGGACCGCTGCGGACGCCGGTGCAGGGCTCGCCCGCCGGGCTGCAGATGGCCGATCCGCGCAGCATGCTGTCGACCGAACCGCCCAGCCATCATCACGCGCCTGCGGAGGCGACACCTGCCAGCCTGACCCTGCCGCTGACCAGCGTGGCGCATGGGTCCGAATAGGTTTCCATCAGTCGAAAACCGGACCCGGGACCTTACGGTCCCGGGGCGGTGCGGGCCGTGGAGGGGCCATGCGCCGTGTCGAATGCGGTCTTGCCGTAGCGTCATCGGCGTGACAGCATTTCGACAACCATAACGATAAGCTGCGTCGTAACAGGGGGAGATCGACCATGCCGAAAAAGACACTGCACAGTATCTCCGAGATCCGGAGGTATTTCCACACCAACACCGATCCGATCTATTTCGTGTCGGCGACGAACTTCAACCTGCTCGGCATCGACGAATGGGTGAAGAACTTCAAGTATATCTGCTATATGGACTGCTTTGACGGCCGTCACCCCAACGTCTTCGTGCCCTCGGAACTGCCGCATGAGGAATTCCAGTCGATCGAGGACATCAACAACTACCTGTTGCAGCACAAGGAGGTCATCGACCTCGTCAAGCGGCGCGGCGGCAAGCCGAAATTCGTCTTCCTGATGTTCGACGAAAAGACCGAACAGCTGGTCAAGGAGCTGGGCGGCGAGGTCTGGTTCCCCAAGGCCAAGCTGCGCGAACACTGCGACAACAAGATCGAGACGGTCCGCATCGGCAACAAGGCCGGCGTGCCCTCGGTTCCCAACACCCTGTCCGAGGTCAAGGACTACGCCCATCTGAAGAAGATCTGCGACAAGGCCGGGCTGGGCCATGACCTGGTGCTGCAATCCGCCTTCGGCGACAGCGGCCACACCACCTTCTTCATCAAGTCCGAGGCCGATTTCCGCAAGCACGAGCACGAGATCGTCGGCCAGGGCGAGATCAAGATCATGAAGCGGATCAACTGCCGCGGCTCGGCCATCGAGGCCTGCGTGACGCAGGAGGGCACCATCGTCGGCCCGCTGATGACCGAATTGGTCGGCTTCAAGGATCTGACCCCCTATCGCGGCGGCTGGTGCGGCAACGAGATCTTTGCGACCTCCTTCCCGCCCGCCGTCCGCCAGAAGGCGCGCGAGCTGACCTTCAAGTTCGGCGAGCAGCTGCGCAAGGAAGGCTATCGCGGCTATTTCGAGCTGGATTTCCTGATCGACAAGAAGACCGGCGACCTGTGGCTGGGCGAGTTGAACCCGCGCATCACCGGCGCCAGTTCGATGACCAACCACGCCGCCTTCGCCCATGCCGATGCGCCGCTGTTCCTGTTCCACCTGCTGGCCTTCTCGAAGAAGCCCTTCAAGCTGGAGGTCGAGGAACTGAACGACCGCTGGGCCGATCCCGACATGATCGACAGCTGGTCGCAGATGGTCATCAAGCATACCGAGGACAATGTCGACATCATCACCGAGGCCCCGCAAAGCGGCATCTACAAGATGCTCGAGGACGGGCGCGTGGTGTTCGACCGCTTCGACTATCACCGCCGCGCGGTGGAAAGCGAGAACGAGGCGTTCTTCCTGCGCATCTCGGGTCTTGGCGACTATCGCTACGAGGGCGCGGATCTGGGCATCCTGGTGACGCGCGGGCGCTCGATGACCAGCAGTTTCCAGCTGACCGAACGGGCGCAGAAATGGATCCACGGGATCAAGAGCGCCTTTTCCGCCCGCCCGCTGCCCGCCGCCCAGGCGATGGAATCGCCCGCCTTCAAGATCATGTAGCGGCGATCCGGCATGTCGCTGCATTTCAGGGCGATCAGCGAGGACGAGCCCGGCCCCATCTGGGCCGGGCTGTTTGCCGGTTTCTGGCCCTTCTACCGGCGCTGGTGGGCGTCGGAAGGCGTGTCCGGGCGCCCCACCTATCGCGAATGCCGGCTGGCGCTGAAACGGCACATGCCCGAAATCCTGCCGCTTTACGAAGAGCTTTGCGAACTGGCCGGCGGCAGCGACAGCGCGGCGCGGTTTCTCAGTTTCTACTGTCCGCCGCGCTATCTTTCGGGCTGCAGCCAGGCCATCTGGCAGGGCGACCAGCCGCTGCTGGTGCGCAATTACGACTACAGCCCCCGGGCCTTCGATGCGATCCTGCTGCGCACCCGCTGGCAGGGCCGTCGGGTCATCGGCATGAGCGATGGCATGTTCGGGCTGATCGACGGCATGAACGATGCCGGGCTGGCCCTGTCGCTGACCTTCGGCGGCCGGCGCGAGGTCGGCGAGGGCTTCGGCATCCCGCTGATCCTGCGCTATATCCTGCAGACCTGCGAGACGCTGGACGAGGCCGCCGCCGCCCTGCGCCGCATCCCCTGCCACATGAGTTATAACGTCACCGTCCTGGACCGGCAGCGCCGCTATTTCACCGCCTACCTGACCCCGGACCGGCCGGCGGTGATCGCCCATGTGCCGGTGGCGACCAACCATCAGGAGCGGGTGGAATGGTCCAGCCATGCCCGCTTTACCGCCACGGTCGAGCGCGAGCGGTTCCTGCTGAACCGGCTGACCATGCATCCCGAGACGCAGGATCGCTTTATCAGCGTCTTCCTGCGCCCGCCCCTGTATTCCACGGCCTTCTCATCGGGGTTCGGAACGCTTTACACTGCCGCCTACATGCCCGCCGAGGGCCAGATGCAGGTATGGTGGCCGCAGCATGTCTGGACCCATGGGCTCCAGCGGTTCAAGGCTGGCTCGCAATTCATCCTGATCCCGGACTCGACCCCCGGCGCTGCCGTCTCCTAGACGCAGGTTCCCTGGCTCAGTCGCAATCCCCCATCGCGGTCTCGAAGGGCTGGGTGGTGGGCTCAAGGCTGCCGCCGTCGATCTGGATCGGCCGGAACGGCGGCGTGTCCTGGACGGCGGGTTGCACCTGCGTCAGCCGATAGCAGCCGCGAAACACCGTCACCCCGCCATCCGTGCCGGTGGCCTTCAGCGCGACCGGAACCGATGAGTGGATCGAACCCGCCGCGCCTTCGCTGGTCGTCTCGCCGATCCGCAGTTCCACCCGGTCGGTATCGGCGTAGCCGTCACGGAATTCCCCGTAGGACGGGGCGCTCCCCGTGGTGAAATAGCTCCATGCCCGCAGATATTCATGGCGGTCGATAGCGTTATAGAGCGAGGTGACGACACGTTCCGGCGACGACCGGTCGTCGATGAACATGTCCGGGGGCGATGCGGCGATCGCGGGTCCGGCAAGCGCCAGGACAAGGCCGGGAACAAGAGGGTGCATCATGGCGGATTTCCTTTCAGCACATACGGGAACACCGGCCGGAACGCACGGTCGGGGCCGGATGTTCCGGGTCTCAGCGGCGCAGCAGATAGATGTCCATGATCCAGCCATGCGCGGCGCGGGCGCTGGCGCGGGCCTCGACAATGCGCGGCCCGGCTTCGGCCAGCGGGCCGTGGTCCAGGATTTCCTCGGCCATCCCGACGAAGCCGCCCCACCAGATCTGCAGCCCCTCGGGCGGAAGGGTCTGGAACGCGCAGTCGCCGTCCAGCATCGCCACCACCGTATCCGCCCCCTCGGGCCAGCCGTGATCGCGCAGGTTCCGGCCGGTGGTGATCTGGACCGGGGCGCCGATCCGGTTCAGAGGAATGGCATGGGCCGCGCACAGCGCCTGGATCGCGGTGATGCCGGGAATGACCCGGCGGGTCAGGGGCAGGCACCGTGCCAGCCGGTCGGCAATGCGCAGGGTGCTGTCGTAAAGCGACGGATCGCCCCAGACCAGCAGCGCCACGCGGCCCGACCGGGCAGGCAGATGGGCGCGGATCCGGGCCTCCCACGCCTCGGCGATGGTATCGTGCCAGCGTTCCACGCCATGCCGGTAGTCGGGATCCCCGGCATCGCGGCGGGGCAGGTCAAATTCGGCGATGTGGGTCGAGGGGCGGGCATGGCGGTCGCAGATGCGACGGCGCAACCCGGCCAGATCGTCCTTTTCCGCGCCTTTCAGCGGGATCAGGATCAGATCGGCACCCTGCATGGCGGCGATGGCCTGCAGGGTCAGGTGGTCGGGGTTGCCGGTCCCGATGCCGATCAGGGTCAGTTCGATCATCAGGACCTCGAGGCAGGGGCGCGGGCCTCAATCGGCCCGCGCGAAGGGGATCAGGCGAACAGCCGCGGCGTCACCAGACCGCTGCCTTTCAGCCCGCGCAGCGACTTGGCGCCGGCCAGAACCGCCAGATCGACCAGCGGCTCGATCAGCACGACCATCATATAGGCGATGCCGAAGGTGGCGATGCCCTGAATGCCCGCAAAGCCCTGACCCCAGATCGCCCAGAAGGCCACCCAGGCGACGATGCCGCCCTGATAGGCCGTCGACAGCGCCAGCGCCTGCCGATAGGTGAGATCGACATAGGCGGTGCCCGGCGCGATGATCCGCTGCGCCAGCGCCCGCAGCGCGAACAGCGGAACCAGCAGCGTGGTCAGGTTCATGCCGTATTGCGGCAGGTCGAAGGGCGCGAAGAACAGGCCCTGGATCAGCAGTCCCAGTGCCAGCCCGATGGCCGCGGGTGCCGCGCCGAGGATCAGGAACAGGGTCGAGCCGAGGATGAAATGGACCTCGGACACGCCGACCGGGAAATGCGGCAGGACCTCGAAGAAGGTGAAGACGGCGGTGGTCGCCATGGCCGAGCGCGCGACCAGCGACAGCAGGCCGCGCTGGCCGATGGATTGCGCGGCCAGCTTCAGGCCGAAAAGCCCCGCAGCGGCGGCGGTGGCATGGCTGAGCGCGATTTTCGCGCCGGTGACGATTCCGGGTTCGATATGCATGTCAGTCTCCTGTGGCCGTCACACCCGACGGCGGTTGGCTGTGATCTGACGGCCGGTCTCCTGGCTCGCGGGTCGTGGCGCGGCTTCGGCCTTCCCGGCCCGGCAGGGGCCAGTGGCTCTGGTGAAGCGCGCTCTCCGCATACAGTCGCGGGGGCGGCTGGGGCTTCGGGCGCCGCAATTGGGTCCACCCTTCCCCATTCCCGATGAAGCCCGACGCTTGGCGTCTGTGCGGGCACCGATCAGGGCTTCAGCTAAAGTCGATTGCGGGTGCGGGGTCAAGGCCGCTGTGCCCTTGCGATCAGGTGAAAGAAGGTTCCCGTCACCTGTCCGCCGCCCGGCATGGCGCGGCAAGAGCCGGTTTCCGCGACATCGGCGCCATTGGCGTCGCTGACCCGGGCCAGCGGTGCGTCGGGCTGCGACAGGATCGAGGCATAGTGGAATTCATGCCCGCGCAGCATCGCCCCCGCCGGAAGGCCGGGCATGTCCGCGACCAGCCGCGCCAGCCGATAGCCCAGATGCATCCGGCGCTTCTGATAGCTGGTTTCCAGCCCCAGGAGCCCGGCCATCCGGTGCCGCATCCCGCCCGCATCGACCAGCCCGGCCCCCAGTGTCATGTAGCCGCCGCATTCGCCATGCACGGGGCGGGTCCGGGCAAAGCCGGCCAGCCCGTCGCGGAACCCCGCCGCCGCGGCCAGCCGCCCGGCGTGAAGTTCGGGATAGCCGCCGGGCAGCCAGCAGGCATCGGCGCTGTCGTCGGGGGTCTGATCGGCCAGCGGCGAGAAGGGCAGGATCGTGGCCCCCTGCCGGCGCCATTCGGCCAGCAGATGCGGATAGACGAAGCTGAAGGCGGCATCGCGGGCCAGCGCGATCCGCTGGCCCGGCGGCGGCACGGGGTCATGCGGCGCGACCTCGGGCAGGGCGCGCGACCCCGCCGCCGCGACGATCGCGTCCAGATCGCAATGGGCGGCCACGAAGGCGCCGGCATGGTCCAGGATCGCGGTCAGCTCCGGCGTTTCCTCGGCCTGGACCAGCCCCAGATGCCGTTCGGGCAATTCGATATTGCCCTGGCGCGGCAGGCAGCCCAGCACCGCGATCCCGGCTTCGGCCATGCCCTCGCGGATCAGGGCCTCGTGCCGGGCCGAGGCCACGCGGTTCAGCACCACGCCGGCAAAGGGCAGGTCGGGGCGCAGGGTGGCAAAGCCGCGCGCCGTGGCCGCGGCCGATTGCGCCTGACCCGAGACATCGAGGACCAGCACCACCGGCCAGCCGGTCAGGGTGGCGATCTCGGCGCTGGCGCCGATGCCGGCTTCGCCCGGTTTCGCCACGCCGTCGAAAAGTCCCATCGAACCCTCGGCCAGCACCAGATCGGCACGCTCCCGCAGGGTCGCGTGGGCGGCGATCTGGCCCGCGCCCATGGCCCAGGTGTCGAGGTTCAGCGACGCCCGCCCCGAGGCGGCGAGGTGAAAGGCCGGGTCGATATAGTCGGGACCGCACTTGAAGGGCTGCACCTGCAGGCCGCGCCGCCTGAGCGCCGCCATCAGGCCCAGCATCAGCATGGTCTTGCCGGTCCCCGAGGCGGGGGCCGAGATCATCAGGCCCGGCATCGGCGGGCGGATCATTCGGGAAACCTCGGATGGGTGCCGAGGGGGCGATAGCGGCGGTCGTATCCGGCGGCGTAGAGGCGGCTGTCCTCGAACCCCTCGGCGGCCAGGGCCGGCCCGACAAGGATCAGGGCGGTGCGGTCGATCCCCCGCGCCTCGGCCTCGATCCGCGCCAGCGTCGAGCGGATCAGCCGCTGGTCGGGCCAGCTTGCCCGCCAGACCACCGCGACCGGGCAATCCGGGCCGTAAAAGGGCAGCAGATCCGCCACCACCCGGTCCAGCGCGTGGATCGACAGATGAATGGCCAGCGTGGCGCCGCTGACGGCGAAATGCGCCAGCGCCTCGCCCTCGGGCATGGCCGAGGCGCGGCCGGGCGTGCGGGTCAGCACCACGGATTGCGCCAGCCCCGGCAGGGTCAGTTCGGCCTGCAGCGCGGCGGCGGCGGCGGCAAAGGACGGCACTCCGGGCGTCACCTCGCAGGGGATGTTCAGGGCCCGCAGCCGGCGCAACTGCTCGCCCATCGCCGACCAGACCGACGGATCGCCCGAATGCAGCCGCGCCACGTCCTGACCTGCCGCATGGGCCGTGGCGATCTCGTCGATGATCCGATCGAGGCTCAGCGGCGCGGTGTTCACGATCCGCGCGCCGGGCGGGCAGTGGGCCAGCAGTGCCTCGGGCACCAGCGAGCCGGCATAGAGACAGACCGGGCAGGCCGCGATCAGGTCGCGCCCGCGCAGCGTGATCAGGTCGGCGGCGCCGGGGCCGGCGCCGATGAAATGGACGGTCATGGGGCTCCTTCGCTTTCGGCAATGGCGGCGGTGGCGCACCCGCAGCAACTGGTGACGCGCGGCACGGTGATGCGGGCGCCGGGTCCGCAGGCGGCCAGCGCGGCGGCCTCGGCCACCGAACCCGTGCCATGCAGGGCCATGATGCGCGGCGATTGCGTGGGCGTGGCGATGCCCGCCACCCCGACCAGATGCAGGGGCCGGTTCAGTCCGCGGGCCTCGGCCTCGCGGGCCGGGATGGTCGCCAGTGCCGCAACCCTGCCGCCCTGTGCCTCGGCCCGGGCCAGCGCGTCGCGCAGGGCCTCGGGCGGGGCGCCCGCGCGGCAGCCGATGCCGGCGACCTTCATCGCGTCACGCTCCATTGCACCAGCGGGCGGGCGGGCTGCCAGCCGCGCATCCGGCCAAGCGGCGCGGCCTCGGCCAGGTCGATCCGCATCAGCCGGCCGCCATGCCGTGCGTGAAGCCCGGCCAGCAGGCTTTCGGTTTCCAGCGTCACCGCATTGGCGACCAGTCGCGTGCCGCGAGGCAGTTCCGGCCAGAGTGTTTCGAACAGCGCCGTGCCGGCACCGCCGCCGATGAAGACGGCATCCGGCCGGCGCAGGCCGCGAAGGGCGTCGGGGGCCGTTCCATGGATGGCTTCGACGCAGGCGGACAGGCCGAAGGCGTCGATATTGTGGCGGATATTGGCGATCCGGTCGTCACGCGGCTCGATGCAGATTGCGCAGCCCCCGGCCAGCCCCCATTCGACCGAGACCGCGCCCGAGCCGCCGCCGATATCCCACAGCAACTCGCCCCGGCGCGGTGCCAGCGCGGCCAGCGTCAACGCGCGGACCGGCGATTTGCTGATCTGGCCGTCATGCGCGAACAGGTCATCGGGCCGCCCCGGCGCATTGGCCAAGCCGGCCCCGCCGGGCAGATCGGCCCCGCACAGCGCCACCGCGACCGGCGCGGCAATCCCGTTCAGCGTGAAGCCTTCGGCACGGGTCTGGCGGATGCGCTCGGCCGGACCGCCGAGCCGTTCCAGCACCGCCATCCGCATCGCGCCCATGCCCTGTTGCCTCAGCCATGCCGCCAGCGCCGCCGGCGCCGCGTCGTCGCGCAGGGTGGCGATGATCCGGCAGTTCCGCGACAGCCACGGGCGCAGCCGGGCGAAGGCTGCTGCATGCAGGCCAAGGCAGGCGGTCTCCTCGATGCGCCAGCCCAGCCGGGCGGCGGCCAGCGAATACACCCCGGGGCCGGGCAGGGCGCTCCACTCGCCCGGTTCCAGATGCGCGGCGAGGCTGCCGCCGGCACCGAACCAGAACGGATCGCCCGAAGCCAGCACCGCCACGCGCCGCCCCCGGCAGGCAAGGACCGGCGCGATGTCGAAGGGCACCGGCCAGCTTTGGCCCCTGGTGTCGATCCCGGCCAGTTGCAGATGTCGTGGCCCGCCGAACACGATCTCGGCCCTATCCAGCGTGGCGCGGCTTGCATCCGGCAGCCCGGCCGCGCCATCCTCGCCGATGCCGATGATGGTCAGCCAGGGTTCACGCATGACACGCATCCTTCTTCTGGGCGGCACCACCGAGGCCAGCCGCATGGCCCGGCTTCTGGCCGGTGCCGGGCTGGATGCGGTGTTTTCCTATGCCGGCCGCACCGCGGCGCCCGCGGCCCAGCCCCTGCCCTCGCGGGTGGGCGGCTTTGGCGGGGCCGAAGGTCTGGCGGACTGGCTGCGCGGGCAGGCGATCACCCATGTCATCGACGCGACCCATCCCTTTGCCGCCCGGATCAGCCGCAACGCCCTTGATGCCTGCGCCGCGACCGGGTTGCCGCTTCTGGCACTGGAACGCCGGCCATGGACGGCTGCGCCCGGGGATGGCTGGGTCCATGTCGCGGATATCGCCGCGGCCGTCGCGGCGCTGCCCGAGGCGCCGGCGCGGGTGTTCCTGGCCATCGGCCGGCAGAATCTCGACGCCTTCGCCGCCCGGCCGCAGCACCACTACCTTCTGCGCCTCGTCGATCCGCCTGACGGGCCGCTGCCGCTTGCCGATGCGGAAACGGTCATCGCGCGCGGTCCCTTCGCGGCCGACGGCGACGAGGCGCTGCTGCGCGGCCGCCGCATCACCCATCTGGTCGCCAAGAATGCCGGCGGCGAGGGGGCCGCGGCCAAGCTGGTCGCCGCGCGCCGGCTTGGCCTGCCGGTGATCCTGATCGACCGGCCCGCCCTGCCCGCGCGCAGGACGGTGGCCGAACCCGAGGCGGCGATGGCCTGGCTGCATCAGACCGCGTCCTCGGCCCTGCGCGGGGAATAGACCCAGCGGCCCACGCGGCGGGTCTGCGCGTTTCCCAGCAGGACGACGGTGCGCATATCGGCCATCTCGGGGCGGGCCTCGCCGAGGGTGACGGTGCGCAGCGACTCGTCGGGGGTCGAGACGGCACGGGCGAAGGTGATCAGCCTGTCCGGTCCGCATTCCTCGCGCAGGATCTCCAGCACGCGGGCGAACTGATGCGGGCGGCTGGCCGAGCGAGGGTTGTAGAAGGCCATGGCGAAATCGGCGCGGGCGGCGTGGCGCAAGCGCCGCTCGACGATGGCGAAGGGTTTCAGGTTGTCCGACAGGTTGATGGCGCAGAAATCATGGCCCAGGGGCGCACCCGCACGGGCGGCGGCGGCCAGCATGGCGGTGATGCCCGGCAGGATGCGGATATCCAGACCGACATGGCGCGGATCGGCCTCGATCGCCTCGAACAGGGCCGAGGCCATGGCGAAGACCCCCGGATCGCCCGAGGAGACCACGACGACGCGCCGCCCGGCGGCGGCCATGTCCAGCGCTGCCCGGGCGCGATCCAGTTCGACGCGGTTGTCGGACGGGTGCAGGGTCAGGCCCGGGCGCGGGGTCACGCGGGCCACATAGGGGACATAGCCCACCACGTCGCTGGCCTGATCCAGCGCGGCGCTGACCTCGGGCGTCACCAGCGCCTCCGCGCCCGGCCCGAGGCCCGCAACGCATACCCAGCCGCTCATTCCGCCGCCTCGCGCATCGCCACCGGGCGGCGGCCCTGACCATGGACCATGACGATGGCGAAATAGGGGCAGTCGCCGTCTTCGACCTCGGCCAGCCGGGCAAGACGCTGTCCCGGCATGGTGCCGCGTTCGATCAGCCATGCCGCCTCGAGCCGCCCGGCCCGCGCCAGCGCCCGGCGGATCTTCGGCAGGTTGCGGCCGGTCTTCATCACCACCAGCGCATCCGATCCCCGCATGTGCCGCAGCAGATCGGCCTCGGGCAATGTGCCCATCAGAACGCTCAGCACATCGTCGCCCCAGGTGATCGGCTGGCCGGTGGCGTTCCAGCAGCCCGCCATGCCGGGGATGCCGGGGATCACCTCGATCTCGACCAGCCCGCGCAGCCGGACATAGAGATGCATGAATGAGCCGTAGAAGAACGGGTCGCCCTCGCACAGCACCACGACATCGCCCGAGGCGGCCAGCCCGGCCAGCCGCGCCGCCCAGTCGTCATAGAAGGCCGCCAGCAGGGCGTTGTAATCGGGGCTGTCGAAGGGAATTTCGGTCGTGACCGGATATTCCATCGGATACTCGGCCGTCCCGGGGGCGATCATCCCCTCGACGATCCGTCGCGCCTGCCCCTGCCTGCCCCTCTTGCGGAAATAGGCCAGGTGCCGCGCCTGCCGGATCGCCCGGTCGGCACGGATCGAGATCAGGTCGGGGTCGCCGGGGCCAAGGCCGGCACAGATGATCCTGCCCATCGCTTACTCCTTGCGGCTGGCCAGCGCGTTGACCGCGGCCACGGTGATGGCCGAGCCGCCAAGCCGCCCCTCGACGACCAGCGCCGGCACCGGGGCGGCTGCAAGCAGCGCCTGTTTCGATTCCGCCGCGCCGACGAACCCCACCGGACAGCCGATGATCGCGGCGGGGCGCGGGCAGGCCGGATCCTCCAGCATGTTCAGCAGGTGAAACAGCGCCGTCGGCGCATTGCCGATCGCGACCACCGCGCCCGCCAGATGCGGCCGCCACAGCTCCAGCGCGGCGGCCGAGCGGGTATTGCCCATCTCGCGGGCGAGGTCCGGGACGCGCGGATCATTGAGGGTGCAGATCACCGCGTTCGATGCGGGCAGGCGGGCGCGGGTGATCCCCTCGCTGACCATTCGCGCATCGCTCAGGAGCGGCGCCCCGGCCTCCAGCGCATGGCGGGCGGCGGTTGCCATGCCGGGGGTGAACCGGACATGCCGCTCCAGCCCGACCATGCCGGCGGCGTGGATCATGCGGACCACGACCCCTTCCTCGTCGGGCGCAAAGCGGGTCAGGCCGGCCTCGGCGCGGATGGTCGCGAAGGACTGGCGATAGATCGCGGCGCCGTCCTTTTCGTAATCATATGGCATCACAGAACCTCTGGCAGGCGGGCGGGGGCAAGCCCGCGCATCAAGGGGGAATCCGAGGCGCGCCCGCCCCGGATCAGATCGAATCCCGCCGGCGTTGCGGTCAGGGTGATGTCGGCCGGATGCGGCCAGCCGCAGCCCTTGGCGCAGCCCGAGACATGCAGGATCGCGCCGTCCGGCAGATGCGGCGCGAGGCTTCGGGCCAGCGGGCGGGTGACCGCAAGGGCCTGCGGGCATCCGGGCGCGCCCGTGCAGGCCCGCAGGCGCAGGCACGGATCCGAGGGATCGGCGATCAGGCCCGGCAGATCGGGCATATCGGTCAGCCCTTCCAGCAGCAGCATCCGCCAGGGCGTCAGCCGGATCGGGCCCAGCCGGGCCAGCGCGGCCAGTGTCCCGGGGTCGGTCTGGCCGAATTCCAGCGCCAGCAGCATTCCCGATGCCGTGCGGCCCGGGCTGGCGGGCGGCGCGGCGGGGGCGGGGGCCAGCGTCGCGGGCGGCGTCACGCCGCGCCCGATCAGCCGGGCCATCCGGCCCCGGCCACCGGGCGCCCCGCCCTGTTGCAGGAACCATGCGGCAAGCCCGATCGCCTGCGACACATCCGCCAGCGGCCGCCCAAGCGCCATGCCATCGGCGCGCAGCATCAGCCGCCCGTCGATGCTGCACTCCAGCCGGATATCCGCGGGAACGCCGGCCAGGCACCGCGTGGGGCCGCAATCGACGGCAAAGCCGAACTTGGCGGGCAGGGGCAGCGCGCTGGCGGCCAATGCCGCCTCGAGCCGGGCGGCCAGCGCGTCGGCGGCGTCGTCGGCAAAGGGCGTGACGATGATGTTGCGGTGGGTCTCGGTGGCGATATCTGGGTCGATCAGATCCAGCGCGCGCAGATCGGCGATCAGCGGCGCATGGCTGGCCTGAGTGATGCCGCGCAGTTGCAGATTGGCGCGGCCGGTCAGGTCGATCAAGCCGTTGCCATATGCGGCTGCGGCCCGCGCGACACCCGCGGCCTGTGCCGGGCTCAGCCGCCCGCCGCGGGGGCGGATGCGGACCACCCAGCCATCGCCCGATTCCATCGGCCGCAGCGCCCCGGGGCACCATCCCCTGATCGCGCTCATGTCCCCGTCTCCAGCGTGGCGGCGATCGAATTGCGCCGGGTGATCCACAGCCCGGCCTCGGCCAGCCGTGCGAACAGGTCGCGCAGGGCGGCAAGTGCTGCCGGGTTGGCCTCGTCCATGAAGCTGACGATCTCGGGTCGGCCCAGCGTCGCCTCGTGATAAAGGTCGAACAGATGCGGCGGCACGGCCCCGGCCAGATGCGCGAAGGCGGCAAGATGGTCCAGCGTCGCCGCGATCTCGGCCGCGCCGCGGAACCCGTGCGCGGTCATGGCGCCGGCCCAGCGTGGATCCGAGGCGCGGGCGCGGACCGTGCGGGCGATCTCTTCGGTCAGGGTGCGGGCGCGGGGCCGGCCGGGCTGCGTGGCGTCCAGATGGTAAAGCACCGGCGCCGCAGCCCCGATCCGGGCCATGGCGGCGGCGAAGCCGGCCTCATGCGCGGCGTAATCGGCGGCCAGCAACAGGTCGCTTTCCGGCAGGTCCTGAGCATGGACAAAGCTGTCGGCGCCAGCCAGACGCGCCACAAGCCCGGCGCGATCCTGCCGCATGCCTCCGTCGCGGCCGATGGCCCAGCTTGAGGCAGCCAGCCAGGCTTCGCCGGCGGCCAGCCGGGCGGCATCGGTGAAGGTCTCGGCCGCGACGCCCATGCCGAGGCCATACTGGCCCGGTTCCGGCCCGAAGACGCGCGCCCCGCGTTGCAGATAGGGATTGTCGGCGGGATCCTCGTCGCGACTGGCCAGGGCCTCGGTGCCGGTGCCGAACAACTGCGCCAGCACCGGAAACACATCGCGGAACAGTCCCGATACCCGCAATGTCACGTCGATCCGGGGCCGGGCCAGCAGCGCCAGCGGAGTGATCTCGACCCCCGAAACACGGCCCGACGCGCTGTCCCAGACCGGCTTCAGCCCGGCCAGATGCAGGGCCATGGCGAATTCCTCGCCCGCCGTGCGCATGGTCGCACTGCCCCACAGGTCGACGACCAGCCCCCTCGGCCAGTCGCCATGGTCCTGCAGGTGCCGGCGCAGCAGTTCCTCGGCCAGCTTCACCCCCTGCGCATGGGCGGCTGGCGTCGGCACCGCGCGCGGATCGAGGCTGAAAAGGTTGCGCCCCGTCGGCAGCACATCGTCTCGCCCGCGCGCGGGCGAGCCCGAGGGGCCGGGTGCCACATGCCGGCCGGCAAGCGCGGTCAGCAGGCCGGCGCGTTCCTCGTCGCCGCAGGGTCCGGTGCCGAAGACATGCAGCCCCTCGCCGAACTGGCTTTCCTTGATGTCGCAGACGAAGCGGTCGATCCGGGTGATGGCCTCGGCCGCCGAGGCCCCGGCCGGGATGCCCAGATCGCCCTCGACCCCGGCGGCCCGGGCCTCGTCGCGGATGGCGCCGATCAGCCGGTCGCGGCGGGCCGGGTCCAGCCCGTCGGCCGAGGAATATTCGTCCAGCAGCCGTTCCAGATGCGCCATGCCGGCCGGCGTCCGCGCCGGCAGCATCGGCGGCGGCAGATGCCCCAGCGTCACCGCGCCAAGGCGGCGCTTGGCCTGCGCCGCCTCGCCCGGATCGTTGACGATGAAGGGATAGATGACCGGCAGCGGGCCGGTCAGGGCCTCGGGCCAGCATTCTGAGGACAGGGCCACCGCCTTGCCCGGCAGCCATTCCAGCGTGCCATGCGCCCCCATGTGGATCAGCGCGTGCAAACCCTGCGCACGCAGCCACAGATAGAAGGCGACATAGCCATGGCGCGGCACGCGGCTCAGGTCGTGATAGTCCTCGGCGCGACCCTCGCGCCGGCCGCGTTCGGGTTGCAGCGCCAGCAGCAGCCTGCCGCGCCGGATCGCGGCGAAGCGGAAGGTGCCGTCCGAAAGATCGGGATCGGTTTCGGCTGCGCCCCATGCTGCGGTCAGCCGGTCGCGCAGGGACCGGGGCAGCGTTTCAAGCGCTTCGAGGTAATCCGCCAGCGGCCAGTCGATCCGCCCGGTCGCCAGCGCCCCGGCGGCCGGGCCGGGGGCGATGTCATGGCCCGCCGCCGCCAGCAGATCGGCGACCGCATCGGCGGAAGCCAGCGCATCAAGGCCGACCGCATGGGCCATCTGCCAGTCGCGGCCCGGATAGGTGGACAGGATCAGCGCCAGGTTCCGGTCGGCCGGGGCGGTCGTCGCCAGGCGCTGCCATGCGGCGATGCGGGCGACGGTGGCGGCGATGCGGTCAGGCTCGGCCCGGTGAACGAAGCGGCTGTATTGCAGGTCGGCATCACGCGGCTCGGGCGCCTTGAAGCTGATCACGCCGGCGAAGACGCGTCCATCGACCTCGGGCAGAACCACATGCATGGCCAGATCCGCCGGCGACAGCCCGCGTTCGGCCTGCGCCCATTCGCGCCGGCGATTGGTCGAAAGGGCGACCTGAAACACCGGGCAGCCGAAGCCGTCGAAGGGCGTGCCGCCAGCCTCGACCCGGACCGAGAAGCCGGTGGCATTGACGAGGGCGGCCGGTGCCGCCGGCAGGGCGCCCGCCAGCCAGTCGCCGAAATCGGCGGTCTTGAGCGAGGGCGCAAAGACGCCGCAGGCCGCGAAACCGGCCCCGCGCAACCCGCGGATCAGGGCATCGACAGGACCGGTATCGGCGGCGGTCAGATAGCTGCGATAGAAGCTGACCAGCGCCAGCGGCCCGGCCGGTGGTGCGGCGATCACGCCCGCATCGGGATCGTAGAAGCCGAAATCGGGCAGCGATCTGCGACCCGAAACTGGCCCGGCAGGAAGCCCCGCCGCCAGCGCCATCCGGGCCAGCGCCGCCTGCGCGGCAACCGCGCCGCCCGCATCGCAGAGCCGCCGCAACCGTCGCAGGACCGCGCCGGGCACGGTCGAGACCGCCGCAAGCCGCGGATCGTCGCGGCCGTCGGCGGGCAGGACGGCCAGCGCGATGCCCTTGCGCCGGGCCAGATCCTGCACCGCCGCCAGACCATAGGACCAATAGGCCTCGCCCCCGATCAGCCGGATCAGGATGCCCTTCGCACCGGCCAGCGTGTTGTCCAGATAGCTGTCGACGGAAACCGGGTGCCGCAGCGCCACCAGATTGCACAACCGCAGCGAGGGCAGGCTGCCCGCCGCCCGCCGCCAGCCCGCCGCGAAGGCACCCAGATCGCTGTCCGAGAACGACAGCACCACCAGATCCGCGGCCGTCTGGCCGGGATCATAGGGGGTGTCGGTCTCTTCCAGACCGTGGCTTTCGCGGAAGATCACATGCATCAGGCAGGCACCGGCCCCAGCAGGGCGCTGCGGATCGCGGCCTCGTTCACATCGTCATGTTCGGCTATGACCACCAGCCGCGAGGACCGGGGCCGGCTGCCCCAGGGCTGGTCATACTGCTGCCGCACCCGCGCGCCCACCGCCTGTACCAGAAGGCGCATGGGCTTGCCCCGGACGGCGACATGGCCCTTCACGCGCAGGATGTTCTGCTGGATCGCCAGCCGCTCGATGGCAGCGGTCAGCGCGGCCGGGTCGTCGATTTCCGGCAGATCAATGACCACGCTGTCGAAATCCTCGTGCTCGTGATCCTCGGCGCCGTCGTGATGGCTGGGGCGGGCGTCTAGATCGTCCTCGGCCGCCCGTCCCAGCCCCAGGATCACCCGGGGATCGACGGCGCCGTCGGTGACGGTCAGGATCGGCAGCGGGCGCGGTGCCTCGGCCTCGATCAGGGCGCGGGCCAGGGCCACACCCTCGGTCCCGGCCAGATCGGCCTTGGTCAGCAGGATGATGTCGGCGCAGGCGATCTGATCCTCGAACACCTCGGCCAGCGGGGTGTCGTGATCCAGACTGTCATCGGCCTCGCGCTGCGCCTGAACAGCGGCTTCGTCAGGCGCGAAACGGCCAGCCGCCACCGCCTCGGCATCCGCGAGGGCGATCACGCCGTCAACGGTGATGCGCGAGCGGATCGCCGGCCAGTCGAAGGCCCGCAGCAAAGGCTTGGGCAGCGCCAGACCCGAGGTTTCGATCAGGATGTGATCGGGCCTTTTCGGCATCGCCATCAGCCGTTCCAGCGTCGGGATGAAATCATCGGCGACGGTGCAGCAGATGCAGCCATTGGACAGCTCAAGGATATTCTCGGCCGGGCAGTTGTCGTCGGCGCAGGATTTCAGGATCTCGCCGTCCACACCCATGGTGCCGAACTCGTTGACCAGCACCGCCAGCCGCCTTCCCTGCGGATTGGCCATCAGGTGCCGGATCAGCGTGGTCTTGCCCGAGCCGAGAAAGCCGGTGATGACGGTGACGGGGGTCTTGGTCAGATCGGACATGGATCACTCCTGCTGGGGGCCGAGAGGCGGGATGCGGGCAAGGCTCTGCCTGCGGAAGATCGTCGGGCGTTCGCGCCACGGCACCAGCCCGTCGGCGGCGGCCGCATAGGCGGCGGTGCCGGTCAGGATATCGGCGGCGTCGGCGGCGCTCAGGCGGCCATAGACATAGGACCACTTGCCAGGCGCCGACAGCGCGATCGAGCAGCCCTGCGAACAGGCGGACAGGCACTCGACCGGGCGCAGTTCGACCCCTTCGGGCAGCGCGGCGCCGGCCAGCGCCGCATGCAGCATCGCGCCGGGGCGCGGCTCGACCGGGTCGGGTACGGGCCCGCGGCAGGTCGTGCAGACATGCAGTATGGCGCGCATCGCGGCCCCTTCTTCCCTGTGCGTCGGGGGCGGGCCAGAAGGACGAAAAGGGCGCGCGGCCAGCATTTCGCCTGCCGGTCGCGGATCACCCCGTCCGCCCGTAAACACGTTGCGCTGGCAGGTCTCCCGGCTTGCGGATCAAACGGTCGGCCCGCCTTCCCGGCCATGGGGGCCAGTGGCTTGGGCGACCTCTCCGGTCACGGTCGCGGGGGCGGCTGCGTTCGGGCGTGACGCCTTTCGCATTCCCTCTTCGCCTGTCATAGGACAGGAACCAGCGCGCCCTCACCTGAGGCAAGCGCCCCCATGTTGTCAAGCGGAAGGAGCGATCCGATGACCCAGACCCGCGACATCGCGCCCGAGGATCAGGCCCGCCACGCCCAGAAGATGGCGAAGAAAAAGGCCGCGCGCGACCGGATGATGGAGACGAAGACCGGCGAGAAGGGGCTGGTCATCGTCCATACCGGCCCGGGCAAGGGCAAATCCAGTTCCGGCTTCGGCATGATCATGCGCTGCATCGCCCATGGCATGCCCTGCGCCGTGGTGCAGTTCATCAAGGGTGCCTGGGACACCGGCGAGCGGCGCCTGCTGACCGGGCATTTCGGCGATCTCTGCCAGTTCCACGCCATGGGCGAGGGCTTCACCTGGGAGACGCAGGACAAGTCCCGCGATATCGCCGCCGCCGAGGCGGGATGGGAGAAGGCGAAGGACCTGATCCGCGACCCCGCGATCCGCATGGTGCTGCTGGATGAGGTGAACATCGCCCTGCGCTATGGCTATCTGGACGCGCAGGCGGTGCTGGACTTTCTGGCGGCCGAGAAACCGCCGATGACCCATGTCGTGCTGACCGGTCGCGGCGCGCCCGAGGCGCTGGTCGAGGCGGCCGATCTGGTCACCGAAATGGCGATGGTCAAGCATCCGTTCCGGGCCGGTATCAAGGCGCAGCCGGGGGTCGAGTTCTGAACCCCGTCCCTTGCCCCGGCCGCCGCTAGGCCCCGAACAGGATCTGCGGCGCCTGCCGCCCTGCCGGGTCATGCAGCATGAGCCGTGGCCGGTCGTCGCCGGTCAGGATCAGCACGCCACCGGGCAGGCTGGCACCGCTTTGCCATAGATCGGCGCCATCCGCCGCCACGAAAGCCGGCCGGTCCTGCATCATCATCCGGCCCGTCCCGCCAACCGACCAGAGGTCTTTTCCCGCGCCATCGCGCAGCACCAGGCCCGCCCCGGCCTCGTTCAGCAACTCGGCCCTGCCGTCGGCCGCGCAGAGGCGCATCCCCGGCCACAGAACCTCACCCGGACCCAGCCGGTCGGTGGCAGTGCATTCGCCGGCCAGCCCCCGTTTCAACAACGCCGCGACCGTGGCGCGATCCCAACCGTGATGCCCGGCGGCGGCCAGCAGCACCGTCAGCTTGGCGAAGGCCGCGACCGGCGTCATGTCGCCCGTCTCGACGGCCCCGGTCCGGGCGATCCAGGCACCGGCGGCATAGTGGAACTGGCCGACCTTGCCACCGATCACCCGGCTGCCGATCAGCACCGTGACCCCGGCCGCATGCGCCCGCCGCAGGGCGGCCTCGATGGCGCCCGATCCGGCCGGGACATTGCCCTCGCCGTAACCCTCGATCAGCAGCCCCCGGATGCCCGAGGCAAGGGCCGCGTCGATCATGTCGGCCAGCAGCGGCAGATCGCGCCGGTGATCGGCCGGCCCGACAGGAAGCTGGAGGACCGGATGCGCCTCCAGCGCCGCCTCGACCGCGTCAAGCTGCGCCAGCGCCAGATCGCGGGCCGCCGGATCGTCCAGCGACCGTTCCGGCGCGGCCGGCCCCGCAAGCGGCGCGGCGGGGCCGTGCCAGACCCCGATCCCGGCCTCGGCCAAGGGCGGCAGGTGCGGGCTGTCGAACCCCGCAAAGCGCATGGTCGAGACCTTCAGCGCCCGATTGCCGCGCAGCAACCGGCCGTCAAAGAAGACCGCCACCTCGGGCAGGCACAGGCGCGCGCAGGCGAGTGCGCCGGCCAGATTGGCAAAGGCGTCGCTGCCGGCATTCAGCACCAGCCCCTCGGGCGTCTGCCGCAGCAGCGGCAGTTGCGCGCCGGTCAGGATCACCGGCTTGGACAGCAGCGCCCGGCCCAGCCCCAGCGGATCGAAGACATTCAGCAGGAAGGGCAGGGCGGCGGCGGTGAAATCCATGGTATCGGTGCCGTGCAGGATCACGAAGGCGTCGAAGCCGGCATAAAGGTCCAGCAGCCGCCGCGTCATCCTGCACCAGTCCGTGGGGCGCAGATCGGTGCTGTCCAGCGTCCCGGTCGGGCTGTCGAAGCCGAGCCCGGCGTCGAAATGCAGCGACAGCCCCGGCAGGGCGGCACCGAGCGCGGAGCCCAGCAGGTGCTGCACAGCCGCGGCGAACTCACCCGCCGGCATGGGTGCCAGGGGTTCGCCCACGCAACCGATGGTGCCGCCGGTATTGATGATGCAGACGCGCATGTTTTTCCTGTCTCCTTGTCTCAGGCCCAGTGCCGGCACAGCACCATCCGTGCGGCAAGCCCGTTGCTGGCCCGAAGGAATTCCAGCCGGCCGCCATGCTGGGCCGCGATGGTCGAGACGATCGCCAGTCCCAGCCCGACACCGCTGGCCGTACCGGCATTGCCGCCGCGCTGGAAGGCCCCGGTCAGGCGTGCCAGATCCGCTTCGGTCAGCACCGAGCCGCGATCCGTCACCGTCAGGACGGCATCATCGGCATCGCCGTCCACCGTCACCTCGGCCTCGCGGCCATATTTCAGCGCATTGTCGATCAGGTTCGACAGCGCCCGGCGCAGCGAGGTCGGCTGGCCGCGCATCAGGATGCGGTGGCGTTCAGGTGCGGGCCGGGCGCGGGCGCGGGCGAACAGCGTCCCGGCCCCGGTTTCGCGCGCGGGGGCGCCGTTCAGGCGCACCGGCAGCCCGACATCCTGATAGTCGGCGACCACCGCCTCGACCAGCGAGGTCAGGGACAGTTCCCGAAAGGGTTCCTGGCCGATCTCGGCGCGGGTATAGGTCAGCACGCCGTCGATCATGCCGGTCATCTCGTCGATGTCGCGTTCCAGCCGGCCGCGCAGATCGGCATCCTCGATCAGCGCGCTGCGCAGCCGCAGGCGTGTCGCCGGGGTGCCGAGGTCATGGCTGACCGCCGACAGGACCAGCGCCCGGTTTTCGAGGGCCGCCCGGTCCTGCGCCACATAGGCATTCACCGCCTCGGCGGTCTGGCGCAGTTCATCGACGCCGCCGACCGGCAGTTCGGCATTGCGGGCGCGGTGATCGCGCAGGGCGGCGGCGAAGGTGGTGAAGGCGCCCGAAACCTCGGCCACCCAACCCAGCAGCAGCACAAGCGCCGCGACAAGGATCGCCACGGCCGGCAGCCGCAGATCGGCGGGGGCGATTTCGCAGCCCCAGACCGGGGCGCCGTCGATGCGCAGCCAGGGCCCGTCATCCGGGCGCGCGAACAGCTGCGCCTCGCTGCAGAACCGCGCCAGAACGCGGGTGACCGAGGCCAGCGCCGCCGCCTGCGAGCCCCCGCCCAGACTTTGAATTTCGGCCACGGGATACTGCATGTCGGGCGACTGGATGCGCAATGACAGCCGCCCGCCCTGCGCCCGGTCGGGCCGGGCGCTGCCGGTCAGGGCGACCCGCGTCTCGCGCCAGCCCGGCGGCAGGGACGGCTCGGCCCGCAGTTGCGTCCGGCTGAGGCCCGCGGGCAGCGCGCTGCCGTTTTCCAGGCTGTCATGCAGCGCCAGGCCGGCGATATAGGCGCGATCCAGATGGTCCATCCATGCCGCCTGCGACGACATCCACAGCCAGACCGCCGCGCCGCCGGCTGCCATCGCCAGCAGCACCCACAGGCTGGCCAGCCAGCGCAGGCCAAGGCGCCTAGCCATCGTCGCGCGCGACCTCGGCGGTGAAGACATAGCCGGTGCCGCGCTCGGTGCGGATCAGCTCGGGGTCGGTCTTCTGCCGCAGCCGGTTCACCAGCATGTCGATCGCGCGGCCCTCGGCGGCCTCCTCGTCGTCCAGCGCCGCGGCGATTTCCTCGCGGCTGAGCGGGATCAGCGGATTGGCAAGAAACACCCTGAGCAGCGCGGTTTCCCGCGCCGACAGCGAGGCCTGCCACCCGCCGGGCGCGGTGATCTCGTCGCGGCGCGCGTCATAGCTCCAGCCGGAAAAGCGGCAGATCGCGTCCCGGCGCCGGTGGATCAGGCTGGCGCTGCGGCGGGTGCGGCGCAGCACCGCCCGGATCCGCGCCAGCAGCAGGTCGGGGTTGAAGGGCTTGGCGATATAGTCGTCGGCGCCGACCTCGTATCCGGCCATGCGCTGATGATCCGCCGACAGCGCCGAAACCATGATGATCGGCACCTCCTGCGCGGCCCGGATCTCGGCGCAGATCTGCACGCCGTCGTCATCGCCCAGCGACACGTCGAGCAGGATCAGATCGACGCGCCCGGTTTGCAGGGCCTGAAGGGCAGAGGCGCGGCTGTCGGCGCAGGTGACGAAAAAGCCCTGACGCTGCAGATAGGCGGCCAGCATCGCCGCCATTTCGGCGTCGTCCTCGACCACCAGCAGACGATGCAGGCTCATCGGCGTTCCCCCTCGGATGCCCCGTGATAGCAGCCCGCCCGGCCCTGCGTAACAGTTTGTAACATCAGGGGTCGAAATCTGCCCGTCGCACCGCGCTCCGGCATTGCCGGAACGGCGGTGGCTTTGGCATGCTGTGTCTTGGCGCGGGGCCTGAACCTGCGTCCCAACGATCTGGGAGGATCCATGTACATGAAATCCGTTCTGGCGGCTTCGACCGCCATGTTTCTGGCCGCGCCCGCGATGGCCGAGCCGTCGGCCGAGGTGCTGCACTGGTGGACCTCGGGTGGCGAAGCGAAATCTGTGGCCGTGCTGCAGGACCAGTTCAAGGCCGAGGGCGGCACCTGGACCGACATGCCGGTGGCCGGCGGCGGCGGCGATGCCGCGATGACGGCGCTGCGCGCCCGGGTTCTGGCAGGAAACGCGCCGGCCGCCGTGCAGCTGAAGGGTCCCGCCATTCAGGAATGGTACGAGGAAACCGGGCTGGCCGATATCGGCGACGTGGCCGGGGAAAACGGCTGGGCCGAGGTGCTGCCCCCGCAGCTGGCCGAACACATGAAATGCGAGGACCAGTGGTGCGCGGCGCCGGTGAACGTGCACCGCATCAACTGGATCTGGGGCAACAAGCAGATCCTCGATGCCAACGGCATCGCAATGCCGACCAGCTGGGACGAGTTCAACGCCGCCGCCGAGAAGCTGAAGGCGGCGGGCATCACGCCCCTGGCGCATGGCGGCCAGAACTGGCAGGATGCCACCGTCTTCGAGACGCTGGTGCTGGGGCTGGGCGGGCCAGACTTCTACCGGGCGGCGCTGATCGACCTGAACCCCGAGGCGCTGACATCGGACACCATGAAGCAGGTCTTCGACCAGCTTCGGACCCTGCGCGGCTATGTCGATGACAACTTCTCGGGCCGCGACTGGAACCTGGCCACGGCGATGGTGATGAATGGCGAGGCGGCCTTCCAGATCATGGGCGACTGGGCCAAGGGCGAATTCCTGGCCGCGGGCAAGGTGCCGGGCACCGATTTCGTCTGCTGGCCGGCACCGGGCGACGGCTATCTCTACAATGTGGACAGCTTTGCCTTCTTCGAGGTCGAGGGCGAGGACAAGCAGCAGGGCCAGAAGCTGCTGGCCAAGCTGATCATGGGGCCCGAGTTCCAGAAGGTCTTCAACCTGAACAAGGGCTCGATCCCGGCCCGCACCGATGTCGCGCTGGACGAGTTCGACGATTGCGCCAAGCAGTCCAATGCCGACATGAACGCGGACGCGGGCGATGGCTCGCTGTTGCCGTCCTATGCGCATGGCATGGCGTTGCGCGGGGCGCAGGCCGGTGCCGTGACCGATGTCGTGACCAACTTCTTCAACAGCGACATGTCCTCGGACGATGCGGTGCAGCAACTGGCCGACGCGGTCGCCGCGACGATGTGACCACATGCCGCGAACGCCGCGCCCTGCCGGGGCGCGGCGTTTTTCTTTTGGGGGAATCCGAAACATGGAATGGCTTGAACGCAACGTGCCCAAGCTGGTCTTGGCGCCGTCCTTCGTCGCGATCCTCGTCTTCGTCTATGGCTTCATCGGCTGGACCGCCTGGGTCAGCCTGACGAAATCGAAGCTCATGCCGCGATACGAGATCGACGGGTTTGGCCAGTATGGCCGTCTCGTTGCCTCGCCGCGCTGGGACGTGGCGATGGACAATCTCTTTATCTTCGGGGCGCTGTTCATCGTGATCTCGATGGTGGTCGGGCTGATGCTGGCGATCTTCCTTGATCAGCAGATCCGCTCCGAGGGGGTGTTGCGCACCATCTATCTCTATCCGATGGCGCTGTCGCTGATCGTGACCGGCACCTCGTGGAAGTGGATTCTCAATCCCGGCCTCGGCATTCAGGAAATGGTGCGCGGCTGGGGCTTCGAGAGTTTCACCTTCGACTGGCTGATCCGGCCCGAAATGGCCATCTATACCGTGGTGATCGCCGCCGTCTGGCAGGCTTCGGGCTTTGTCATGGCGCTGTTTCTGGCCGGGCTGCGCTCGGTCGATACCGAGATCATCCGCGCCGCACAGGTGGACGGAATTCCCACCCATCGCATCTATACGGCGATCATCATCCCGACCATGGCGCCGATCTTCCTGTCCGCCTTCATCGTGCTGGCGCATCTGGCGATCAAGGCCTTCGACCTTGTGATCGCGCTGACCAATGGCGGCCCGGGCTATGCCACCGACCTGCCCGCGACCTACATGTATGCCATGGCCTTCTCGCGCGGCGATCTGGGTCAGGCGGCGGCCAGCGCCATGATCATGATGATGGTCATCTTCGCCATCGTCGTTCCCTATCTCTACAGCGAATTGAGGCCGCGCCGTGACCACTAACACCATGCTGCGCTGGGGTCTTTACGGCATCCTGATCCTGTTTGCGCTGTTCTACCTGATGCCGCTCTTCGTGATGCTGACCACCTCGCTGAAAAGCCTCGAGGAAATCCGGACCGGCAGCCTTCTGGCGCTGCCGCGCGCGATCACCTTCCAGCCCTGGCTGGAGGCCTGGTCCAGTGCCTGCGCGGGCACGCAATGCGAGGGGCTGCGGCCGTTCTTCTGGAACTCGGTCCTGATGGCGGTTCCGGCGGTGGCGATCTCGACCGTCATCGGCGCGATCAACGGCTATGTCTTCGCGCAATGGCGCTTTCGCGGCGCGAACCTGTTCTTCGCGGCGATCCTGTTCGGCTGCTTCATCCCCTTCCAGGTGGTGCTGATGCCGATGGCGCGGATGCTGGGGCTGATGGGGCTGGCGGGCACGATTCCGGGGCTGATCTTCGTCCATGTCATCTACGGGATCGGCTTCACCACCCTGTTCTTCCGCAACTACTATGTCACCATCCCGCAAGAGCTGGTCCGCGCGGCCAGGGTCGATGGCGCCGGCTTCTTCCGCATCTTCTTTGCCATCTTCCTGCCCCTGTCGCTGCCGATCATCACCGTCTCGGTGATCTGGCAGTTCACCCAGATCTGGAACGACTTCCTGTTCGGGGTTTCGTTCAGCGGCGCGGGCAGCCAGCCTGTCACCGTGGCACTGAACAACATCGTCAACTCCACCACCGGCGTCAAAGCCTACAATGTGGACATGGCCGCCGCGATCATCGCCGCCCTGCCCACGCTGTTCGTCTATGTCGTCGCCGGCAAATATTTCATCCGCGGCCTGACCGCCGGTTCCGTGAAAGGCTGAGCCCATGCCCATCCTCGAAATCGACCATCTGCAGAAATCCTATGGTGACACCCATATCCTGCATGACATCAATGTCAGCATCGACGAGGGCGATTTCCTCGTTCTCGTCGGGCCGTCCGGCTGCGGCAAGTCGACGCTTCTGAACTGCATCGCCGGGCTCGAGCCGATCACCGGCGGCACGATCCGCATCGGCGGGCGCGACGTGACCGGGGTCAGCCCCAAGGATCGCGACATCGCCATGGTGTTCCAGTCCTATGCGCTCTACCCGACCATGAGCGTGGCCCGGAACATCACCTTCGGCATGCAGGTGCGCGGCGTGGACAAGGCCACGCAGGCGGCCAAGCTGGCCGAGGTCGCGCGCCAGTTGCAGATCGAGCCGCTGCTGAACCGCAAGCCGGGGCAGTTGTCGGGCGGCCAGCGGCAGCGGGTGGCGATGGGCCGGGCGCTGGTCCGCGACCCGCGGCTGTTCCTGTTCGACGAACCGCTGTCGAACCTCGATGCCAAGCTGCGGGTCAGCATGCGCACCGAGATCAAGAAGCTGCATCAGGATCTGAACGCCTCGATCGTCTATGTCACCCACGACCAGATCGAGGCGATGACGCTGGCCACCCGGATCGTGGTGATGAAGGGCGGCGTGATCCAGCAGATCGGGACGCCGGCCGAGATCTACAACCGCCCCGCCAACATGTTCGTGGCCGACTTCATGGGCAGCCCGGCGATGAACCTGATCCCGGCCCGCGCCCGGACCGAGGACGGCGCCACGCGCATCGAGATCGACCGCGACAGCGGTGGTCCGCTGGTCATCACCGACCCGGTGGCGCGGCAATTGCCGGCCGAAATCGTGCTGGGCGTCCGCCCCGAGGATATCCATGAGGCGACCGGTCAGGCGCATCTGCCGGGCCACGCGCCCGAGGCCGGCGGCGAGGTGCTGATCGATGTGGTCGAGCCTGCCGGTGCCGACACCTTTGCCGTCACCCATCTGGGCGGCACGCCGGTCACCGCCCGGCTGCGCGCCGAAAGCGCCGTCCGGCCGAAGCAGATGTTCCCGCTGGCCTTTGACCTCTCGAAGGTCTCATACTTCTCGCCGCAGGATGGTCTGCGGCTGAACTAGGCGAGGTGACGGAATGGCGATGCTTCTGGGGGATGTGGGCGGGACCAATGCCCGGATGGCGATCGCGCGCAACGGGGTGATCGACGGCCAGACGGTCACCCGCTTTCGCGGCGACGATTTCGCCAGCTTCGACGATGTCGTGCGCCGCTTCCTGCAGGAACAGGACCAGCCGCGCATCAGCTCGGTCTGCGTGGCGGTGGCCGGGCCGGTCAGCGGTGGCAGGGCGCAGCTGACCAACCGCGACTGGGATTTTGACGAAAGCCGGCTGGCGCGGCTGACCGATGCCGACCATGTGCGGCTGATAAACGATCTGACCGCATTGGGCTATGCCACCCCGGCCCTGCAGGGCGACGGGCTGGCGGTGCTGCGCAACGCCCCCGACGGGCGCGCCCGCAACGGTCAGGCGCTGGTCGTGGGTCTGGGCACCGGCTTCAATGTCTGCGCCGTCCGGGTGCTGCCCGGCGGCGCGATCACCGCGATGGAGGCGGAGGAGGGCCATACCAACCTGCCCGCCAATATCTACCTGCGACTGGCCGAACTGCTGGGCGCCGGGACCGCACGGGAATTCTTCTCGACCGAAGAGACATTCGCCGGGCGGGGGCTGTCGCGCTTTCACGCCGCCCGCACGGGTGCCGCGCCGGTGCGCAGCGAGGAAATCGCCCGTGCCGCCGATGCCGGCGAGGCCGCAGCGGCCGCCAGCTATGACATCTTTGCAGAACTGGTGGGGCTGCTCTGCCGTGAACTGGCCCTGCGGTTCATGCCGCTGGAAGGGCTGTTCCTCGCCGGCAGCGTCGGGCGCAGCATCGCCAGCCGGATCGAGCAGTTCGAGGCGGGTTTCCTTGCCGACCCGTTCATGCGCCACATTCCCGAGAACACGCCGATCTTCCTGATCCGCGACGACATGGCGGCGCTGCACGGCTGCCTTGCCGCCCTGGCCTGATCCGCCGCCTATCCTTGCCCGGCGGCTGCACGCCACTTGGCCGCATAGCCCGCCAGCGCATCCGCATCCGCCGGCCGGGTGACGGCGCTGGTCTGCGGAGGCGTGGAGCGATCCATGCACAGCAGCGCCGCCCCGGCCGAGGTTCCGGTGGCGGATTGCGCGACCTCGACCCCCTCGGGGCGAAGGACGGCCAGCATATCGAGGAAATCGGGATTGCGCGCGAAAGGGCCTTCGACCAGGACCGGCCCGGCCGCGCCGATCAGTCCGAGGCAGGTTTCCGTCATCAGGGCCAGATACCAGGACAGCGCCAGCATCCGCTGGCCGTCACTTGCGGGGTCTTGGGTCCAGCGCATGCTGCGGCCCTGAAACGGGCCCGATCCCGGGTCGACCGCCGGCAGCAGCATCAGCCCCTGCGCCAGAATGGCGGCGCGGTCGGCATCGTCGGGGACCGCTTCACGGCCATTGCGGATGATCTCGTATTCGCGCCCGCCCATGAACCGGGCCGAGGGCACCGGCTCTGCAAGCGCGTTGACATTCACCAGCACGTCGCGCGCGGGATCCAGTGCGGCGGTCTTGCCGCCAACCGCCATGGCCACCACCCATGTCCCGGTCGAGACCACGGCGAAGGGCGAAGCACGCCCCAGCAGATAGGGGTAGAGCGAGGCGTTGCTGTCATGGATGCCGACCGCCACCGGGGTTCCGGCGCGCAATCCGGTCTGCGCGGCAATTGCGGGCAGCAGATGGCCCAGCACCTCATCCGAGCGCCGCGCCGGCGCGATCCGGACTGCAAGGCCAAGCCTGCCGGCCAGCGCGGAAAACCGCCCCGTCCACGGCTCCCACAGATCGGTATGACAGCCCAGCGAGGTCACGTCCGTCGCCATCTCTCCGGTCAGCCGCCAGCCCCAGTATTGCGGATAGGTGACGATATGGGCGATGCGAGCGCCCAGATCGGGCCGGGTTTCCAGCAGCCAGTGAAGCTGCGCCCCCAGATTCAGCCCGGCCGGCAGCCGCGGTGCCCCGGTCTCGGCAAAGCCGGGTCGGATGGCGTCGTAACCCCTGGCCAGCAGATCGGGGCCTGTATGTTCGTAGTCCAGCATCGGCGCCGCGATGCCTCCGTCCTGGTCCAGCAGCACCGCCGCCGCGCCATGGGTGGTGACCGAGATCGCGTCGATGCCGTGGCGGGCGTGGAACACGGCCAGATGATGCAGGAAGAACTGCCAGTGCCCGTCGAGGTCGAAATGGGGATAGGGCGGCCCCGGCAGCGGCCGGTTGGGGCGGGTGACGACCGCGATCTCGGCCAGTGTCTCGCCCTCGACCAGCGCCAGCTTGGCATTGGTCTTGCCGATATCGATGACGGCGATGCGGGTCATGGCAGGTGAAACATCGGGATCAGCGGCACCGCGACGGGTTCGTTATCCGGGTGGGTCGCCATGAGGTCGGCCATATGCGCCCACCAGCGCCGCATCACCGGATGGGCGGGCAGATCGTCCATGCCGTGATCGTCCGTACGCCACAGAACCCCGAAGAGCGCGTTCGTTTCCGGATCCAGATGGATCGAGTAGTCGCTGACCCCGGCCCTGCGCAGCAGATCGACCAGTTCGGGCCAGATTTCGTCATGGCGGCGGCGGTATTCGTCCTGCCTGCCGGGCTTCAGCATCATGCGGAAGGCATATTTCTGCATCACCGCCTCCGGATCATGGTCCACAGGCGCGGCAGGGCGATGACCCCGATCAGCAGCCCGCCCACGATGATCGACATGACGATGCCCGGCACGTTCAACAGGCCCAGCCCGAAGGTCACCAGCCCCATCACCAGCGCCGCGATCACCACCCCGGGGATCGAGCCCGAGCCGCCAAGGATGCTGATCCCGCCGAGGACGACGATGGTCACCACCTCAAGCTCGAAGCCGGTGGCGATGCTGGGCCGGGTCGAGCCGAGCCGCGAGGTCAGGCAGATCGCGGCGATCCCGCTCATCAGCCCGGTCAGCAGGAACAGAATGAACTTCACCCGCTCGACCCGGATGCCGGAAAACCGCGCGGCGGTGGCGTTGTTGCCGATGGCATAGACCATGCGGCCGAAATTGGTGCGGTGCAGGACGATGCCGAAGATGACGGCGGCGATGGCGAAGATCACCAGTTCGACCGTGATCACCCAGAAGACATAGCCCTGTCCGAACCAGGCAAAGCTGGCCGGATAGCCGGTGAAGGCACTGTCGCCCAGCACGATATAGCTGATGCCGCGGAACAGGCTCATGGTGCCGATGGTGACGACGATTGAGGGCAGGCCGAAACGCGCGACCAGAAGCCCGTTGAAGGCGCCGCAGGCCAGCCCGGTGCCCAGCCCCAGCAGGACCAGAACCGGCGTCCCGGCGCCGGCCGCCATCGCGAGCCCCATCACCGTGGAACAGAGCGCGATGGCCGAGCCGACCGACAGGTCGATCTCGCCGGCGACGATCAGCATCGCCATGGCGAAGGCGATCATCGCCTTTTCGGTGAAGTTGAAGGTGGCGTCGCTGAGGTTCCACGGATCGAGGAAATAGGGCGAGGCCAGCGAATTGGCGATGAAGATGGCGGCGGCCACGATCAGCAGCAGCATCTCCCAGCTTTTCAGGGCGCGGGCCAGCGGGCTGACCAGCCGGTCGGGGATCTGGCGGCCGGTGGGGGTCACGGTGGCGTCTGTCATGTCCGGTGCTCCGCCTGTTTCAGGATGATGCGGCCCGCCTCGCGGTTGGCGCGGGCATTGAAGGCGATGGCGATCAGGATCGCGCTGCCCGAAATGGCCATCTGCCAGAAGGGCGAGATGCCGACGACCGGCAGGGCGTTCTTGATGATGCCCAGAAACAGCGCGCCCATGACCGCGCCCACGACCGATCCGGCGCCGCCCGCGATGGCGATGCCGCCGATCACGCAGGCCGCGACCACGTCCAGCTCGAACCCGCCGGCGATATCGACATAAGCGACGGCATAGCGCGCCACCCACAGATAGCCGGTCAGCCCCGCCAGCGCGCCGGCCAGCACGAAGGCGGCGAACTGGGTGCGGCCGACCGAGATGCCGGTATAGACCGCCGCATGGGGGTTGCCGCCGACCGCATAGAAGGCCCGGCCCAGAGGCGTGCGCAGCATCAGAAGCGCGAAGCCGGCGACGATGGCGATGGCGATCCACGCCATCACCGGCAGCCCGGCGACCACCGTGCGGGGGAAGGCCTTGAAGGCATCGCTCATCTGATGGGCGTTGATCCAGGCGCCGCCGGTCAGCAGGAAGATCGCGCCGCGATAGATGGTCATGGTGCCCAGCGTGACGACGATCGAGGGGATGCCCAGCCGCCAGACCAGAAGCCCGTTCACCGCCCCGAGCCCGGCGCCGAGCGCGATCACCGCCAGCAGGATCAGCGGCAGCGGCACGCCCATGCCGTCCATCAGTGCCGCGATCATGCCGCAGAGCGCCAGATTGGCGGCCACCGACAGGTCGATGCATTTCGTCAGGATCACCGCCATCTGGCCAAGCGCCAGCAGGATCAGCGGCGAGGTATCGGTCAGCACCCCGGCCAGATTGCGGGGCGTGATGAAGGCCGGAAAGCGGCTGGCGATCACCGCAAGCAGCGCGACGATGGCCAGTGCCAGAATGGCCTCGCGCGATTTCAGCAGGCTCATGCGGCTTCTCCTCTTTCCTGCGCGCCGATGCCGACGGCGGCACGGACGAGGTTTTCGGGCGTCATCGCCTCGCCCTCGAATTCGGCGGCGATGCGGCCCTCGCGCATGACGATGACCCGGTCGGACATGCCCAGAACCTCGGGGATTTCGCTGCTGACCATGATCACGGCCAGCCCCTGTGCGGCCAGTTCCGACATGAAGTCATGTACGGCGGCCTTCGATCCGATATCGATGCCCTTGGTGGGCTCGTCCAGAATGATGACGCGCGGGCGCGTGGCCAGCCATTTGGCGATCACCACCTTCTGCTGGTTGCCGCCCGACAGCAGGCCCACGTCCTGATCGAGGCTGGCCGCGCGCAGATCCAGCCGCTGGGTGTATTCGCGGGCCAGTGCGAATTCCTCGGCCAGCCGCAGAAAGCCGTTGCGGCTGGTCTGCCGCAGCGAGGGCAGGGTGACGTTCTGGAAGATCGGCAGCCCCTTGACCACGCCCTGCCGGCCGCGATCCTCGGGGACATAGACGATGCCCGCCTCAACCGCCTGCGCGGTCGAGCGGATCACCCGCACATCCTCGCCGATGCGGCAGGCGCCCTTCGAGGGCTGGGTGATGCCGAACAGCGCCTGCATCACCTCGCTGCGGCCGGCGCCGACAAGCCCGTAGAAGCCGAGGATCTCGCCCTCATGCAGGGTGAACGTGATCTCGTCGAATTCGGTCGGGTGGCAATAGCCGGCGACGGTCAGCGCGGGCTTGCCGATCCTGGCCGGGCGCTTGGGATAGATCTGATCGACGGCGCGGCCGACCATCAGCTTGACCAGTTCGGATTCCGAGGTGCCGGCCATCCGGCCTTCGCCCACGAACTGCCCGTCGCGGAACACGGTCCAGCGGTCGGCGATGCGGAAGATCTCGTCGAATTTGTGGCTGATGAACAGGATTGCCTTGCCTTGGTGCTTCAGTTTCTCGACCAGCTCGTAAAGCTCGGCGATTTCCTTGTGCGACAGGGCGGCGGTGGGCTCGTCCATGATCACCACGCGGGCGTCGATCGACAGCGCCCGGGCGATGGCGACCAGATGCTTGCTGGCGATGCCCAGATCGCGCAGCCGCGTGGCGGGGTTCAGATCGGCGCCGATGCTGGCCAGGATCTCGCGCGCACGGTCCTGCATCGCCTTGCGGTCGATCAGGCCGAAGCGCCCGCGCGGGGCATGGCCGATGAAGATGTTCTCGGCCACCGTCATCTCGTCGAACAGCACGGTTTCCTGATGGATCGCGGTGACGCCGGCATCGCCCGCCGCCTGCGCGGTGGGAAACTGCGTCTCGGCCCCGTCGACGGTGATCTGCCCCTCATCGGGCTGATAGATGCCGGTCAGCACCTTCACGATGGTCGATTTGCCGGCGCCGTTCTCGCCGATCAGCGCCGTCACCTGACCGGGAAACAGATCCATCTGCACCCCGTCCAGCGCCCGGACGCCCGGGAATGTCTTGACGATGCCGCGCAGCGACAGCACCGGCCTTTCGGTCTCAGCCAGCATGGTTGTGATCCTTGGGGGGTGGCGGGTCCGGCCCCTGCGGGCCGGACCCCGGGACGGCTCAGAAGATCGAGCTGAACGCGTCGATATTGCTGGCGTCATAGACGAAGGGATCGGCCATCGCCGCCTCGGTATTGTCGTCCAGCGTCACCTCGCCCATGCGACCGATGGATATTGTCGCGCCCGGCTCGGCCTTGGCGTCGCCCTTGGCCAGGTGATAGGCGATCATGGTCGCGGAATAGCCCAGATCGATCGGGTTCCAGATCGCGAAGGACTTGGAGGCGCCGGATTTCACATGGCCCGCCATTTCCGAGGGCAGGCCGAGGCCGGTCACGTTCACCTGCCCGACCTTGCCGGCATCGGTCACCGCCTGCGCGGCGGCCACGATCCCGACCGAGGTCGGCGCGATGATCGCCTTCAGGTCCGGGTAGGTCTGCATCAGCCCCTGCGCCTCGCGATAGGACTTGTCGGCCAGATCGTCGCCATAGACCGTGCCCACGACCTTCACGTTCGGGTAGTTGCCGGCGACCTTGTTCATTTCCTCGATCCAGGTGTTCTGGTTGGTCGAGGTGGTGGTGGCCGACAGCACCGCGACCTCGCCGCCCTCGGGCAGGTTGTCGGCGGCCAGCTTGATGATCATGTTGCCGATCAGCGGCGAGGACGAGGGGTTCAGCTGCATCAGCCGTCCTTCGGGGGCGACGCCCGAATCCCAGCTGATGACGGTGATCCCGCGATCCATCGCCTTCTTCAGCGTCGGCACCAGCGCGTCGGTGTCGTTGGCGCTGACCGCGATGGCATCGACGCGCTGCGCGATCAGGCTGTTGATGACCTCGATCTGGCCCTCGGCGGTGGTGTCGGTCGGGCCGGTATAGATGACCTCGACCCCGCCCAGTTCCGCGGCGGCCTCCTGCGCGCCCTTGTTGGCGGCCTCGAAGAAGCCGATGCCAAGCGCCTTCACAACCAGTGCGATGCGCATGTCGTCCTGCGCCTGCGCAGAGCCGGCGATCAGCGCGGTCGCCATGGCGGCAGTGGTCAGGGCCTTGGTCAGAATGCTCATGTTGTTCCTCCCTATGAGCGTCTTGCGCGTCACTCCTCGGCGCGCTTCTGGCGGTCCGACGCGGCCACCTCGGCCACGATCAGACGAATCTCCGCCGCCTCCAGCATGCTTGCGGCGCGGTCCTCGATCCCGTCATCGGTGATGACGGTGTGAATGCGGGTCAGCGGGCACAGCAGCAGGCTGGAGCGGCGGCTGAATTTCGAACTGTCGGCCAGCACCACCAGATCGTCGGCCTGGTCGATCAGCTTCTGCTCGGCCTGGACCAGCAGCGGATCGCCCTCCATCAGCCCCAGAGGCCCGAGGCCGCGGCAGCCCATGAACATGCGCCGGGCGTAGAAATGGTTGCTGCCGTCATCGTCGAAGGGCGACAGGATGATGTTCTGCTCGCGATAGATCGCGCCCGCCGGCAGCATCACCGTGTTCCGTGACTGCTTCAGCAGATGTTCGGCGATCGGAAAGCTGTTGGTAAAGACCTGCAGCCGCTTGGTGGTCAGCGGATGGACCATCTGGAAGGTGGTGGTGCCGCCATTGATGATGATCGCATCGCCATCCTCGCACAGATCGACCGCGGCCTGCGCGATGGCGCGTTTCTCGGCGATATTGATCGCCTGGCTGACGGCAAAGGGTCGGGCGTTGATGCCGACGAATTGCGGCGGCGCGATGGCCTCGGCCCCGCCGCGGACCCGGCGCAGCTTCTTGGCGATGTGCAGCTGGGCGATGTCGCGGCGCACCGTCGCCTCGGACACGCCGGTCAGCGCGCAGAGATCGGCCACCGTCACGACGGGGCGTTCCTGCACGGCCGACAGGATGATCCGGTGGCGTTCGGTCTCCAGCATTGTCCCCTCCCTGCTTTCAGGCAGATTTCCATCATTTCTAATCATTGTCAATCAATTTCGGGCGCGAATATCCATTCTGCACCTGCATAATGATCGATTATGATTGAAATTGATTGACTTTGGCGTGGATTCGCATGTATCCGGTTGCCGAAGGCCGGGCGCAGCGCCCGCCAGGGGGAGGCTTCAATGACCGCGACCATCACCGCCAATCGCCTTGAAAATCTGTGGGATAACGCCCGCGCCGCATCGATGAGCGAATCGGAAAAGCTGCTCTATCGCTCGAACCTGCTGGGCTCGGACAAGCGCGTCACCAATTACGGCGGCGGCAATACCTCGGCCAAGGTGATCGAGACCGACCCGCTGACCGGCGCGCCGGTCGAGGTGCTGTGGGTCAAGGGATCGGGCGGCGATATCGGCTCGATCAGGATGGACGGATTCGCGACCCTCTACATGGACAGGCTGCAGGCCCTGAAGGGCAAGTATCGCGGCGTCGCGCATGAGGATGAGATGGTCGGCTATCTGCCGCATTGCACCTTCGCGCTGAACCCGCGCGCGGCATCCATCGACACGCCCCTGCATGCCTATGTGCCGCGCAAGCATGTCGATCACGTCCATTCGGATGCGATCATCGCCATCGCCGCTTCGGTCAATTCGCGGGATCTGACGGCCGAGATTTTCGGGGACGAGATCGGCTGGCTGCCTTGGAAGAAGCCGGGCTATGAACTGGGCCTGTGGCTGGAAAAATTCGCGACCGAGAACCCCGAGGCCAAGGGCTGCGTGCTGGAAAGCCACGGGCTGTTCACATGGGATGACGACGCCAGGGGCTGCTATCTGACGACGCTGGAGATCATCAACAAGGCCGCCGCCTGGCTTGAGGCGAAAACCGCCGGCAAGCCCGCCTTTGGCGGCGAAAAGCGCCCGACCCTGCCCGAGGCGCAGCGGCGCGAGGTGGCGGCACGGCTGATGCCGGTGATCCGTGGCCTGATCTCGAAGGATCGCCACAAGGTCGGCCATTTCGACGATCAGCCCGCCGTGCTGGAATTCGTCGGCTCGCAGATGCTGGACGATCTGGCACCGCTCGGCACCTCCTGCCCCGACCATTTCCTGCGGACGAAAATCCGCCCGCTGGTCGTCGATTTCGATCCCGCAAACCCCGATCTGGACGCGACCATCGCCGGGTTGGCCGATGCCGTCGCCGTCTATCGCGACGATTACGCCGCCTATTACGACCGCTGCAAGCATCCCGACAGTCCGGCCCTGCGCGACCCGAATGCGGTGGTCTATCTGGTCCCGGGCGTCGGCATGATCACCTTCGCGCTGGACAAGGCGACGGCGCGCATCTCGGGTGAGTTCTATGTCAACGCGATCAATGTGATGCGTGGCGCCTCGGGTGTTTCCACCTATCAGGGCCTGCCCGAGCAGGAGGCCTTTGACATCGAATACTGGCTTCTGGAAGAGGCCAAGCTGCAGCGCATGCCCAAGCCGAAATCGCTGGCCGGGCGGGTGGCGCTGGTCACCGGCGGCGCGGGCGGCATCGGGGCGGCCACGGCGCAGAAACTGCTGGCCGAGGGTGCCTGTGTCATGCTGGCCGATATCGACGCCGCGGCGCTGGATGAGGCGCGCGAGGGGCTGGCGGGCCGCCACGGCAAGGACGTGGTGCGCAGCGTGCAGATGAATGTCACCGACGAGAATCAGGTGATCGGCGCCTATGCCGATCTGGCGGTGGAATTCGGCGGTATCGACATCGTCGTCTCGAATGCCGGCATCGCCTCCTCGGCGCCGGTCGAGGACACCTCGCTGGCGCTGTGGAACAAGAACATGGATATCCTGTCCACCGGCTATTTCCTGGTCAGCCGCGAGGCATTCCGCACCCTGCGGGCGCAGGATATCGGCGGTTCGGTGATCTTCGTCGCCTCGAAAAACGGGCTGGCCGCCAGCCCCAATGCCAGCGCCTATTGCACCGCGAAGGCCTCCGAAATCCATCTGGCCCGCTGTCTGGCGCTGGAAGGCGCCGAGGCCGGGATCCGGGTCAATGTGGTGAACCCGGATGCGGTGCTGCGCGGCTCGAAGATCTGGTCGGGCGAATGGCTGGACCAGCGCGCCTCGACCTACAGGACCGACAAGGAGGGGCTTGAGGAGATGTATCGCCAGCGCTCGATGCTGAAACGCTCGGTCCTGCCCGAGGATATCGCCGAGGGCGCCTATTTCTTCGCCTCCGACCTGTCGGCCAAATCGACCGGCAACATCCTGAATGTGGACGCCGGCAACGTCCAGGCTTTCACACGGTGATGACCATGATCGACGCAAATCTGATCGAAGCCGAAAACGCCGCCCGTCAGGCCGATCTGGCCGCCGATTACGACGCCCTTGGCGCCCGGCTGGCGCGTCGGGGCGTGGATATCGAGGCCCTGACCGCCCGCGCCGCAGGTTTCGGCGTGGCCATTCCAAGCTGGGGCACCGGCACCGGCGGCACCCGTTTCGCCCGCTTTCCGGGCGAGGGTGAGCCCACCGGCATCATGGACAAGCTGGATGATTGCGGCGTGATCCATCGCCTGACCGGCGCCACGCCAAGGGTCAGCCTGCATATCCCCTGGGACAAGGCCGATCCCGCCCTGCTGCGCGAAAAGGCCGAGGAACTCGGGCTGGGCTTCGACGCGATGAACTCGAACACCTTTCAGGACCAGCCGGACCAGGTCCGAAGCTACAAGTTCGGCTCGCTCAGCCATACCGATGCGGCGACGCGCCAGCAGGCGATCGAACACAATCTGGAATGTATCGAGATCGGGCAGGCCATCGGATCGAAGGCGCTGACCGTATGGATCGGGGACGGCTCGAACTTTCCCGGCCAGACCTCGCTCAGCCGTCAGTTCGAGCGCTATCTGGACGCGATGAAGGCGATCTATGCCGGGCTGCCGGGCGACTGGCGCATCTTCAGCGAACACAAGATCTATGAGCCCGCCTTCTACTCGACCGTGGTGCAGGACTGGGGCACCAGCCTGATGATCGCGCAGGAACTGGGCGACAGGGCGCAATGCCTTGTCGATCTGGGCCATCACGCCCCGAATGTGAATATCGAGATGATCGTTGCCCGCCTGATCCGCGCGGGCAAGCTGGGCGGCTTTCACTTCAACGACAGCAAATATGGCGATGACGATCTGGACAGCGGCACGATCGAGCCGTTCCGCCTGTTCCTCGTCTTCAACGAGCTGGTCGAACTGGAGGACACGCCGGGCCTGAACCTCGCCCATATGATCGACCAGAGCCATAATGTCACCGACCCGATCGAAAGCCTGATCGTCAGCGCCTGCGAGATCCAGCGCGCCTATGTGCAGGCAAGCCTCGTGGATCGCGCTACACTGGAAGGTTATCGCGGCGAAAACGACGCGCTGATGGCGGCGGCGACGCTGCGCGCCGCGTTCCGCACCGATGTCGAGCCGATCCTTGCCATGGCGCGGCTGCGCGCGGGCGCGGCCATCGACCCGGTTTCGGTCTATCGGGCCTCGGGCTATCGCGCCCGGGTCGCGCTGAGCCGTCCGAAATCGACCGGCGGGGGCGGCGGCATCGTCTGAGGGAAGGCCGGGCACCGGAATGCTGCGCGCGGTGCTGGACCTTCGCGGCGCGGGCGGGTAGTTGGGCGCCAAACCCAGATGCGAGGCCCCGCCATGTCCCAACCCGTCGCCCTGAAACGCGCGCTGATCTCGGTTTCCGACAAGACCGGGCTGATCGAGTTCGCCCGCAAGCTGTCGGCGCGCGGGGTGGAAATCCTGTCCACCGGCGGCAGCGCCAAGGCGCTGCGCGAGGCCGGGCTGACGGTGGTCGATGTGGCCGATGTGACCGGCTTCCCCGAGATGATGGACGGCCGGGTCAAGACCCTGCATCCGGTGGTGCATGGCGGGCTTCTGGCGCTGCGCGACAATCAGGAGCATCTGGCGGCGATGGAGGCGCATGGCATCGGCCCCATCGACCTGCTGGTGGTCAATCTCTACCCCTTCGAGGAAACGGTGGCGAAGGGCGCGGACTATGCCGAGTGCATCGAGAATATCGATATCGGCGGCCCGGCGATGATCCGGGCGGCGGCCAAGAATCACGGCTTCGTCTCGGTCATCGTCGATGTCGCGGATTACGAGGCGCTGCTGGCCGAACTGAATGCCAATGACGACCGCACCACCTATGAATTCCGCCAGCGGCAGGCGCAGATCGCCTATGCCCGCACCGCGGCCTATGACGCCGCCGTCTCGACCTGGATGGCGCAGGCCATCGGCGAGGAAACCCCGCGCCGCCGCGCCTTTGCCGGAACGCTGGCGCAGGGCCTGCGCTATGGCGAGAACCCGCATCAGCAGGCGGCCTTCTATGTGACCGGCGAGGCGCGGCCCGGTGTCGCCACCGCGCGCCAGTGGCAGGGCAAGGAACTGAGCTACAACAACATCAACGACACCGATTCGGCCTTCGAACTGGTGGCCGAGTTCGATCCCGCCGAAGGCCCCGCCTGCGCGATCATCAAGCATGCCAATCCCTGCGGCGTGGCCCGTGGCGACACCGCCATCGAGGCCTATCGGCGCGCCTTCGACTGCGACCGGACTTCGGCCTTCGGCGGCATCGTGGCACTGAACCGGGTTCTGGACGGGGCCACCGCCGAGGAAATCGTGAAGATCTTCACCGAGGTCGTCATCGCCCCCGACGCCGATGAGGACGCAAAGCGCATCTTTGCCGCCAAGAAGAACCTGCGCCTGCTGACCACCGGCGGGTTGCCCGATCCGCGCGCGGGCGGCATGACCTTCCGGCAGGTCGCGGGCGGATTTCTGGCGCAGGGACGCGACAGCGGGCATGTCACCCGCACGGCGCTGAAGATCGTGACCGAACGCCAGCCGGACGAGGCCGAACTGGCCGACATGCTGTTCGCCTGGACCGTCGCCAAGCATGTGAAATCGAACGCCATCGTTTATGCCCGGGACCGCGCCACCGTCGGCATCGGCGCCGGCCAGATGAGCCGGGTGGACAGCACCCGCATCGGCCGGCGCAAATCCGAGGACATGGCCGAGGCGCTTGGCCTGTCGCAGCCGCTGACCATCGGATCGGTCGTCGCCTCGGACGCCTTCTTCCCCTTCGCCGACGGCATCGAGGCGTTGGCCGAGGCCGGTGCCAGGGCGGTGATCCAGCCCGGCGGCTCGATGCGCGATGGCGAGGTGATCGCCGCCGCGAACCGGCTTGGCCTTGCCATGGTGTTCACCGGTCAGCGACATTTCCGCCACTGAGCCCTGACAGCGATGCAGCACGAACTGCCCCTCGACGACGCGCCAAAGCCGGCGCCAGAGACGCCCAAGGCCCGGCGCCCGCGCGCGCCGCGCAAGCCCAAGCCGCCGGCGCGGGCCGACATGCGCCTGACCGCCTGGGTGGCGGTGGGCATCGTGCTGCTGGATCAGGCGCTGAAATACTGGGTCGTCCACGTCCTGCGCCTGGACCGGCTGCGCGAGATCGACCTTCTGCCGCCCTGGCTGAACCTGCGCATGGCCTGGAATCAGGGGGTCAATTTCGGGCTGATGGCCTCGGAGACCGATCTGACGCGCTGGCTCCTGATCGGGGTCGCCGCCGCCATCTGCATCTGGGTGTGGATCTGGATCTGGCGCAGCGCGGCCGGGCGCTTCGCACGGCTGTCCGCCGGGCTGTTGATTGGTGGCGCCATCGGCAACGTCATCGACCGGGTCTATTACGGCGCGGTGGCGGATTTCCTGAACATGTCGCTGCCCGGCTGGCAGAATCCCTACAGTTTCAACGTCGCCGACATCTCGATCTTTGCCGGCGCCATCGGCCTTGTGCTGATACCGCAGACCGGCCCGGGATCCAGGGGACCGGGCCGCAAGCCCCGGCCCCGCAACGCGCCGAAGCCGGCATCCGGCACCGCGTTGCCGGGCACGGACAACACCCGTGACGGCGCCGGGAAATCACGCTAGAACGGGCGCAAAGCAGGAAGGGGCAGTCAATGCGGGCAATCGCTCTGATGATGGGTTTTGCGGCTGTGGCCGGGCTTTCGGCCTGTAGCGGCGATCCGCATCTGATGAACATCGAGTCCGGCCAGAACAGTCCCGACGAGTTCGCGATCCTGCCGACCAAGCCACTGACCATGCCGCCCGATCTGGCGGTTCTGCCCACGCCGACGCCGGGCGGCGCCAATATCACCGACCCGACGCCGCAGGCAGACGCGGTTGCGGCCCTTGGCGGCAATCCGGCGCAACTGGCCGATCAGGGCATCGCGGCCTCGGACCAGGCGCTGGTCGTCTATACCGGCCGCCTCGGGACCGATCCGGCCATCCGGACCCAGCTGGCGGTGGCCGATCTGCAATGGCGGTCGCGCAATTCGCGCCGCCCGCTCGAGGCGCTGTTCGGCACGTCGGTCTACCTGCGGGCCTATCGGCCGATGACGCTGGACCCGGCGGCCGAGCAGCTGCGCTGGCAACGCGCCGGGGCGCGCACCTCGACCTCGCCCACCCCCGTCGAGGAGTGAGGCCAACCGCCCGTCGCAAGGCCGGGCAGGTGCCGGGCATCGCGACGGATCGCGGGCAGGTTCAGGTCAGTTCGACCGCGACGGCCGTGCCCTCGCCGCCGCCGATGCAGATGGCCGCGACGCCGCGCCGCCCGCCCCGTGCCTGCAGGGCGTGAATCAGCGTCACGATGATCCGTGCCCCCGAGGCGCCGATCGGATGGCCAAGCGCGCAGGCACCGCCATTCACGTTCACCCGGTCATGGCCGAGGCCCATGCGCGCCATGAAGGCCATCGGCACGACCGCGAAAGCCTCGTTCACCTCCCACAGATCGACGCTGTCCTTCGCCCAGCCGATCCGCTCCAGCAGCTTTTCGGCCGCCGGGACGGGGGCGGTCGGAAACTTGCCCGGCTCCTGCGCGTGGCTGGCATGGCCGACGATCCGGGCAATGGCGCCCGCGCCCTCGGCGCCGATGACCAGCGCCGCCGCCCCGTCCGAGATCGAGCTGGAATTCGCCGCCGTCACCGTACCGTCCTTGCGGAAGGCGGGTTTCAGATGCGGGATCTTCTCGGGCATGGCATTGCCGGGCTGCTCGTCGGTATCGACCACGGTTTCGCCCTTGCGGGTCGCAATCGTGACCGGCGCGATCTCGGCCGCGAAGGCGCCCGAGGCAATGGCCGCCTTCGCGCGCGACAGGCTGGCCAGCGCATAATCGTCCTGCGCCGCGCGGCTGAAGTTGAACTCGGTGGCGCAATCCTCGGCAAAGGTGCCCATCAGGCGGCCCTTGTCATAGGCATCCTCGAGCCCGTCGAGAAACATGTGGTCGATGGCCTGCGCATGGCCCAGCCGGGCGCCGGCACGCATCTTCGGCAGCAGATAGGGCGCGTTGGACATGCTTTCCATGCCGCCCGCCACGATCAGTTCGGCGCTGCCGGCGCGGATCGTATCCGCGGCCATCATCACCGCCTGCATCCCTGACCCGCACATCTTGTTCAGCGTCGTCGCCGGCACCGATTTCGGCAGGCCGGCGGCAAAGCCGGCCTGTCGCGCCGGGGCCTGACCCTGGCCCGCCGGCAGGACGCAGCCCATGAACAGCGCCTCGGGCCGGTCGGGGGCGACCGAGGCACGCTCAAGCGCGGCGCGGATCGCGACGCCGCCCAGATCGGCGGCGGTCTGGCCGGCAAAGGCGCCCATCAGGCCGCCCATCGGCGTGCGCGCGGCGCCCAGGACGAATATATCTTGAACTGTCATGATCTCTCCCCTTCTCGGTGACCCGCTTACCGGATCGTAACCTTTTGCGTCTAGTCAACGCGAGAGGAATGCGAAACCAGGGGGCGTCATGCAGTTCACGGTCATCGATACCGACGCGGGTCTTGTCATCACCATCGCCGAGACGCGGATCGATGCGGCGATTGCGACGCGCTTCAAGGACAAGCTGCGCGAGATCATCATCCGTCATCGCAAGCCGGTCGAGATGCGGATGGCGGCCGTGGACTTCATGGACAGTTCGGGGCTGGGGGCGATGATCGCCCTGCGCAAGGCCCTGCCCGAGGACCTGCCGATGGTGCTGCAGGATCTGACCCCGAATGTCGAGCGCGTGTTCCGTCTGACGCGCATGGATACCGTCTTTCACATCCGACCCGCAGCAAAGAGCGAGGAGCAGAAGGAATGATTCCGACCGAACGGCAGAATGCCGGACCGAATGGCCGCATCTCGACGCGGACCCAGCCGATGTTTCACCGGGTGCTGCCCGCAAATCCCGCTGCGGTGCGGGACACCCTGGCCGATATCCGGCTGCGCTTTCGCTCGGAGGTCAGCGAGGATACGCTGGGCCGGCTGGAGCTGGTGCTGGCCGAGGTGATGAATAACATCGCCGAACACGCCGCCCGGCCGTCATCCGCTGGCGAAGGGGCGCCGTCGATCCATCTCAGCATCGTCCGGCATGATGGCGGGCTGGCCTGTGCAATCTCGGATGACGGGGTGTCCTTGCCCGAGGATTGCATCCTTCCGCGCGGCCTGCCGGCAATGGACCCGGAGGATCTGCCCGAGGGCGGTTTCGGCTGGTACCTGATCCAGGACCTGACCCAGGCGCTGTGCTATTACCGCGAAGACCAGCGCAATTTCCTGGCCTTCCGCGTGCCCTTCTCGGCCGAGGACGGGGCGCGGTAAGGGCGCCGGGGTTCGCGCATCGGCCACCCGCTCCGGTGTCCGGTCATGGGGATGGATTCAGAAACCTTACCCGGCGCGTCGAAGGTCAGTTCAACCGCCCCGCCAGCGGATAGCGCCCGTCGGCGAAATCGCCGAACATGTCCGACACGTCGGGATGTTCCAGCGGCTCGCCCGAGGCATCCGGAACCAGGTTCTGTTCCGAGACATAGGCGACGTAATAGGTCGCCTCGGTTTCGGCATAAAGATGGTAGAAGGGCTGGTCCTTGTCCGGGCGGACATCTTCGGGGATGGAGTCGTACCATTCCTGGGTATTGGCGAATTCGGGATCGACATCGAAGATCACGCCGCGGAACGGCCGGTTGCGATGGCGGACCACCTGACCCAGACTGTATTTTGCAATGCGGTTATGTGGCTGCATCCGCGGAGATCCCATCTTCGATTCCGGCATTTCGCCAGACTGTCGGATGTTCTAACGCGAAGCGGTGATTCTGTCCACCATATCACCGGCTTCGGCGGTATCCGCGCGCAACCGGAATATGCCCGCCGGGGCGTGGCGGCTCCGCCGGCTTCATCCCGCCGCGGTGCCTCGCGCATTCCGGGCAGGGAAGCCGCCCGGTTTCAGCCGCCGGGATACCACGCGGCGATGATGACCTCACTGCCCGAGCCGCCCTCGCCGACCAGCCGGGCGAATTCCTGAATGTCGCTGCCGCGGTGATGATAGGGTACCACCGCCGCCGGCCTGAAGGCGGCGACCGCCTCGGCCGCCTGCTCGACGGTCATCGTGTAGGGCAGGTTCATGGGCAGGAAGGCAAGCGCGACATCGCTCAGCCCAAGCATTTCGGGCGTCGGTTCGGTATCGCCTGCGACATAGAAGCGCTGACCGCCGATCGTCAGGACATAGCCATTGTCGCGCCCGACCGGGTGATACTGCATCCGGTCCTCGGTCGTGTTATGGGCGGGAACGGCCTCCAGCGTCATCCCCAGGACCTCGACCGCTTCGCCATTGGCCATGGCGCTGGCGCGTGTCTTCATCGCTTCGGGCAGCTTGTCATGCACGGCCGGATTGCTGATCAGGCGGACGGGTGGCAGCGCCTCGAGCGTCGGCAGGTCGAAATGATCGCCATGCTCATGGGTGATCAGGATCAGCGCAGGCTCGGGCAGGCCGGCATATTTCCCGCCACCGCCAACGGGATCGACATAGATCACCCCGCCCGGCGTCTCGATCGCCAGCGAGGCATGTTCGACCGGATGAAAGACGACCTCGCCGCCCTCGATGGGCCAGGTGAGGCGTCCACGGTCCTGGGCGCCACTCAGGCGGGGCAGGAACGGGGTGCCGATTGCGGCGGCGGCAAGGGTAAGGCCGGTGCGACGGGTGATGGGCATGGGGGATCCTCCTGCTGACAGGTTCATCTCGGACCCAACCCCCGAGGATGGCAGCAGGTTCCGCGCGGGGATGCGCGATGCAGATGACGCGGACGTGATCGGTTGGTGCAGACGCCGCGGCGGCGGCCATGCTACCGTCCGCCGGTATTCCCGCGGATGGAGCATTTCGTGAAACGATTGACGGTTTTTGCATTTACAGCCCTGTTTGCAGGATGCGCCATGGCGCAGGATTTCAACGAGAGTCCGCCCAATGGACAGGACCAGACGCCTGCCTTCGATGGCCAGACAAGGGCACCGGTGCTTCCGGCGCGCGACCTGCGGCGGCAAGTGGTGGTCGGAGGGCTGGAATATCCCTGGGGCATGGCGGAACTGCCCGATGGCAGCTGGCTGGTGACCGAGCGGCCGGGGCGGCTGCGGATGGTTTCGCCCGACGGCAAACTGTCCGAGCCGATCGAGGGGCTGCCGCCGGTAGATGATCGCGGCCAGGGCGGCTTGCTGGATGTCATTGTCGATGAGGATTTCGCCCAGACCCGCCGTCTCTGGGTCGCCTTTTCCGAGATACATCAGTACGAGTTGTCGGGGACTTCGGTTGCCACCGGCATCCTGTCCGAGGATGGCCGCAGGATCGACGGGCTTCAGGTGCTCTGGGGGCAGGAGCCGTGGAACTCGAACATCCATCTGGGCGCGCGGCTGGTCCTCGACAACGATGGCGGGCTGTTTGTCACCACTGGCGAGCGTGGCGAGATCGAGCGGCCGCCCGCGACCCAGGATGTCGGATCGACCATCGGCAAGGTGGTGCGTGTCGATCCCCTGACCGGCGATCCGATGGGGGCCACCGGGATCGAAGGGGCGATCCCCGAGCTATGGTCCTATGGCCATCGCAATGTGCAGGGTGCGGCCCTGGGACCCGATGGCGCGTTGTGGACGATCGAGCATGGGCCGAGGGGCGGGGACGAGTTGAACCGGCCCGAGGCAGGCAAGAACTACGGTTGGCCGCTGGTGACCTATGGCACCAATTATGACGGCACACCGGTCGGCGACGGGCTGACGCAGATGGAGGGAATCGAGCAGCCGGTCTATTACTGGGACCCGATCGTCGCGCCAAGCGGCATGATCTTTTATGATGGCGAGATGTTTCCGGACTGGCAGGGCGATCTGCTGTTCGGCGGGCTGAGCACGCAGTCGCTGGTGCAACTGAAGATCGCCGACGGCCGGGTGATCGGCGAGGCGCGGCATCTGTGGGGTGAAGAGGGGCGTATCCGCGACGTGGACGTGGCGCGGGACGGCGCGATCATGCTGCTGATCGATGCCGAGGATGGCGCCATGATCCGGGTCACGCCGGCCGATTGAGGCGGGCGTGGCAGGGCGCGGCGCGGGTCCTGCTCAGACCGGGCGGGTCAGGTCGTCCTGAGCGGCTTCGGGTGAAATCCCCAGCGATTCCAGGCCGGCCTCCAGAAGGTCGGCCAGGCGCGGCTCGCCCATCAGGTAGTCCTCGGTCGGAATGCTGCGCTCGGCCTGGGCGGTGGCGATGGCCTCGTCCAGATCCTCGGGCTCGAAGCTTTCGCGCCCGATCCACATGACCGCGACAAGGCTGGCCTGTTCGTCCTCGTTCAGCCCCTCGATGAAATCATGCAGTTCGGTCCGCGTCCCGTGCTGGCGGCGGCTGCCGGCATGGGCCCAGGGGTTCAGCCCACTTTCGTATTCGCGGGCGCGAATGATGACATGGGCGATCTTGTCCGGGCTGATCTGAAGCATGGGAACCTCCGAGGATTTCCCTTTTCTGGCCCCAGTCGGCAGCGGGGTCAATCCTTTCGGCCGAACAGCCTTTCGATATCGGACAGGCGCAGCTTGACCCAGGTCGGGCGGCCGTGATTACACTGCCCGGACTTTGGTGTCCGTTCCATCTCGCGCAGCAGGGCGTTCATCTCCTCGGCGCTCATGCGCCGCCCCGACCGGACCGAGCCATGGCAGGCCATCGAGGACAGCACCGCGTCGATCCGGGCGCGCAGGCGATCCGACGCACCCTGATCGGCCAGGTCGTCGAGAATATCGCGGATCAGCGCGGCGGCGTTCAGCCGGCTCAGCATGGCCGGTGCCTCGCGGACGGCGATGGCGCCGCCGCCGAAGGGCTCGATCACCAGCCCGAGCCCGGCCAGATCGCCGGCGATGGACAGGATGCGGGCGGCATCGGCTTCGGACAGCTCGACGATCTCGGGGATCAGGAGGGCCTGGCCGGCGATGCCGTTGGCTTCGGCCTGCGCCTTCAGCCGCTCATAGACCAGTCGCTCATGCGCGGCATGCTGATCGACGATCACCAGACCGTCCCCGGTCTGGGCGATGATGTAATTCTCGTGGATCTGTGCCCGCGCGGCCCCCAGCGGAGCCTCGGCAGCAGTCTCATTGGATGCGGCCTCGAAACGGGCCGAAGGCGTCTCGGCAAAGCCCGTCTCGGGCGTCGGCAGCGGCGCCTGCAGGTCGAGACCGGCGCGGACCGCGCCCCGCGACGGGCGGTAATCCATCTGGTAGGGCCGGGTCGCGGCCGGTCCCGGCACCTCGGCGCGAAAGGCCGCCAGCGTCGCAGTGCCGACTGTTGATGAGGCGCGGTGCCCGGCATTGGCCAGTCCGTGCCGCAGCGCGCTGACCACCAGCCCGCGCGCCGCCTGCGGGTCGCGGAAACGAACCTCGGCCTTGGCCGGGTGGACGTTCACATCGACCAGTTGCGGATCGCAGGTCAGATACAGCACCGCCGCCGGATGCCGTCCCGAGGCCAGCACATCCATGTAGCCGGCCCTGAGCGCCCCGGTCAGCAGCTTGTCGCGGACCGGGCGTCCGTTGACATAAAGATGCTGCGCCACCGCCGCACCGCGCGAATAGGTCGGCAGCGCGGCAAAGCCGGTCAGGGTCAGCCCGTCGCGGGTGGCGTCAATGGCGACGGCGTTGTCGGTGAAATCGCGGCCCATGACCCGGCCCAGCCGCGCCTGCAGGGCGCCGAACAACTCGCCCTGTTCGGCATCGGCGCGGAAGATCTCGCGGCCATCGGCGCTGAGGCTGAAGCCGACAAAGGGCTCGGCCATGGCGAGGCGGCGGACGGTTTCGGCCACCGCCTGCGTCTCGGCCCGCTCGCTGCGCATGAACTTCAGCCGCGCGGGGGTGGCGAAGAACAGGTCGCGCAGCTCGACCACGGTGCCGCGATTGGCGGCCGCCGGGCGGACCGGGGCGCCCTTTCCGGCGCTGACCGCGATCACCGCGCCCTCGGCGCCCGCCGCGCGCGAGGTGATGCTCAGCCGTCCGACCGCGGCAAGCGAGGGCAGGGCCTCGCCCCGAAAACCGAAGCTGCGGATCGCCAGCAGATCCGAGCCGTCGATCTTGCTGGTCGCATGGCGCGCCAATGCCAGCGGCAGATCCTCGGCCGTCATGCCGCAACCGTCATCGGCGACCCGGATCAGCCGCTTGCCGCCGTCTTCCACGGCGATGTCGATCCGCGTGGCCCCCGCATCCAGCGCGTTCTCGACCAGTTCCTTCACCGCCGAGGCAGGACGTTCCACCACCTCGCCGGCCGCGATACGATTGGCCGTCGCTTCGTCAAGCTGCCGGATGACCGGGCGGATATTGGGGCTGTGGTTATTCATGCTACCAGATATAGCAGGTCTTGGGGCAGGCGGAAAGCGAATCATCCGGCGAGGCGCGGGATGGAAACCTTGGGCCGGCCCGGTTCGTTTGGATACGGCGCCGCGATAGGCGCGAAAGGAAGACTGCCATGCGCAAACAGATCACCGTCCTTGCCTGGATAACCTTGTCGGTGCTGGCCGCCTGCGGCCCGAACACCACCACGCGCGCCACGACCGGCGCCGCGGCCGGGGCGCTTGCCGCAGGCCCGGTCGGCGCCGTCGCCGGCGCCGCCCTGGGCGCCAGCGGCACCGTTCAGATCAGGTAACGCACCCCGCGCGCCTTCGCAGGCGATTGCAGACGGTCAGTTCGTCGCCGCGGCGCCCTCGTCCGGGTCCACGCCTTCGGGGCGGCCAACCAGAACGAAGCGCAGGTTATCCGAATCCAGCAGGCGTTGTGCGACGCGCTGCACGTCCGCGGCGGTGACGGCCTCGACCTTCTGGTTGCGGGTGTTCGGATAGTCGATCGGAAAACCGGTCAGCTGCATCCCGGCCAGGATCGCGGCGATCTTGCCGTTGCCGTCGAATCGCAGCGGATATTCGCCGGTCAGATAGGTCTTGGCATCGGTCAGTTCCTGATCGGTCACGCCTTCGGCGGCCATGCGGTCCCATTCCTGCCGGATCAGCGCCAAGGCCTCGCCGATGGTCGCGTTCGAGCCGGCCATGGCGCCGCGCCAGCTCTGGCCGTAGATGCCGGTGGCTAGGCCGGAATAGACGCCATAGGTCAGTCCGCGCTTTTCGCGGATTTCCTCCATCAGTCGCGAGCTGAAGCCGCCGCCGCCGAGGATGTGATTGGCGACATAGGCGGCGAAATAGTCCGGATCGTCGATCGGCAGGCCGGGGCCGGCAAAGCTGACGATGGTCTGCGGGCTGTCCCAGTCGATGACGGTGACGCCGCCGGCCACGGCCAGTTCCGCCGTCCCGGGCAGGGGCGCCGTGCCCTCTTCGGGCAGCCGGCCAAGGATCCGGTCCACCAGCAGGCCCAGTTCCTCGGGGGTGATGTCGCCGGCGGCGCCGATCACCACCCGGTCGCGGGCCAGCACCCGGTTCTTGGCGGCGACCAGATCCTGCCGGCTCAGCGCGGCAACCGAAGCGGCGTCACCGTTGGTCGAACTGCCATAGGGGTGATCGCCCCAGGATTGCTTTGCCATCTCCTTGGCGGCGATGGATTGCGGATCGGTCGCCTCGCGGCGGATGATCGCCTGGATCTGGGCACGCACACGCTCGATGGCGCTGTCGTCGAAACGCGGCTGGCTCAGCGCCAGCGCCAGGAGATTGGCGGCCTGATCGCGGTTCTCGGTCAGGGCCCGCATCGAGACGCTGAGTGAATCATCGCCCACGTCGAAATTCAGCCGCGCGCCCAGATCCTCGACCGCCTGCGCGAAGGCGGTCGAATCCAGCTTGCCGGCGCCTTCCTCCAGCGTTGCGGTCATCAGGTTGATCGCCCCGCGCTTGCCCGGCGCATCGAGGCTGGCGCCGCCCCTGAATTCCAGATCGAGCGCGGTGAAGGGGATCGAATGATCCTCGACCAGCCAGGCCTCGATGCCACCGGGCGAGATCACCCGCTGGATGTCGATGGCTTGGGCCGGGGCGGCGAGAACCGCAAGAAACAGGGCGATGGCGGCGCGGATCATCCTTGCACCTCGTTGTTGCGGGCATCTGACGGGGCGGGGCGGGCGGGCGGGCGATCCGCGGCGGGTGCGGGCGTCGCCGCGGCGGGCAGCGGCGTTCCCTGCGCGTTGGTGCCGTCCTGCTTGCGGGCCGGGGCCCTGGCGGGCCGGGCCTCGCCCTCGGGCGGGGGGGCGGGCAGGAGCCAGCCGGTCACGGTGGCGGTGTCGGCCAGCAGGTCCCGGGCTGCGGCGCGCACATCTTCGGCCGTGACCTGCGCGAGGATGTCGGGCCAGTCGTTCACGTCCTCGATGGTCAGCCCCGTCGCCAGCCCCTGCCCGTAATCATAGGCCCGGCCATGGGCGGAATCGCGGGCATAGATGCGCGCGGCGCGGATGCGTGTCTTGACGCGATCGAGATCGGCCGCGTCGGGGCCGGCCTGGACGAATTTCGCCAGCGCCTGATCCAGCAGCGCCTCGGCCTGTTCGGGTGTGATCCCCTCGGCCGGAACCATCGACAGGGTGAAGGTCGTCGGATCGACCGCCAGCCCGTCATAGCCCGCGTTCACCCAGATCGCCTTGCCGGGCAGCGCCAGTTCGCGCCCCAGGACCGAGGTCTGCATCGAGCCGCCCAGCAATTCGGCAAGAACCGTCAGCGCGGCGGCGGGTTCCTGATCGCCCGGGTTGCGCTCGGTGGCGATATGGCTGCGGATCAGCGTCGGCTGGGCCACGCGCGCATCCTGCATCTGCATCCTTCGGGATGCGCGCTGCACGGGTTCCTGCGGGCGGATGCGCGGCGCGGCCTCGCCCCGGGCCGGGAGCTGGCCGTAATATGTTTCGGCCAGTTCGCGCGCCTTCTCGGGGGTGACATCGCCGGCGAGGATCAGCACCGCCTTGTTCGGCGAATAGTGATCGTCGTACCAGGCGATCGCATCCTCGCGGGTCAGCTCCTCCATTTCCTGCCGCCAGCCGATGACCGGGCGGCCGTAAGGATGGTTGTAGAACTGCACCGCGTCGCGTTCCTCGGCGAAAAGCGAACGGGGATCGCTGTCGGTGCGCTGTGCGCGTTCCTCAAGCACCACCTGCCGTTCGGCCTGCCAGTCATCCTCGCCGATCCTGAGATTGGCCATCCGGTCGGCCTCCATCTCCATGATCAGCGGCAGCCGGTCGCTGGCGATACGCTGGAAATAGGCGGTGTAGTCGTAGGAGGTGAAGGCGTTGTCCATGCCGCCATTGGCGGTGACGGTCTTCGACAGTTCCCCGGGTTCCAGCTTGTCGGTACCCTTGAACATCAGGTGTTCGAGGTAATGGGCGATGCCGGACTTGCCCGGCGGTTCATCGGCCGAGCCGATCCGGTACCACAGCATCTGCACGATGACCGGGGCGCGGGGATCCTCGATCACCACCGTTTCCAGCCCGTTCGGCAGGGTGAAATGGCTGATGCCCTCGGGCATCTCCGGCATCTCGGCGGTCTGGGCCAGCGCAGGCAGGGCAGGCAGCGACAGGGTCAGCGACAGCGCGCTGGACAAGGCGAGGCGGCGCATCATCGGGGCAAGCTCCTTGTTCTCGGGCCGGAATCTGACCCGGCGGCGGCCGGGGTGCAAGCCGATCTCGCGGGATTGTGTGCAGAGGGTGATCCGGCGGAGCGGGCGTGCCGCCCGCACCAGATGCGTTCGCGGGGGCGCTGCCCCCGACCCCGAGGTATTTTCAAAGAGTGCGAGGGTCGGGCGAGCTGAGCCAGGTTGCCGGCGATCCGCGATGCCACCGGAGGATCAGCCGACGCGGCGCAGGAAGGCGCGGGTGCGTTCGTCCTCGGCGGCGCCGAAGATCCGGTCGGGTGGACCCTGTTCGACGATCCGCCCGCCTTCCATGAACACCACCCGGTCGGCGATCTCGCGGGCGAACTGCATCTCGTGGGTGACGATCAGCATGGTCTGGCGGCCGCCGGCGATGCGGCGGATCAGGTCGAGGACCTCGCCCACCCATTCCGGGTCCAGCGCGCTGGTCGGTTCGTCGAACAGCATCAGGTCGGCCTCGAGCGCCATGGCGCGGCCGATGCCCACGCGCTGCTGCTGGCCGCCCGACAGCCCGGCCGGATAGCTGTCGCCGCGATCGCCCAGCCCGATCTGGCGCAGGATCGCGTCGGCGCGGGCGCCGGCCTTTGCTTCGGGCCAGCCGCGCACGGTGGTCAGCCCTTCCATGATGTTCTGGCGCGCGGTCTTGTTGGCGAAGAGGGCATAGTTCTGGAACACGAAGCCGGTGCGCCGCCGCAGCGCCAGGATCTCGTCGCGATGGGCGCGGGCGGCGTCCAGGCTCAGATCGCCCAGGGTGATGCGTCCCTCATCCGGGCGGTCGAGAAAGTTCAGGCAGCGCAGCAGCGTCGATTTGCCGGTGCCCGAGGGGCCGATGATCGCCACCCGTTCGCCCGGCTTCAGATGCAGGTCGATGCCGTTCAGCACGGTGCTGCCGCCGAAACGCTTGACCAGCCCGTCGATGCGGATCTCGCAGCTCATCGCGCCACCGCCTTGCCGAGGCGAAGTTCCAGCCGGCGCTGGCCGACCGACAGCACCTCGACGATGGCCCAGTAGAACAGGGCGACGACGAGGAAGGCCTCGAGATAGAGAAAGCTGCCCGCTGCCTCTTTCTGCGCCGCGCCCATCATCTCGGTCACGCCGAGGGTGAAGGCCAGCGAGGTGCTTTTGATCATGTCGATGAAATAGTTCATCAGCGTCGGCGCGGCGATGCGGGCGGCCTGCGGCAGGATGATGCGGCGCAGCAACTGGGCCTGCGTCATGCCGATGGACTGCGCCGCCTCCCATTGGCTGCGGTCGACGCCAAGGATCGCGCCGCGGATGCTTTCGGCCATATAGGCCGCGAAATGCAGCGTGAGCCCGAAGATCGCGGCGGTCACGCCGTTGATATTGGTCATGAAGGCCAGAAGCTGGGGCAGCCCGTAATAGAACAGGAACAGCTGCACCAGCAGTGGCGTGCCGCGGAAGAAGCTGATGAACACCGCCACGATCCGGTCCAGCACCGGCAGCCGCAGCACCCGCACGATGGCAAGGATCGCGGCCAGCACCAGTGCGGCGGCCATCGCCACCACGGCCATGAACAGGGTCAGGGGAACATAGCCGGCGATGACCGGCACCAGTTCCCCCATATAGGCAATGTCCAGCACCCGGAGTTATTCCGCCAGCGGCTTCGTCACATCCGCTTCAAGCCATTTCTGCGAGATTTCGGCAAGCTTGCCGTTCTCTTTCAGCGTGGTGATGGCGGCGTCGACGCGGTCGCGCAGCGCCAGGCCGGCCTCGTCATTGCGGAAGGGCAGGGCGTTCCGGATTTCGTCGAAAGGCTCGCCGGCCTGGGCCAGCGGCAGCGGGCTTTTCGCGATCACCTGCGCGGTCGAGACCCGGTCCATGACGAAGGCATCGACCCGGCCAAGGGCGGTGTCCTGTTCGATATTGCTGTCATAGGTGCGGATGTCGATCTCGTCGGCATAGGGCAGGGCGCGCAGCAGTTCCTCGAAGTTCGAGCCGAGATTGACCGCGACCGACTTGCCTTTCAGGCTTTCGGGGCCGGTGATCTGGTCCTCGTTGCCGGCCTTCACGACGACCTGCGCGCCGTCATAGACATAGGGCTGGGTGAAGACGAATTTCGCCTCGCGCTCGGGCGTGATGGTGATCTGGTTGGCCACGGTGTCGATGCGGTTCGCTTCCAGCGCGCCGATCAGCCCGGAAAAGGACATGGTGACGAATTCGACCTCGTCGCCGGTGACCTCGGCGACGGCATTCATGAAATCGACCTCGAAGCCCTGCAATTCGTCGGCCTTGGTGAAGGTGAAGGGGAAATAGCCGCCCGACATGCCGACGCGGATGGTTTCGGCGGCGGCGGGCAGGGCGGTGGTCAGGGCGAGGATGGCGGTCAGAAGCGTCTTGCGCATCGGTAAACTCCTTGAATTTCTAGTCCTGTAGATGCGGCCTTGCGCGGGCCGGGGCAACCGGCCAACCGACCGGACGGTGAAAAAAGGATGGCATCTCAGCCGTGATCGCGTCGTGCGGAACGATATGCGATCGGCTGGCAGGCGCAAGGAACTCTGTTCCGTGGCCACCCGTCATCGCTGTTGCGACAGGAACGAGTTTCCGATTTTCTGCCCGGAAAGGTGATGGATCGCAGGAGATTGCGCTTGGCCTGCATGTCGCGCAAACTCTGCCCCAAAATGATGGGAGGATATCACATGAAGCATGTCTATGCCGCCGCGCTGATCGGCGCCGCCGCCGTCGCGCCCGCCGCCGCGCAGGAAATCAAGATCGGCTATGCGCTGGCCGAGGACAGCCATTACGGCGTCGCCGCCAAGGCGTTCGAGGAATCGCTGACCGCAGCACTTGGCGATCAGTTCAGCTTTCGCCATTTCCCCTCGTCGGGCCTGGGCGGCGAGCGCGAGGTGGTCGAGGGCGTGCAACTGGGCACGGTCGAGATGACCATCGTCTCGACCGGGACGCTGTCGAATTTCGTGCCCGAGGCCGGGGTTTTCGACGTGCCCTTCCTGCTGACCAGCCTCGATCACGCCCGCGGGGTGCTGGATGGCGAGATCGGTCAGGAGATGCTGGCAAAGTTCGACGCTGCCGGCATTCACGCGCTGGCCTGGGGCGAGCAGGGGTTCCGCCATATCACCAACAACCGCAATCCGATCTCGACCCCCGCCGATGCCAGTGGGCTGAAGATCCGCACCATGGAAAACCCGGTCCATATCGCCGCCTTCCAGGCGCTTGGCGCGGCGCCCACGCCGATGGCATGGCCCGAGGTGATCGGCGCCCTGCAGCAGGGCGCCATCGACGGGCAGGAAAACCCGCTGTCGGTGATCGTCTCGGCCAAGCTGAATGAGGTGCAGAAATACCTGACGCTGGACGGTCATGTCTATTCGCCGGCCGTCATCCTGATCGCGCCCTCGCTGTGGAACGGGCTGGATGACGCGCAGAAGGCGGCCTTCGATCAGGCGGCCGTGGATGCGGTTGCGGCCATGCGCGGCTATGTCGATGAGGTCGAGGCATCGGGCGTCGAGGCGCTGAAGGCCGCCGGCATGGAGGTGAACGAGTTGACGCCCGAACAGAAGGCGGAATTCCGCGCCGCGCTGGAAGAGCCCTACAAGGCCTACGAGGCGCAGTTCGGCAAGGAGCTGATGGACCGGATCCAGGCCGCCGAATGACGGTCTGATGCGGCGGATCGAGCGCGTTTTCGTCATCCTGAACGGCACCGCCGTCATCGCCGGTCTGGCGCTGATGGCGGTGGTCGTCGGCTGGAACGTCGCCGGCCGCTACTGGGGTGGCTTCTCGCTGCCCTGGTCGGACGAGGTGGCGCGCTACACGATGATCTGGCTGACCTTCCTCGGCAGCGGGCTGGCCCTGCGCGAGGGCGCCCATGTCGCCATCGCCAATGCGCAGGAGGCGCTGCCCGGTCCCGCCCAGTATGCGCTGCGATGGGCGATCCTGCTGATCCTGTTCGGCTTTTTCGCCTTCATGGTCTGGGTCGGCATCGACTATATGAACCGCATGGCGATCCAGAAATCGGCGGCTCTGCGATTGCCGATGAGATGGGTCTATGCCGCCATGCCGGCCGGTTTCGCGCTGATGATCGTTCATCTGGCACTGATCGCGCCGCGCTATCTGCGGGCCGGCTTCGCCCCCGGCGACGAGGCCGCGCGTGGTTGAGATCCTGATCGCCGCCTTCCTGATCCTGATGCTGATCGGCGTGCCGGTGGCCTTTGCGCTGGCGCTGGCGGCCTTTGCGGCGGTCGGCATCACCGGGCGCTATCCGCTGGTCGTGGTGGTCAAGGAGATGTTCACCGGCCTCGACAGTTTTCCGTTGCTGGCCGTGCCCTTCTTCATCCTTGCCGCCGAGATCATGTCGACCGGCGCGATCTCGGCCATGTTGCTGCGCTTTGCCTCGCAATTCGTCGGCCATCTGCGGGGCGGGCTGGGCTATGCCAATGTGCTGACCTCGACGCTGTTCGCCGGCATCTCGGGCTCGGCGCTGGCCGATGCGGCGGGCCCGGGGGCGATGATGGTGCGGATGATGGAGAAGGGCGGCTATTCGCGCGCCTATGCCGGCGCGCTGACCATCGCCACGGCGGTCGTGGGGCCGATCATCCCGCCCTCGATCACCATGATCATCTATGCGCTGCAGGACCGCAACGTCTCGGTCGGGTCGCTGTTCGTCGCGGGGATCCTGCCGGGGCTGCTGATCTCGGCCGCGATGGCCGGGGTGAACTGGTGGATCAGCCGCAGGCGCGGCTATCGCAGCGCCGAGCCGCGCCCGCCCGTCCGGCAGATGATCCGCAACAGCTTTGCGGCCCTTCCGGCGCTGCTTCTGGTGGTGCTGATCGTCGGCGGCATCCGTGGCGGCGTCTTTACCCCGACCGAGGCCTCGGTCATCGCGGTCGCCTATGCCATCGTCGTCAGCGCGGTCATCTATCGCGGCTTCACGCTGGGCGATCTGTGGGGGGCGTTCTGGCGGGCGGGGATCATGTCGGTCGCGGTGCTGATGATCCTTGCCGCCGCCCGCGCCTTCGCCTGGGTGCTGATCATCGAGGGCGTGCCGCAGGCCATGGCCGATGCGGTGATCGCCATGGATCTGTCGCCCATCGCCTTCCTGCTGATGGTGAACCTGCTGCTGCTGGTCTTCGGCATGTTCATGGATCCGCTGCCCGGGGTGATGATCCTGGTGCCGATCCTTGCGCCCATCGCCCACAGCCTGGGCATCGCGCCCGACCATTTCGCCATCATCGTCATCGTCAACCTGACCTTCGGGCTGATCACGCCGCCGGTCGGCGGGCTGATCTTCGTCGTCGCCTCGGCCACCCGGCAGTCGCCTGCGGCGCTGATCCGCGAATTGCCGCCCTTCTTCGTCGCGGCCATCGCGGTTCTGCTGATCCTGACCTTCGTGCCCGGACTCTCGACATGGTTGCCGGCGATCGGCGGGTTCGCGCGATAGGATCAGTGTAAATCTGCGGACTTGATAAATGTGCCGCCCGCAAGCATTCTTTCCGAGGATTTTCATAACCAAAGGAGGGGGACGATGGGCAAGCGTGATGAATTGATCGCGAAATACGCCACCGACATTCAGGACAAGTTTGGCCAGGCGCCGGATATGGCCCTGCTGACCAAGGTCACGATCGGCTGCGGGCCGTCGATCTACAATGCCGATGCCGAAACCGTCGCCGCCAGCGACGAGGCCGAGCTGGAGCGGGTCCGCTCGAGCTATCTGATCAAGAAGCTGGGCCTGCCCGACAGCCCGGACCTGCTGGCCGCGATCAACAAGGTGATCGACGCCTATGGCCGGTCGAACCGCAACAAGTATCGCGCGGTGATCTATTACATGCTGTGCCGGCATTTCGGCCGGGAAGCGGCCTATAGCTGACCGATCATCGCCTTGATGGCGGTGACGTGGTCGGGGGCGGCGGCCAGGCAATCGGCCGCCAGTGCCTCGGCTTCGGCCAGAAGCGTGGCGTCTGGGGCGATGCGGTCGATCAGGCCCCAGTCCAGCGCCTCCTCGGCGCCGATCTTCTGGCCCGCCATCAGGATCATCTTGGCCCGCGCCGCGCCGACCAGCCGGGTCATGCGCCGCGGATCGCTGGGCTGCGGCAGAAACCCCAGCTTCATCACCGGATAGAAGAACCTGGCGCCCGGCACCGCGATGCGCAGGTCGCAGGCCAGCACCATGCCGAAGGCGCCGCCCGCCAGCGTGCCGTTCAGTGCCGCGACGGTCAGGCAGGGCATGGTGGCGACGCGCGCCGACAGCCGTTCCCATTCCGGCGATTTCGCCAGCCCGGCCTTGGCCTCGGCCAGATCGGCGCCGGCCGAGAAGACCGTGCCCGCCCCGGTCAGGATCACCGCGCCGCTATCGCCCGCGGCGATCTGGTCCAGCGCTGCGGTCAGGTCGCGCAGCATCGTTTCGGTCAGCGAGTTGGCCTTGTCCTGCCGGTCGATGGTCAGCACCGCCAGCCCGCCGCGCCGTTCGGATCGGATCACGGAATGTTCCCTTTTCCTCGCCCTGCCGCTGTGCCAGACAGCGTGCAGGTTTATTGCATTTCGAAAGGTATCCGGCATGTTCCGCTCGCTTGCAACCTCGGCCGTCGCGCTTCTGGCAGGCGCCGCACCGCTTTTGGCCGAGGTGACCCCGGCCGAGGTCTGGGAAAATCTCAGCAGATACTACACCGACATGGGATACGACGTGGCCATCGCGGCCACCGATGATGCCGGCGGCACGCTGACCCTGTCCGAAATCGTGTTCTCGACCGATTCCGAGACGACCGAGCTGAGCATCGTCGTCCCGAAAATGACCCTGCAGCAGACCGGCGACGCGAAGGTGCGCACCATCATCGACGGCCCGGTCAGCGCCGATATGGTATCGAAAACCGTCGATGACGAAGACGTGAACCTCAGTTCGGTCATCACCGTTCCCGGCAATGAGATGCTGTCCTCGGGCAGCGCCGGGGACATGCTGCATGTGATGACCTATCCGACCATCGAGATATCGGCCCGCTTCGACACCGACGAGACCGCGGGCGCGGGTGCGGACATGCCGGTCCGGCTGGTGATGACCGGGGTCGCGGGCGAGTATCGCAGCAACTCGAAGGCAGGCCAGCAATCGACCTATGACCTGGCCGCCAAGGGGCTGGACCTGACGCTGTCGATGACCGATCCCGACACGGCGGATGGCAACGCGGGCAGCGTCACCGCGACCTCGCATGTGGATGGCCTGACGGCAAGCGGCAGCATGATCGCACCCGAGGGCAAGTTCGACATGGTCGACAACCCGCATGAGGCGTTCCGGGCTGGGATGGTCGTCCAGGGCGGGCTGGCGTTGGGTGCCGTGACCGGAGAGGCCCAGTTTTCGGGCACCGACGCAGAGGGGATGCCGCAGAATGGCAGCGCCTCATTCGCCTCGGACAGCAGCGAACTGCTGTTCAGCATGTCGCGCGAGGGGGTGTCCTATGGCGGCTCGGCCAAGGGCACCGAGGCCGAGATGACCGTCGGCGGATTGCCCTTCCCGATCAGTTACGCGATCGAGACGGCTTCGGGCATGCTGAATTTCCCGATCTCGAAATCGGACGAACCGCAGCCCTACAAGCTGAGCTACAGCCTCTCCGGGCTGACCCTGGCCGACGGCATCTGGGCCATGTTCGACCCGCAGGGGGCGCTGCCGCGCGATCCTGCAAACCTGACGGTCGATCTGGAGGGCGAGGCGCGGGTGACCGAGGATCTGCTGGATCCGACCCTGGCCCAGCGGATGGCGGCGACGATGGAGGAGACTGCGGCCACCGACGGGGCGGCGACGGATCAGCCGGCGACCGGGGACGAGATCATGCCCGAAATGCCGATGCCCTTCACGCCGGAAACCGTGCGCATCAAGCAGTTCCTGCTCGAGGCGGTGGGCGCGCGCGCCGATCTGAGCGGCGACCTGACCATTCCCGAAGGCGCCGAGCAGCCGGTCGGCACCGTCGAGGGCAGCTTTACCGGCCTCAACGCGCTGCTGGACAAGCTGGTCTCGATGGGTTTCGTGCCGCAGGAGCAGGTGATGGGCGCGCGGATGATGCTGGCCATGTTCGCCCGTCCGGTCGAGGGCAAGCCGGACGAATTGCAGACCAGCCTGGAATTCCGCGAGAACGGCTCGATCTTCGCCAATGGCCAGCAGGTCAAGTGATCCGGGGCACATGCTGAAAGGGGGCCGGGCATCCGTCCGGCCCTTTTCGTTTGCGCCCGCCGCCAAGGCGCGGGAAAAGGGGCGAAGGATGACGAGGGTGAGATGACCGGCGAGGGTGAATCCGCAGATCGGGCCGCAGTGTTGCAGGGGCTGGCCGAAGCGCTGGTCTCGGCGGCAAGGAAGGCCGGGGCCGAACAGGCCGATGCGCTGGCGATGCGGGGCCAGTCGGTCAGCATCGATGTGCGCGGCGGCGCGCTGGAACATGCCGACCGCGCCGAAGGGGTCGAGATCGGCCTGCGCGTGCTGATCGGCGGGCGTCAGGCCTGTGTCTCGGCCTCGGATCACAGCGCCGCCAGCATCGCCGAGATGGCCGCCCGCGCCGTTGCCATGGCCCGCGAGGCGCCGGTGGACGACGCGCTTGGGCTGGCCGAACCGGATCAGTTGGCGCAGGTCCGCGACGCGACGGCCCTGCAGATCGGCGACGACCGCCCCGATCCCGCGCCCGATGCCCTGCAGGACCTGGCGCTGCGGGCCGAAGCGGCGGCGCTGGCCGCGAAGGGCATCTCGCAGGTCGAGGCCGCGAATGCCAGTTTCAGCCGCCGGCATCTGTGGCTGGCCGCTTCGAACGGGTTTTCGGGCGGTTACGGGCGGACCACGCATGCGATCTCGGCCGTGGCGATCACCGGCGAGGGGCTGGGGATGGAGCGCGACTATGCCGCCGAATCCCGCGTCTGGGCGGCGGATCTGCCCGAGCCCGAGGACATCGGCCGTCTGGCGGCCGAGCGCACATTGGCCCGCGCCGGGTCGAGGAAGCCGCCGACCGGAGCCTTTCCGATCCTCTATGACCGGCGGGTGTCGGCCTCGCTGATCGGGCATCTGCTGTCGGCGGTGAATGGCAGCGCCATCGCCCGCGGCGCCAGCTGGCTGCGCAAGGCCATGGGCGAGCCGGTGCTGCCGGTGGGCATGGATCTGGCCGAGGATCCGCGTCGCCCCCGCTATCCCTCGTCGCGGCCCTTCGATGCCGAGGGGCTGGCGACGAGGCCGCGCAGGATCGTCGCAGACGGGGTGTTGCAGGGCTGGACCCTGGATCTGGCGACCGGGCGCAAGCTGGGCCTTGGCAGCACCGCCTCGGCGGCGCGCGGTCTGGCCTCGCCGCCCTCGCCGACGAACAGCAACGTGATCCTGACGCCCGGCGCGGCCGGTTTCGACGAATTGCTGGCCGGGATGGGGACCGGGCTGGTGGTCACCTCGATGCTGGGCGCGTCGATCAACGGCACCACCGGGGATTATTCGCGCGGCGCGGCCGGGTTCTGGGTCGAGAACGGCCGGATCGCCTATCCGGTCAATGAATGCACCATCGCCGGCAACCTGCGCGACATGCTGCTGAGCCTGCGGGCCGGCAATGACGCCCTGCCTTGGCGCGCGGCCGAGGTGCCCAGCCTGCTGGTCGAGGGGATGACCGTTGCCGGCGCCTGACGAGGATCTTGCCCTGCTGGAAGGCGCCGCCCGCGCCGCGGGCCGGATCGCGCTGGATTTCTGGCGGCAGGATCCGAAAGCCTGGGACAAGGCCGATGACGCGGGTCCGGTGACCGAGGCCGATCTGGCCGTCAACGAGGAACTGCACGCGCGGCTGACGGGTGCGCGCCCGGGCTATGGCTGGCTGTCCGAGGAGAGCGAGGCGGATTCCTCGCGGCTGGACGCCGAGCATTGCTTCATCATCGACCCGATCGACGGCACCCGCGCCTTCATCGCCGGGCAAGAGGGGTTCTCGCATTCCCTTGCTGTCGCGCGCGGCGACCGGATCGTGGCGGCGGTCGTCTTCCTGCCGGTCAGCGGTCGTTGCTATACCGCCTTTGGCGAGGGACCGGCGCTCTTGAACGGCGAGCCCATCGCCCCGACCGACAGGGGCGTGTCGGGTGCCAGCGTGCTGACCTATCGCGCCGTCTCCGAGCCCGGCCATTGGAAGGACGGACGGGTGCCGGATTTCCGGCGCGAATTCCGCCCCTCGCTGGCCTGGCGGCTCTGCCTTGCCGCCGAGGGGCGTTTCGATGCGGCCCTGTCGCTGCGCGCGGCATGGGAATGGGACATCGCCGCGGGCAGCCTGATCGCCGAACGGGCCGGGGCCGCGGTCAGCGACCGGTATGGCCGCCGGATGCGCTTCAACAGCCAGCGCGGCATGGTCGATGGCCTGATCGTGGCCGGCCCCCGTCTGCATGGCGAGTTGCTGGCGGCGCTGGATGATCCCGGCTTGCGGCCGGCCGGCTGACGCGGCGGGCTATCCGGTCAGGTCCGTCAGATACAGCGCCATGCCGGCCGCTGCCGCCCCGGCCAGCACCGGCATCATGCCCAGCCGGAACCGGAACACCGCAAGAATCGCCAGCACGGCCAGCGTCGGGGGCAGGGGTGCCGCATCCGGGCGGTGTCCTGCCGAAGGGGAGGATAAGGGGGCGGGCAGCTGAAGCCCTCCCACCGCGCCGGCGGATCACGGTCGTTGCGCCGCCATGGTCGCGGCATCCCGCGACCGCTGTCAATTTGCCGGTTTCCGGGTCAGTCGATCAGCGGATCGGGAACGGCGATATCCCGCACCTGGTCCGGATCGGTCAGGGTGACGCGCATGCCCTGGATATGCACGCCATGGTCCGACAGTGCCCGGAAGGCGCGCGAGAGGCTTTCGGGCGTCATGCCCAGATGCGAGGCCAGCAAACGCTTTTCATGCGGCAGCATGAAGCCGGCCGCGCCGCCATTCTCGGCCGACAGCCGCAGCAGGTAGGCGGCAAGCCGTTCGCGCGAATTCCTCAGCTTGAGGCTTTTTGCATGCCGGACCATGCTGCGATAGGCCGATGCAAGCTCGTTGGCGGCGTCCACGGCGAAATCGGGATCGCGGCGGAAGGTTTCGCGGATATCGACGGCCGGGATCAGCACGATCCTGCTGGGCTGAAGGGTCCGGGCCGACATCAGGTAATGCGCATCGCGCATGCAGGCGGCGAGGATGAAGCTGGTCACCGGCCGCAGGATCGCCATGGTGGTGTCATGGCCGTTCCATTCGGCGAACAGCTCGACCGTGCCCTCGACCAGCACATGCAGGAAATCCGCCCGCCCGCCCTGCCGGACAAGCTGCAACTGGGCGGGAAACTCCTGCGCATAGGCCGCCTGCATCATCGCGTCAAAGCTGGGCTCGGCCATGTTGGCGAAGATTTCGAGCCCGCGGATTTCCTGTCTTTCGTCGTCGCGCATGCCGTCCTGCGAATCGGTTTGCCAGTTTTTGATACGGCGAGTCTTGCGCATTCGGGGCCCATGTCGACATGACATAAGTCAAATCGCGGCACGTCAGCCGTCGATTCCTCCGATGACGGATGCCGGAACGGCGGGTCAGGTTCGCGAAGCTGTCGCGGCGCGAACGGCAATTGCGGTCGCTTTCCGCCGGACCCGCCCGAGCATTTGATTGAGATCAAATTCGCGATTTTGCTCTCGTGTTGGTTGTCCGTGAACCGCCCGGCTTTCTTGCCGGGCCCAACGGAGCAGTCGTTATGTCTGACCAGAAGACCGCATCTCCGGCAGAGCAGCAGAGGGCGCTTTGGCTCAGCACCACCGCCTTCACGCTTTGCTTTGCCGTCTGGACCATCTTTTCCATCATCGGGCTGGCCATCAAGGATGAGCTTGGCCTGACCGAATCCCAATATGGCCTGCTGATCGCCACCCCCATCCTCACCGGCTCGCTGACCCGCCTGATCCTGGGCGTCTGGACCGAGCGCTATGGCGGTCGCCTGATCTTTTCGCTGCAGATGATCCTGACCGGGGCCGCCACCTGGGCGCTGACCTGGGCCGAGACCTATCCGGCCTTTCTGGTGGCGGCGCTTGGCGTCGGCCTGGCCGGCGGGTCGTTCATCATCGGCGTGGCCTATGTGTCGAAGTGGTTCCCGGCCGGAAAGCAGGGCACCGCGCTTGGCATCTTCGGGATGGGCAATGTCGGTGCGGCGGTGACCAAGTTTCTGGCGCCCTTCGTGCTGGTCGCCTGGGGCTGGGAGGCGGTGGCGCAGATCTGGGCCGTGGCCATCGTGCTGATGGGCGTGGTGTTCTTCCTGATGGCCCGCGACGATCCGGCCTTCCGCGCCCGGCGCGAACAGGGCATTGCCGCGCCCTCGCTGGCCGAGCAGTTCGCGCCGCTGAAGAACCTGCAGGTCTGGCGCTTCTCGCTGTACTATTTCTTCGTCTTCGGCGGCTTCGTCGCGCTGGCGTTGTGGCTGCCGCATTACCTGACCGATGTCTATGGCGCCGATGTGCGCGTCGCCGGCATGGCGGCCGCGGCCTTCAGCCTCGCGGCCAGCGTGTTCCGCGCCTATGGCGGCGTGCTGTCGGATCGTTTCGGCGCCCGCACGGTCATGTACTGGACCTTCGGCTTCTCGGCGGTGCTGCTGTTCATGCTGTCCTATCCGCCGACCGATTACGTCATCCGCGGCAAGGACGGTCCGATCACCTTCTCGACCGAGATGGGCATGGTGCCCTTCGTCATCACGCTGTTCGTGCTGGGCTTCTTCATGAGCCTCGGCAAGGCGGCCGTCTACAAGCATATCCCGGTCTATTACCCGAACCATGTCGGCGCGGTCGGCGGCCTCGTCGGCATGATCGGCGGTCTGGGCGGCTTCATCCTGCCGATCATCTTCGGCGCGCTGCTGGATCTGACCGGCATCTATACCTCGTGCTTCCTGCTTCTGTTCCTGATCGTTCTGGTCTCGGCGGGCTGGATGCATCTGTCGGTCCGCCAGATGGAGCAGAAGGCGGCGGGAACCGAACTGGGCAAACTGCCCAGCTTCCCCGAACTGGCCGAGATCCACGACCCCGAGCGCACGGTCATGCCGAAGGTGCTGGACGACTGGCGCCCCGAGGATCCGGTCTTCTGGGCCGAGAAGGGCCGCAAGCTGGCGCGGCGCAACCTGTGGATCTCGATCCCGGCGCTGCTGCTGGCCTTCGCGGTCTGGATGGTCTGGTCGGTCGTCGTCGCGCGGCTGCCCGCCATCGGCTTCGAGTTCACCACCGGACAGCTGTTCTGGCTGGCCTCGCTGCCGGGCCTGTCGGGCGCCACGCTGCGGATCTTCTACAGCTTCATGGTGCCGATCTTCGGCGGGCGGCTGTGGACGACCCTGTCCACCGCCTCGCTGCTGCTGCCGGCGCTTGGCATCGGCTATGCGGTGCAGAACCCCGATACGCCCTACCTGATCTTCCTGACGCTGGCGCTGCTGTGCGGCTTCGGCGGCGGCAACTTCGCCTCGTCCATGGCCAATATCGCCTTCTTCTTCCCGAAGGCCGAAAAGGGCAATGCGCTGGCGCTGAATGCGGGCCTGGGCAACCTGGGCGTCTCGGTCATGCAGTTCCTGGTGCCGCTGGTCATCACCGCGGGCGTCTTCGGCGCGCTCGGTGGCGCCCCGCAGGAACTGGGCGAGGGCGGTCAGCTGTGGATGCAGAACGCGGGCTTCATCTGGGTGCCCTTCATCCTGCTGGCGACCGCTGCCGCCTGGCTGGGCATGAACGACATCGCCGATGCACGCGCCAGTTTCCGCGAGCAGGCGATCATCTTCACGCGCAAGCATAACTGGCTGATGTGCATCCTCTATACCGGCACCTTCGGCAGCTTCATCGGCTATTCGGCGGGCTTCCCGCTGCTGACCAAGCTGGCCTTCCCCGAGGTGAACGCGCTGCAATTCGTGTTCCTCGGGCCGCTGGTCGGTGCGCTCAGCCGTGCCGGCACCGGCTGGGTCAGCGACCGCTTCGGCGGCGGCAGGGTCACCTTCTGGACCTTTGCCGGCATGATCGTCGCCACCTTCGGGGTCATCAGCGCGCTTGGCGCGGGCAGCTTCACGGGCTTCTTCGCGGCCTTCATGGCGCTGTTCTTCCTGACCGGGGTCGGCAATGCCTCGACCTTCCAGATGATCCCGATCATCATGTCGAAGGAAGTGCCGCGGCTGATGCCCGACCTGGAGGCCGATGACCGCCGCCGCCAGTCCGAGCGGGAAAGTGCCGCGATCATCGCCTTCACCTCGGCGATTGCCGCCTATGGCGCCTTCTTCATCCCCAAGGCCTACGGAACCTCGATCGGCATGATGGGCTCGCCCGTGGGCGCGCTGTGGGGCTTCCTCGTGTTCTACGTGCTCTGCCTCGCGATCACCTGGGCCTATTACACCCGGCGCGGTGGCCTTCTTTACGACATCGAGCGTGGGCGGCCCGCAGCCGCTGCCCCGCAAACCGCCTGATCATCCAAAGGAGACAGCAAGATGAGCCATCTTCTGGATCGCCTGAACTTCCTGAAATCGAACCGCAAGGACGTGTTCGCCGAGGGGCACGGGCAGACCACCACCGAGAACCGCGACTGGGAGGATACCTATCGCGCCCGCTGGCGGCACGACAAGATCGTCCGCTCGACCCATGGGGTGAACTGCACCGGGTCCTGCTCGTGGAAGATCTATGTCAAGTCGGGCATCGTCACATGGGAGACGCAGCAGACCGACTATCCGCGCACCCGCCCCGACCTGCCCAATCACGAGCCGCGCGGTTGCGCGCGGGGGGCAAGCTACAGCTGGTATCTCTATTCCGCGAACCGGGTGAAGAACCCGCTGATCCGCGGCCGGCTGATGCGGCTGTGGCGGGAAAAGCGCAAGACCATGTCGCCGATCGCGGCCTGGGAGGCGATCCAGAAGGACCCGCAGGCCCGGGCCAGCTATACCAAGACCCGCGGCAAGGGCGGCTTCGTGCGGGCGACCTGGGACGAGGCGACCGAGATCGTCGCCGCCGCCAACGCCTATACCGCCAGGACCTACGGTCCCGACCGGGTGTTCGGCTTCTCGCCGATCCCGGCGATGTCGATGATCTCCTATGCCGCCGGCACGCGCTATCTGTCGCTTCTGGGTGGTACCTGCATGTCCTTCTATGACTGGTATTGCGACCTGCCGCCGGCAAGCCCGCAGACCTGGGGCGAACAGACCGACGTGCCGGAATCGGCCGACTGGTATAATGCGGGCTATCTGCTGCTGTGGGGCTCGAACGTGCCGCAGACGCGGACGCCGGATGCGCATTTCTACACCGAGGCGCGCTATCGCGGCACCAAATCGGCGGTGATCTGCCCGGACTATTCCGAAGCGGCGAAATTCGGCGATATCTGGCTGAACGCCAAGCAGGGCACCGACGCGGCCCTCGGTATGGCCTTCGGCCACGTCATCCTGCGCGAGTTCCACCTGGACCGGCAGGTGCCCTATTTCGAGGATTACTGCCGCCGCTATTCCGACATGCCGATGCTGGTCAGGCTGGACCGGCAGGGTGAGCGGCTGGTGCCGGGCCGGCAGTTGCGCGCCGCCGATCTGGCCGAGGGGATGGGCCAGAAGATCAACCCCGAATGGAAGACCGTCGCCATCGACGAGAACAGCGGCAAGCTGGTCGTGCCCAATGGTTCGGTCGGGTTCCGCTGGGGCGAAGAGCGGGGCAAGTGGAACCTCGAGGAAAAGGCCGATGGCGCGGATGTCACGCTGAAGCTGAGCCTGATCCTCGACGAGGACCGCGACGAGGTGGCCGCCGTCGATTTCCCCTATTTCGGCGGCAGTGCCACCAACGGCTTCGAGGTCGATGACCGCGGCGAGGTCCTGACCCGCAACGTGCCGGTCAAGCGCATCGCGCTGGCCGACGGCAGCGAGGCGCTGGTGGCCACGGTCTTTGACCTGTTCTGCGCCAATTATGGCCTCGACCGGGGCCTGGGCGGCGATCATGTCGCCTCGGATTACGACGCCGACGTGCCCTTCACCCCGGCCTGGGCCGAGCGCATCACTGGCGTGCGCCGCGACAGGATCATCCAGGTGGCGCGCGAATTCGCCGCCAATGCCGAAAAGACCAATGGCCGTTCCATGGTCATCATCGGCGCGGCGATGAACCACTGGTTCCACATGGACATGAACTATCGCGCCGTCATCAACATGCTGGTGATGTGCGGCTGCGTCGGCCAGTCCGGCGGCGGCTGGTCGCATTATGTCGGGCAGGAGAAACTGCGCCCGCAGACCGGCTGGACGGCGCTGGCCTTCGCGCTGGACTGGGCGCGTCCGCCGCGGCACATGAACGCGACCAGCGCCTGGTACGCGCATACCGACCAGTGGCGCTATGAGACGGTCAGTTCGGCCGAAATCCTGTCGCCGACCGCGCCCGAGGGCGACTGGAGCCGGCTCAGCCTGATCGACTACAACATCCGGGCCGAGCGCATGGGCTGGCTGCCCTCGGCGCCGCAGCTGAAGACCAACCCGCTCGAGGTCGGGCGCGCGGCCAAGGAAGCCGGCGTGCCGGTCAGGGACTATGTCGCCCAGCGTTTGAAATCGGGCGAATTGCAGATGTCCTGCGAGGATCCCGACGCGCCCGAGAACTGGCCGCGCAACCTGTTCGTCTGGCGTTCGAACCTGCTGGGCTCGTCCGGCAAGGGGCACGAGTATTTCCTCAAGCACCTTCTGGGTACCGATCACGGCGTTCAGGGCAAGGATCTGGGGGCCGAAGGCGGGCAGAAGCCGGTCGAGGCGGTCTGGCATGACGAGGCGCCCGAGGGCAAGCTGGACCTGCTGGTGACCATCGACTTCCGCATGTCCACCACGGCCGTCTATGCCGATATCGTGCTGCCGACCGCGTCCTGGTACGAAAAGGACGACATGAACACCTCGGACATGCACCCGTTCATCCACCCGCTGCAGGCGGCGGTGGATCCGGCCTACGAGTCGAAATCCGACTGGGAGATCTTCAAGTCGATCGCCCGGAAATTCTCGGAGGTGGCGCCCGAGGTCTTGGGCGAGGAAACCGACGTGGTGCAGTTGCCGCTGCAGCATGACAGCCCCGGCGAGATCGCCCAGGACGCGGTGCGCGACTGGAAGCGCGATCAGTGCGACCTGATCCCCGGCGAGACCGCGCCCGCCTATATCGAGGTCACGCGCGACTATCCGAACCTCTACAAGCGGTTCACCGCGCTTGGCCCGCTGATGGAAAAGGTCGGCAATGGCGGCAAGGGCATCAGCTGGAACACCGAAACCGAGGTGCATCACCTTCAGGCGCTGAACGGCCGGGTGACCGAGGAGGGCGTGACCAAGGGCATGGCCCGGATCGAGACCGCCATCGACGCCGCCGAGGTGGTGCTGATGCTGGCGCCCGAGACGAACGGCGAGGTGGCGGTGAAGGCATGGGAGGCGCTTGGCAAGGCGACCGGCCGCGATCACAAGCATCTGGCCGAGGTCAAGGAGGACGAGAAAATCCGCTTCCGTGACATTGCCGCCCAGCCGCGCAAGATCATCAGCTCGCCCACATGGTCGGGGATCGAAAGCGAGGAGGTCTGCTATAACGCCGGCTGGACCAACGTGCATGAACTGATCCCCTGGCGCACCGTCACCGGCCGTCAGCAGCTGTATCAGGACCATGAATGGATGCGCGCCTTCGGCGAGGGTTTCGTGACCTGGCGGCCGCCCGTCGATCTGAAGACGGTGGGGGCCGCGGCCACGAAATCGCTGGCCAATGGCGAAAAGCATGTGGTGCTGAACTTCATCACCCCGCACCAGAAATGGGGCATCCACTCGACCTATACCGACAACCTGCTGATGCTGACGCTGAACCGCGGCGGCCCCTGCGTCTGGATCTCCGAGGTCGATGCGCGCAAGGCGGGGCTGGTCGACAACGACTGGATCGAGGTCTTCAACAGCAACGGCGTCATCACCGCCCGCGCCGTGGTCAGCCAGCGGATGAAGGAAGGCACCGCCTTCATGTATCACGCCCAGGAAAAGATCGTGAACACGCCCGGCAGCCAGATCACCAATTTGCGCGGCGGCATCCACAACTCGGTCACCCGCGTCGTGCTGAAACCCACCCACATGATCGGCGGCTATGCCCAGCTGGCCTACGGGTTCAACTATTACGGCACGGTCGGTTCGAACCGGGACGAATTCGTGATCGTCCGCAAACTGGACAAGGTCGACTGGCTCGACACCCCGCTGGAGGCGGGAACCGCAACCCAAACGACGGAGGCAGCGGAATGAAAGTACGTGCGCAAATCGGCATGGTGCTGAACCTCGACAAATGCATCGGCTGTCACACCTGTTCGGTCACCTGCAAGAACGTCTGGACCTCGCGCGAGGGCGTCGAATACGCATGGTTCAACAATGTCGAAACCAAGCCCGGCATCGGCTATCCCAAGGACTGGGAGAACCAGAAACGCTGGAACGGCGGCTGGACCCGGACCCGCTCGGGCCATCTGCAACCCAAGCAGGGCGGCAAGTGGCGGATCCTTGCGAATATCTTCGCCAACCCCGACCTGCCCGAGATCGACGATTTCTACGAGCCCTTCACCTTTGACTACGACCATCTGAAATCGGCGCCCGAGATGCCGGCCTTCCCGACCGCACGGCCGCGTTCGCTGATCTCGGGCGAGCGGATGGAAAAGATCGAATGGGGGCCGAACTGGGAGGAAATCCTCGGCGGCGAATTCGCCAAACGCTCGCAGGACTACAATTTCGAGGGCGTGCAGAAGGAGATCTACGGCGAATACGAAAACACCTTCATGATGTATCTGCCGCGTTTGTGCGAACATTGCCTGAACCCGGCCTGCGTCGCCTCCTGCCCTTCGGGCGCGATCTACAAGCGCGAGGATGACGGCGTCGTGCTGATCGACCAGGAAAAGTGCCGGGGCTGGCGGATGTGCGTCTCGGGCTGCCCCTACAAGAAGATCTATTACAACTGGTCCACCGGCAAATCGGAAAAATGCGTGCTGTGCTATCCGCGTCTGGAAAGCGGCCAGCCGACGGTCTGTTCGGAAACCTGCGTCGGCCGCATCCGCTATCTCGGCGTGATGCTGTATGACGCCGACCGCATCGCCGAGGCGGCCGGGGTCGAGGCCGAGAAGGATCTTTACGACGCGCAACTGGGCGTGTTCCTCGATCCGAACGATCCCGAAGTCATCGCCGCCGCCCGCGCCGAGGGCGTGCCCGAGGACTGGATCATCGGCGCGCAGAAATCGCCGATCTGGAAGATGGCGATGGAGTGGAAGATCGCCTTCCCGCTGCATCCCGAATATCGCACCCTGCCGATGGTCTGGTATGTGCCGCCGCTGTCGCCGATCCAGAACGCCGCCGAGGCGGGCAGGATCGCGGCACAGGACGACATGCCCGATGTCCGCAGCCTGCGCATCCCGCTGCGCTATCTGGCGAACATGCTGACGGCGGGCGACGAGGCCCCGGTGGCGCTGGCGCTGGAGCGGATGCTGGCCATGCGCTCCTACATGCGGTCGAAGTCGATCGACGGCGTGATCAACCTGGGCGCGGCGCAGCGCGTCGGCCTGACGCCCCTGCAGATCGACGAGATGTATCAGCTTCTGGCCATCGCCAATTACGAGGACCGCTTTGTCATCCCGACGACGCACCGCGAACTGGTCGAGGACGCCTATGACCTGCGCGGCGGCTGCGGCTTTACCGACGGCAACGGCTGCTCGTCGGGCAGCAGCGGCTCGATGTTCGGCGGCAAGAAGTTCCGCAGCCCGCAGGAGTTCATCGCATGAAGACCTTCAAGGCACTCTCCGCCCTGCTCAGCTATCCCGGCCCGGATCTGGCTGAGGCGATCCCCGCCATCGACGCCGTCCTGCATGACGAGGGGCTGCTTGGCCCCACCCGGCAAAAGGAACTGGCGCCGCTTCTGCAATCGCTGGCCCATGACGATCTCTATGATCTTCAGGAACGCTATGTGCTGCTGTTCGACCGCTCGCGTACCCTGTCCCTGAACCTGTTCGAGCATGTCCATGGCGAAAGCCGCGACCGCGGCGGCGCCATGGTCGACCTGCTGGAAACCTATCGCGCCGGCGGCTTCGATCTGGCCGGCACGGAACTGCCCGACCATCTGCCGGTGCTGCTGGAATACCTGTCCACCCGGCCCCTGGCCGAGGCGCGCTCGATGCTGGCCGATGCCGGTCATATCCTGACCGCGCTGGCCGAGCGGCTGATCCGGCGCGGCTCGCCCTATGCGGCGGTGTTCTCGGCCCTGGTCACGCTGGCCCAGACCGAGATCGCGCCTTCGGCCGAACTGGCCGCGATCCCCGATGACGACCCCGAGGATCTGGCCGCGCTGGATGCCGTCTGGGAAGAGGCGCAGGTCACCTTCGGCCCCGATCCCAATGCCGGCTGCCCGGTCAGCCGCGACATCCTTGCCCGCATGGACCCGCGCGCCCCCGCGCAGGCCGCCGAATGAACGAGGCACAGTCATGAACAACTTCTTCTTTGGCATCTATCCCTATATCGCCATCACCGTGATGATCCTCGGCTCGATCATCCGCTATGACCGCGATCCCTTCACCTGGAAGTCGAAATCCAGCCAGATCCTGCGCCGGCGGCAATTCGTCATCGGCTCGGTCCTGTTTCATGTCGGCGTGCTGATCATCCTCTTCGGTCATGTCGTCGGGCTGCTGACCCCGGTCGTGATCTTCGACGCCATCGGCATCAGCCACAGCGCCAAGCAGATCCTGGCCATGAGCGTGGGCGGCATCGCCGGCATCATGGCGCTGACCGGGGGCGCGATTCTGCTGCACCGGCGCATGACGGATCCGCGCGTCCGCGCCAACTCCACCCTTGCCGATACCGGCATCCTTGCGCTTCTGGTGCTGCAACTGGTGCTGGGGCTGCTGACCATCCTCGTCTCGCTGCAGCATCTGGACGGCGAGGAAATGGTGCGGCTGATGTCCTGGGCGCAGAGCATCGTCTATCTGCGATCCGGCGCGGCCGATCACATGGCCGGTGTCAACATCCTGTTCAAGCTGCATATCTTCCTGGGCCTGACCATCTTCCTGCTGTTCCCCTTCACCCGGCTGGTGCACATGATCTCGGCCCCGGTCCGCTATCTGTGGCGGCCCGGCTACCAGATCGTGCGGACCAAGCGGCATCCGGCGGAGTGAGGCGATGGAACTGAAACCGCTGCTGCCGCCGGTCGTCGTGAACGGCGTGACCATCGACCCCGGCCGCATCGCGGCCGAGGCGCAGAACCACCCCGCGCCCAAGGGCAAGCCGGGACTGGCTTGGAAATCCGCCGCCCGCGCGCTGGCGATCCGCGAATTGCTGTTGCAGCAGGCGCGGGCCTGCGGGCTGGCCCCGCAACCGGTCGAAACCGCGCCCGGCCAGTGGGAGACCGAGGACGAGGCGCTGATCCGGCAATTGCTGGATCAGGCGGTTTCGCCCGAACCCTGCGACGAGGCCGGGCTGCGGGCCGCCTATGAGGCCGATCCCGACCGGTTCCGCGCGCCCTCGCTGTTCGAGGCCGCGCATATCCTGTTCGCCGCGGTCCCCGGGGATGCCGAGGCCCGCTCCGCCGCGCGGCAGATGGCCGAGGCGGTGCTGGCCGAGTTGCGGGACGAGCCGCGGCGCTTTGCCGAACTGGCTACCCGCCACAGCGCCTGTTCGTCGAAAACCGCGGGCGGGCTGTTGGGGCAACTGTCCTCGGGCGATACCGTGCCGGAATTCGAGGCGGTGATGGCGCGCATGAACGAGGGGCAGATCGAACTGGCCGAATCGCGCTATGGTCTGCACGTCATCCGGCTGGATGCCTGCGCGCGGGGCGAGGTTCTGCCCTTCGAGGCGGTGCTGCCGGCGCTGCGCGAGGCGCATGACAAGGCCGCCTGGCTGCGCGCCAGCCGCGATTTCGTCGCCGCGCTGGTCGCGGGGGCCGAGATCAGCGGCATCGAGATGACCTGAGGGAGACCGGAATGCGCCTCGCCTATGTCAGCCTGCCCGGACGCGGTGCCAATGACCGTTTCCTGGCCGGCATCGCCGATCTGCTGCGGGCCGATGGGCTGCGCCTTGCCGGCACCGTGCAAAGCAATGTCCTGCGTCCGGACCGCGCCCGGTGCGACATGGACATCGTGGTGCTGCCCGACGGCCCGGTCCTGCGGATCAGCGAGGATCGCGGCGATCTGGCACGCGGCTGCCGTCTGGATGCCGGGGCGCTGGAACAGGCGGTTCTGGGCGTGGCCCGCGCCCTGCCTTCGGCCGATCTGCTGATCGTCAACAAGTTCGGCAAGCAGGAGGCCGAGGGCCGCGGCCTCGCGCCGCTGATCGCCGAGGCCCTGACCTGCGGCCTGCCGGTCCTGATCGGCGTGAACGGCCTGAACCTGCCGGCCTTCGAGGGTTTCGCCGGGGGGCTGGCCCGTGCCCTGCCGGGGGACGAGCGGGCGGTGATCGGCTGGTGTCGGGACGCGGTGCCGGCCACCGCCTGAGCGAAACCTGTATTTGCCCCGATGAAAGGCCCGGCCGGCGCGACCGGGCCGTTTTCGTCGGCTCTTACGAGCCCGGTGCCGGCTTGGGGCGCAGCAGGATCGGCCCGTAGGCCAGCGCGAAGCCGGCGAATGCGGCCAGCCACAGCCCGGCCGACAGATGCAGCAGCGGCATCGGGTCGGACCACAGCCCGGCCGCCACCCGCAGCAAGGCCGACCCGATCAGCGCCAGATAGATCAGCAGCGTCGGCCGGTCGGCCTGCAGGGGCCTGCCGGTATGGCCGCGCGTCGCCCGGGTCATCACCCCGACCGTCATCAGACCGATCGCGCCGGCCAGCCACAGATGGCGGGCCGCCGCCCGGGTGATCAGATCGAAGCCGGCCGCCGCCTCTGCGACAAAGCCAAGCGCCAGCATCGCATAGGCGACATGCAGCACCCAGAGCAGCGGCTCGGCCCGGGTCAGCCCGCCGCACCAGCGCGACAGCCGCCACAGATGCGCGGCCCCCGCCGCCAGCATCAGCCAGCGCAGCCCGGCCGTGTCGGGGGCGGCGACGAAGGCCAGAAGTGTCACCGCGCTCAGGCCGAGGACCGCGGCGTCGAAACGGTCGAAGGGTTGCGGCAGCCGCGCCGAGCCACGCGCGGTCAGCCAGTTGCGGGTAAAGGCCGGGATGATGCGGCCGCCGATCAGCGCGATCAGCAGCACCGCCGCCGCAAGCCCGAGGCGCATGCCGACCCCGTCGAAGGCGACGCCGCCGCCAGCCGCCTCGGCCAGAAACACAGCATTGGCCAGCCCATAGAGCCCGATCAGCCCGACGACCGGCAGGTTGCGCCAGTTCCCGCTCTGGATCACCTCGCGGGTCAGGAACAGCACCAGTGCCACGGCCAGCGACAGATCAATGGCCGCCACCGCAGGCCAGGGCAGCCAGCCCGAGACCGCGATCGCAAGCCGCCCCGACAGCCACAGAAGCACCAGCCCGGCCAACGGTGTGCCCGCCAGTGGCCGCCTGCCGGTCCAGTTCGGGACCGCGGTCAGGACGAATCCGGCAATGACCGCGCCGAGATAGCCGAACAGGAATTCATGCGCATGCCAGCTGATCGGATCGAGGCTCAGGGGCAGGGGCGTCCCGCCCGACAGCATCACGACCCACAGCAGCATCGCCGCCGCCGCCCACAGCCCGGCCAGCAGGAAGAACGGCCGGAACCCATAGGTCAGGACTGCGGGCCCGTGAAACCGGCCCGTGCGTTCGGCGGTACTTGTCATGTCGCTACCTTTCCAGATCCGGCCCGTCGGTGACTGGCGGGCCAAAGAATATGTCCCGGATGCGTGGCGTCAGTGACGCGCTGCGCCAGGGATCCGGACGGTGAGGCGGGGTGGTGATACCACCGGCGCGGCCCATGGCCGAGATCGCTCGGACCTGGCTCGCCCGGACGGCGCTTCTATATCACCGCGGTGCAGAAGGGTCCATGCGAGGCGCGTGTTTCCGGCACCATCTCAAGGCATTATTCTGGCCTTCGACGGGCTGCGAAACGGGTCGGTGCCACGGGACGCGATCCACCCTGCAACCGGGAAGGGAACGACGAGATGGCAAGGACACGGGGGGCCGGGAGGGGTGGGACACCCATGCCGGACATGGCTGCGGAGACTGCCGGGCCGGACCCCGTCTGTCCGCTCTGCGATCGTCCGATCCCGCCCGGTGTGCCGCAAAGCCGCCACCACCTGACGCCGCGATTGCGCGGTGGCAAGGGCGGCCCGGTGATCCTGATCCATCAGGTCTGTCACTCGACCATCCACAAGACCCTAAGCGAGACCGAACTCGCCCGCCGCTACAACAGCGTCGAGGCCCTGCGCGCCCATCCGGATCTGGCGCGCTTCTTTGCCTGGGTGGCCCGGCGGCCGCCCGGCTGGAAGGGCAAGGTCCGTTAGCCCAGCGTGTCGCGGGCGCGGGTAATCAGGCCCTGCATCTCTTTCAGGCTCATCTCGCCGAAGGCGCCCTCGTCGCCGGCAATGAAGGTCGGCGTGCCCATCAGCCCCATGTGATCGGCCAGCGCGAAGGAGGTCTGAATATGCTCGTCGATGCGCGCCGCCTGCATGTCCTTGCGCAGACGCGCCTCATCCAGTCCGACCTCGCGGGCGGATCGCATCACCGTCGCTTCGACCGCGCGGCCCTTCATGCCCAGCAGGGAGGCGTGGAACTGCCAGTATTTGCCCTGATCCAGCGAGGCGAGCGAGGCGCGGGCGGCGAATTCGGAATCTGCGCCGAAGACCGGCCATTCGCGATAGACCACGCGCAGCTGCGGGTCCGAGCTTATCAGCTGCTGCATCGGGCCGACCATCTTCTTGCAGAAGGGACAGTTGTAGTCGAAGAACTCGACAAGGGTGATGTCGCCCCTGGGATTGCCGAGGACCGGGGCGTTGGGATCGCGCTCCAGCGCCTCGCGCAGTTCCTCGGGCATCGGGTTCGGTCGGTTGGCGGACTGCCCCAGGGCCGGCAGGGCGGTTGCGGCGCCAAGGGCCGCGCTGCTGATCAGAAGATGGCGGCGGGTGGGCATGGGGGCTCCTCTCGGTCATCGGCGGGTCATCCCAAGTGGTAGAACGGCCAGAGACAGAGGGACAGTCACGTTCCGGTGCGGGCGGAAATGACGGCGATGTGAGCGGGATTCCTTTGGCGATACGCTGATTCGGCCCCATGCTGACGCCATTGATCCAGGATCATGCCGAAAGGAACCGCCATGCTTCGCCGCATCCTCGCCGCGTTTGCGCTGGTCCCGCTGACCGCATTGCCGGTCCTTGCGCAACAGGTGGAAGCCCCGAAACCCGTGCCCGCGCCCGCGCCCGCCGTGCAGACCGCGCCCGCCGCCGGTGAGGTCAATCAGCAGAGCCAGCCCGAGCTGATCACCCCGGCCCGCAAGTCGAACTGCTCGCATGCCCGGCAGGTGACTTCCTAGGCTTCGGGCAAGCCGATCCCTCGACCTGCCGCCGCGCCCCCATGGCCGCGGCGAAGGGCGGTATTTTGGCGAACGCATCCGGGGCGTGGCAACCCGGCTTTTCGGACATCGATAACGGTTGACCCACACGGCGTCGGCGGATAGTTGCCTATCATGACGTGTTTGTGGTGGGCGACCGAGGCAGGCGGCCGTGCCGCGCCCTTTGGTCGCGCGGGGGTTTTCCGCGTGGTGGCGATATCTGCACATGACAGTTCAGCCGGTGCCGTCCGTCCGGCTGCCCGGCGCAGCCTCGACAAGAACCGGGGTGAAGAAGCGCTTGGTTCTTTGACCGACGCAGATCGGGGTGATCATCTCGACACAACGGCGATAGTGTTCGGTCCGGACATGGGCGTGCAGCGCCTCGGGGCCGGTAAAGACCTCATAGACCGAAAAGCTGTTCTCGTCCTCGGGATCGCAGAGCAGGTCGAACCGCAGGTTCCCCGGCTCGCGCCGGCTGCCTTCGCAATTGATCCGGAACGCTTCGATGAACCTGTCGCGATGTTCTGGAAGAACCCGGATACTGACCAATTGAACCAGCATATTACCTCGTTACGGTTGAATATCTTTTACCAACGACCAATGGCGGCCATCAGATCATAAAGCGGTTTTCAACATGTTCCATTCCCTCCGCGCCTTTACCTCCCGCCTGCGACAACTTGCTGGTCTGTCCGGCTCCGATTTCTTCGCCGGAGCCGAGGACCGCTGGCAGGTCGCGCCGGCGGAAACCATGCAGTACCGTCGTTCGCTGGTCCTTCCGGGGCAGGTCGAGCGGATCCGGGCAAGCATCTTCGCGCCCCTGCCCGAGACCTTGCATGCGCTGGTCGAGGAAGAGGTCTGTGAAGAGGGGCCGACAATGGCCTGGCGGTTGCGCGAAGTCGATCTGGTGGATGGTGTGCTGTACCATGGCGGCGCCGAATATCACCTGCGCGCGCGCGAACGGCGCTTTGGCCTGACGCCCCGCCCCGAGAGCCGGATCAGCGGCGCGCTCTATGAGGACTGGTCGGCCAATCGCTGGTTCGGAAGCTGGCTGATGGATGCCTGCGTGGCCTATGATCTGGCCGAGGCGGCGGGCCGGCCGGTCAGCGGGGCGGCGTCGCCTGTTGGAAGCCACAAGGCCCGCTATGAAGACCTGCTTGGCATGTCGCCCGAGCGGGTCGAGGGCGACGTGCATTTCACCGAACTGGTGATGTTCGATGATTTCGCCAATAACAGCCACCGGGCACGGCGTCAGGATGCGCTGCGTTGCCGGCTGCTGGAAGGTCGCAGCCCACGCCCGGTGGCCGGTGTCTTCCTGCTGCGCGGCAGCGCCGGTGAGGCCCGGCTGCTGGAGAACGAACTGGATCTGGCCGAGGCACTGGTCGCCGAGCGCGGCTTTCTGGCCATCGACCCGCTTGAGGCCAGCGTGGACGAACTGATCGAGGCCTGCGGCGCCGCCGCTGCCATCGTCGGCGTCGAGGGTAGCCATCTGGTGCATGGCATGATGGTCGCGCCGAAGGATGCCGCCATCGTACCGATCCAGCCGCCCGATCGCGTGGCCGCGACGCTGAAGCAACTGGCCAATCGTCTGGACCAGCGTTTCGGCCTGCTGGTCGCCGAGGGCGGCGATGGCAGTTTCCGGCTGGAACGCGACGAGTTGATGGCGACGCTGGATCTGTTCGGACGCGATGCGCCCCCGGCGCGCTTCGCCTAACGCACCGTCGCGCCTTCGACGAAACGGACCAGATCGGCCGCCGGGCGGGCGCCGGCCTGCCGTGCGACCTCGCGCCCGTCCCTGAACAGGATGAAGGCGGGAATGCCGCGGATATTCCAGCGGATGCTGGCGGTGGGCTCGCGCTCGGTGTCGATCTTGACCAGCCGCGCCCGGCCCTTCAACAGTGCCGCCGCCTTCTCGAACTCGGGCGCCATCGCCCGGCAGGGACCGCACCAGGGGGCCCAGAAATCCGCCAGCAAGGGCAACCCGTCGGTCCGGGCCGCCTTTTGCAGCGTCTCGAAATCGACCGCCACCGGCTTTGCCGGCAGCAAGGCCGCCCCGCAGGTGCCGCATTTTGGCGCGGCGCCCAGCCGGGCGGCGGGCAGGGCGTTGGTCTGGCCGCAGTCAAGGCAGGTCAGTTTCAGCGTCTCGGCCATGCTTCGCCACATATATCATTTGCGAGATATATGTGGACAGTGACCGGACCGATCAAGCCCGGCCCTGCCGTATCACGTCCGCTTGCGGATGCGGCCGATCACTCGGCCGCCTCGGCATAGCTGTCCAGCGGCGGGCAGGTGCAGATCAGGTTGCGGTCGCCATAGGCATTGTCGACCCGCCCGACCGGAGGCCAGTACTTGTCCACCCGGAAGGCGCCCGGCGGGAAGCAGCCCTGCTCGCGGCTGTAGGGCCGGTCCCATTCGGCGACCAGATCCTCGACCGTATGCGGCGCCCGGCGCAGGGGTGATTCCTCGGCGCTGATGCGGCCCTCGGCAACCTCGGTGATCTCGTCGCGGATCGCCAGAAGCGCCGTGATGAAGCGGTCGATCTCGGCCTTGGTCTCGGATTCCGTCGGCTCGACCATCAGCGTGCCGGCAACCGGCCAGCTCATCGTCGGGGCGTGGAAGCCGTTGTCGATCAGCCGCTTGGCGATATCGTCCACGGTCACGCCATGTTCGGCGAAGGGCCGGGTGTCGAGGATGCATTCATGCGCCACCCGGCCGCGATTGCCCATGAACAGGATCGGATAGGCCCCGGCCAGCCGGCTGGCGATGTAATTGGCGTTCAGGATCGCCACGCGCGTCGCCTGGGTCAGACCCTCGCCACCCATCATCAGGATATAGGCCCATGAGATCAGCAGGATGGACGCGCTGCCATAGGGGGCCGCGCTGACCGCGCCGCTGTCGCCCTCGCAGGGATCGCCGGGCAGATGCGGCGCCAGATGCGCCTTGACGCCGATCGGCCCCATGCCCGGCCCGCCGCCGCCATGCGGGATGGCGAAGGTCTTGTGCAGGTTCAGGTGGCTGACATCGCCGCCGATCTCGCCCGGCTTTACCAGACCGACCAGCGCGTTCATGTTCGCGCCGTCGATATAGACCTGCCCGCCATGGTCATGGGTGATCCGGCAGACCTCGCGCACGGTGTCCTCGAAGACGCCATGGGTCGAGGGATAGGTGATCATCACCGCCGCCAGCTTCTCGCCCGCGGCCTTGGCCTTGTCGGCGAAATCCTCAAGGTCGATATCGCCGTTCGGCGCCGATTTCACCACCACGACCTGCATCCCGGCCATCTGCGCGCTGGCCGGGTTAGTGCCATGCGCGCTCATCGGGATCAGGCAGATGTCGCGCTGCTGATCGCCATTGGCGCGGTGATAGGCGGCGATGGTCAGAAGCCCCGCATATTCGCCCTGCGCGCCGCTGTTCGGCTGCATCGAGAAGGCGTCATAGCCGGTGATCTCGCACAGCTTGTCGGTCAGATCGGCGATGGCCTCGGCATATCCCGCCGCCTGATGGCGCGGCGCGAAGGGATGCAGCGCGCCGAATTCCGGCCAGGTGATCGGCATCATCTCGGCCGCCGCGTTCAGCTTCATCGTGCAGGACCCCAGCGGGATCATCGCCCGGTCCAGCGCCAGATCGCGGTCCGACAGGCGGCGCATATAGCGCATCATCTCGGATTCCGCCCGGTTCATGTGAAAGACCGGATGGGTCAGGTAATCGCTGTCGCGCAGCAATTCGTCGGGGATCGCCGGGGCGGTGGCGGGCCGGGCGCAATCGGTTATGCCGAAGGCGTCCAGCAGCCGCGCGATCACGCCGGCATCGGTGGTTTCATCGACGCTGATCCCCACGCGGTCGCGGCCGACCTTGCGCAGGTTGATGCCGCGCTGCTCGGCCGCGGCCAGGATGCCGGCCTGACCCACGCCGACCTTGACCGTGATCGTGTCGAAAAACGCGCCCGGCGCGACCTCTGCATCGGCGGCGCGCAGGGCCTCGGCCAGGGTCGCGGCGTTCAGATGCACCCGCTGCGCGATGGCCCGCAGCCCCTCGGGGCCGTGGAACACGGCATAGAAGCTGGCCATCACCGCCAGCAGCGCCTGCGCCGTACAGACATTGCTGGTGGCCTTCTCGCGGCGGATATGCTGCTCGCGCGTCTGCAGGCTCAGCCGATAGGCCTGGTTGCCGCTGGCATCGATGCTGACCCCGACGATCCGGCCGGGCATGGCGCGTTTCAGCTCGTCCCGGCAGGACATGAAGGCGGCATGCGGGCCGCCATAGCCCATCGGCACGCCGAAACGCTGGGCGCTGCCGACGGCGATATCGGCGCCCATCGCGCCCGGCTCCTTCAGCAGGCACAGGGCCAGCAGATCGGTCGCCACCACCGCCAGCGCCTTGGCCTGATGCAGCGCCGCGATCTCGGGGCTCAGGTCGCGGATATGGCCGTAGGTGCCCGGATACTGGAAGATCGCGCCGAAGACCTGATCCGGCACCAGATCGTCGATCGAGCCCTTGACGATGCGGATGCCAAGGGGCGCCGCCCGCGTCTCGATCACGGCGATGGTCTGCGGATGCAGGTCATGGGCGACGAAGAAGGCATCGGCCCTGGATTTCGCCTGCCGCCTGGCCATGGCCATGGCCTCCGCTGCCGCCGTCGCCTCGTCCAGCAGCGAGGCATTGGCGACCGGCAGCCCGGTCAGGTCGGCGACCATGGTCTGGAAGTTCAGCAGGGCCTCCAGCCGGCCCTGCGCGATCTCGGGCTGGTAGGGGGTATAGGCGGTGTACCATGCCGGGTTCTCAAGGATGTTGCGCTGGATCGCCGGCGGGGTGACGGTGCCGAAATAGCCCTGCCCGATCAGGCTGGTCATGACCCGGTTCTGCTTCGCGACCTCCTCCATCCGCGCCAGCAGGGCGGCCTCGGACAGGGCCGGCCAGTCCAGCGGCCTCTCCTGCCGGATCGCCTGCGGCACGGTCTGCTCGATCAGCGCATCCAGACTGTCCGCCCCGACCGCCTTCAGCATCTCGGCCATCTCGGCGGGCGAGGGGCCGATATGCCGGCGATTGGCGAAATCATCGGGATTATAGTCGGTGGGTTTCCAGCGGGCCATTCGCTTCCATCTTTCTCAGTTTCAACCTTGCCGGCCATGGCAAAGCACGTTCACCAGATTTCCTTCGGGATCGCGCAGATAGAATCGGCGCAACCCCCACGGCTCGTCAACCGGACCATAGACGATCTCGCCACCGGCTGCGCTGACGCCCCGCTCCGCCTCGGCCAGATCGTCGACCTCGATCGAGATCACCGGCAGATCGGTCCCCGACCCGCCCTGCGACGCCGCATGAAGCTCGATCCTCTGCGGCCGGCCCAATTCAAGAAAGGCGATCCAGCCCATGTCCAGGGACATCTCGAACCCGAAAGCCGCGCGATAGAAATCCGCCAGCCGCAGAAGATCCTGCGCCGCGAGGTTCGGGACAATCCGCAGGACGCTCATTTCTTCTTCATGCAAATATCCTCGGGGGTCCGGGGGCAGACAGCCCCCGGCTTCGGCCCGGCCGCCGGGCCAGACCCTTCATCAGCCGATCAGCGCCTGATAGGCCGCCTCGTCCAGAAATCCGTCCATGACGCCGGGCTCGGTCGGTTTGATGCGAAAGAACCACGCCGCCATCGGATCGGCATTCACATCGCCCGGCGCATCGGCCAGCGCGCTGTTCACCGCCGTCAGAACGCCCGCCACCGGCGCGGTGATGTCCGAGGCTGCCTTGACCGATTCGATCACCACGATCTCCTCGCCCGCCGCGACCTCGCGGCCCTCCTCGGGCAGTTCGATGAACACCACGTCGCCCAGCTGCTCGCTGGCATGGGCGGTGATGCCGACGACGATCTCGTCGCCCTCGGCGCGCAGCCATTCGTGGTCTTCGGTATATTTCAGCATGGGGTTCAGGCTCCTCAGCGTTTGTAGGACGGCGTGATGAAGGGAAGCGGCGCGACTGTCACAGGCAGGCGCTTGCCGCGCAATTCGGCATGAAGCGTGGCGCCGTCCGCGATGCCGGACGGGATGCGGGCCATGGCGATGGGCCCCTCGACCGAGGGGCCGAAGCCGCCCGAACTGACCGTGCCGATGGGCTCGCCGCCCTCGGCCTCGGCAAAGATCGCCACCCCCTCGCGGATCGGGGCGCGGCCCTCGGGGCGCAGCCCGCGGCGGGTCGCCGCAACTCCATCGGCCAGTTCGGCCAGCACGCGCCCGGCGCCCGGAAAGCCGCCCGCGCGGGCGCCGCCCGGCCGGCGGACCTTCTGGATCGACCAGCCAAGTGCTGCCTCGGCCGGGGTCACGCCGGCATCCATGTCATGACCGTAAAGCGGCATCCCGGCCTCCAGCCGCAGGCTGTCGCGGGCGCCAAGGCCGATGGGCTCGACCCCCGGCTGGGCCAGCAATGCTTGGGCAAACTCGGCCAGCCGCGCCGCGGGCACCGAGATCTCGAACCCGTCCTCGCCGGTATAGCCCGAACGCGACAGCCACATCTCGGCTCCGTCCCAGTCCATGATGGCACTGTCCATGAAGCGCATCCCGGCCGCGCCGGGGATCAGGGCCGACAGGACGCCCGCCGCCTCGGGGCCCTGCAGCGCCAGCAGCCCGCGATCCGTGACCGGGACGATCTCGACGCCGTCCAGCCCTTGCAGATGGGCGATGTCCTGATCGGCGCAGGCGGCATTGACGACCAGCAGATAATGATCGCCGCGATTGGCGAACATCAGATCGTCGAGGATGCCGCCGTCCTCATTGGTGAACAGCCCATAGCGCTGCCGCCCCTCGGCCAGGCCCAGCACGTCGGCGGGGATCAGGCTTTCCAGCGCCAGCGCCGCGGTCTGCAGGTTGCCGTCCTTCGGCACCACCAGCACCTGGCCCATATGGCTGACATCGAACAGGCCGGCATGACCGCGGGTATGCAGATGCTCGCCCATCACCCCCATCGGATATTGCACGGGCATTTCCCAGCCCGCGAAGGGAACCATGCGCGCCCCGCGCGCCACATGCAGATCGTAAAGCCCGGTCCGGCGCAATTCTTCGGCCATATGGCCTCCTTCAGGTCTCGCCGGATCTCCGGCATCGGTTGGGCGGGCTGATGGCCCACATGACGATGCCCCCTCTGTCCCTGCCCGGCCGGGCGCCTGAGATCGCTATCCCTTCGGCGGGCCGGTTGGCGGCCACTCTCCAGAGTCATTGTCGGAAGACGGTCCTTTCGCCTGAGAGTTCGCCGGGGCGGCTGCTCCTTCGGCACCGGCGCAGGGCCGGCTTCTCCCGAATTCCGTGCGCGACTGCTAGCCGCAGCCTGCACATGACGCAAGTCCTTTTGTCGCAGCCGCGGCGCAGACCGTCGCATTCGGAGGTTCTGGGCGGCGATCGGCGCGGCCGGGCTCAGATCTTGGGAAAGACGAACACCCGGTCGCGGCGCAGCATCAGCCACATCGGCGTGCCGGCGGGGGGCAGGAAGACGCCCGGCACGCTGGCGGTCAGGGCGATATCGCCCATCTCGGTGGCGAATTCGACCAGCGATTCGCTGCCGAGATAGCGGGCGCGGGTGACGCGGGCCAAGGCCGCCGTGCCGTTCTCGGCGGTGGGGGCGGGGCCCTGGCCGGCGCGGTGGAAATCGATCTTCAGATGCTGGGGCCGGATGACGATCTCGACCGCGTGGCCTTCGGGGATCCCAGGCGTCAGGAACTGCCCGAAGGGCGTGTCGGTCAGCGCTCCCCGGACCTGACCGGTCAGCACATTGATATCGCTGAAGAATGCGGCGGCCCTGCGATCCACCGGCGCATTGTACAGATTATAGGGCGCGCCCTGCTGGACGATCCGGCCGGCGCGCATCAGCAGGATCTGGTCGGCCATGCGCATCGCCTCGTCCGGCTCATGCGTGACCAGCAGAACGGCGGTGCGTTCCTCCTTCAGCAGCGCCAGCGTGTCGTCGCGGATGCCGTCGCGCAGCCGTTCGTCAAGGCCGCTGAACGGCTCGTCCATCAGCAGCACCCGCGGCTTCGGCGCCAGCGCCCGGGCCAGCGCGACCCGCTGCTGTTCGCCGCCCGACAGCTCATGCGGATAGCTGTCGACATGGTTCGACATCTGCACCCGCTCCAGCAGTTCGCCCACGCGGGCGCGGTTGGTGGCGAACCCGCCCGGCAGCCCGAAGGCGACATTCTCGCTGACCGGCAGATGCGGGAACAGGGCGAAATCCTGAAACATCAGCCCGATGGCGCGGCGTTCCGGCGGGATGCGGAAGACGGTGTCGCAGATCAGCCGGCCATCGACGAAGATGCTGCCGCTGTCCTGCATGTCGACGCCCGCGACGATGCGCAGCGTCGTGGACTTGCCGCAGCCCGAGGGGCCCAGCAGGCAGGCAACCTCGCCCGCCGCCACGGTGAAGGAGACATCATCGACGACCCGCAAGCCGTCGAAGGCACGGATCAGATGCTGGACCTCCAGTCGGGGCGGTGTCGTCACGGCCTTGCCGATTCTTTCACTAAGGTTTCGACTGCCCTAGCAGGGGCATGAAAGGCCTGCAAGCTTGGCTCAGATGGTGACGTTCAGCGCGCCACCATCCAGCAGAATGTTCTGGCCGACGATGAACCGCGCCTGCTGGCTGCACAGGAAGGCGCAGGTGGCGCCGAAATCCTCGGGCCGGCCATAGGTGCCGGTCGGGATGGTCGCCTGTCGGTTCTCGCGGGCCTGATCGACGCTGATCCCCTCCTTGTCCGAGACACCCTTGTCTAGGCTGTCGGCGCGGGCGGTGGCATGGATCCCGGGCAGGATGTTGTTGACGCAGACCCCGTGCCCCGCCACCTGCCGCGACATGCCGGCCACGAAACCGGTCAGCCCGGCCCGGGCGGTGTTCGACAGACCCAGAACGGCGATGGGCGAACGGACCGATTGCGAGGTGATGTTGACGACCCGGCCCCAGCCGCGCGCCATCATCCCCGGCACCAGCGCCTGCATCAGCGCCACCGCCGACAGCATGTTGGCATCGATGGCCTTGATGAAATCCTCGCGGTTCCAGTCGGTCCACATGCCCGGCGGCGGCCCGCCGGCATTGGTGACCAGGATATCGGCCTCGCCCAACGCAGCCAGCACCCGGGCGCGGCCCTCATCGGTGGTGATATCGGCGGCGACCGGGGTGACCTTCACGCCGTATCTGCCGGCGATGTCGCCCGCCGTGGCCGCGATCTCGGCCTCGGTGCGGCTGTTGATCACCAGATCGACGCCGGCTTCGGCCAAAGCCTCGGCACAGCCCCGGCCCAGCCCCTTCGAGGCCGCGCAGACCAGCCCCCGTTTGCCCCTGATACCCAGATCCATCGCGCCCTCCCCTCGGTGTGCGGCCAAGGAAACGCGCGCGGATGCGGATTGTCAAATCCCGGCTTCGGCGGCCTCGCGGATGGCGCGGATGTTGGCGCCGTAGATCTCGGGCTGGCTGACCGATCCGCCCTTGAACACGGCCGAGCCCGCGACCAGCACATCCGCCCCGGCCCTGGCCACGACGGGCGCGGTTTTCGGATCGACGCCGCCATCCACCTGGATATGGATCGGCCGGTCGCCGATCATGCCGCGCAGCCGGGCGATCTTGTCGATCTGGCCATGGATGAACTTCTGCCCGCCGAAGCCCGGGTTCACCGTCATGATCAGCACCATGTCGCAGAGGTCCAGCAGATATTCGATGGCTTCCAGCGGCGTGCCGGGATTAAGCGAAATCCCCGCTTTCTTTCCCGTCGCGCGGATCGCCTGCAGGGTACGGTGCGGATGCGGGCCCGCCTCGACATGGGCGGTGATCATGTCGGCCCCGGCCTCGGCATAGGCCTCGATATAGGGATCGACCGGCGCGATCATCAGATGCACGTCCATGAAGGTGGTGACATGCGGCCGGAAGGCCTTCACGGCGGGCGGCCCGAAGGTCAGGTTCGGCACGAAATGCCCGTCCATCACATCGATATGGACCCAATCGGCGCCCTCAGCCTCGATGGCGCGGATCTCGCGCCCGAAATCGGCGAAATCGGCCGACAGGATCGAAGGCGCGATCCTGATCTTGCGGTCGAATGTCATGGCTCATCTCTCCTGCGGCTGCCGTCGATGTCCAGCCCGCCCGAAAAGACGCGGCTGGCCCGGATATCCGCCTCCGATATGGTCGAAAGCGTCTCGGCGTCAACCGGTCCGTCATGCTCGAACAGCCGGTTCGCCTGTCGCAGCCTCGCCCGGTCCAGCGCGTTGCGGATGGATCGCGCATTGGCGAAATGCGGCTGCCCGCGGCGCAGCCGCACATAGTCGTCCATCGCCGCCCGCCCGGCCGCATCGAAGCGATAGCCCTGCGCCCCCAGCATCGCGCCCGAGATCCGCCCCAGTTCGGCATCGGTATAGTCGGGAAACTCGATGTGATGCGCGATGCGCGAGCGGAACCCGGGATTGGCGGAAAAGAACCGGTCCATGCGGTCGGCATAGCCGGCCATGATCACCACCAGATCGTCGCGGTTGTTCTCCATCACCTGCAACAGGATCTCGATCGCCTCCTGCCCGTAATCGCGCTCGTTGTCGGGCTTGTAGAGGTAATAGGCCTCGTCGATGAACAGCACCCCGCCCATCGCCTTCTTCAGCACCTCCTTGGTCTTGGGCGCGGTATGGCCGATATACTGGCCGACCAGGTCGTCGCGGGTGACGCTGACCAGATGGCCCTTGCGGACATAGCCCAACCGATGCAGCAACCCCGCCATCTTCAGCGCCACGGTGGTCTTGCCGGTGCCGGGATTGCCGGTGAAGGACATGTGCAGCGTCGGCGTCTCATGCGCCAGCCCCATCTCGCGCCGCGCCCGGTCGACCAGCAGCAGCGCCGCGGTCTCGCGGATGCGCCGCTTCACCGGCGCCAGCCCGATCAGTTCCGCCTCCAGCTCGTCCAGCACCTCGCGCACGCCCGAGCTTTCGTATTCCGCCTTCAGGTCGATCCGCGCCGGCCGCGCCCGTTCGCCCGCCTCATCCATGACCCTGATCCCTTCTTCTTCACGAAAATATCCCGCGGGGGGTTCCGGGGGGCGCGAAGCCCCCCGGCTTCCGCCGGGCCGTCAGGCCCGGCTCTCAGCCGACCAGTTCATGCGTATAGCGGATCGAGCGGCCATCGACCTCCTGCCGCCAGCTGCGGAACGAAGGTTCGGTCTCGGGGCGGTTGACGATGAAGGACATCATCACCGTTTCCCAGCCGCGGGCATTGTCGAAGGCGTTGATGCGGATGTATTTCTCGCCATGCGCCTTGCGGCAGTCGTCCAGCTCGATCATCACGCCCTTGGCGTCCTTCAGGTCGAACATCGGATTGCCCCACATCTCCCAATAGGTGTTGCGGGGATGCGGCTCGTCGGTGAACTCGATGCCGACCGACCATTCCTTCGACAGGATGTACTCGATCTGCGCGGTGATCTGGGCGTCGTCCAGATCGGGCAGGAAGGAAAAGCAGCCCTGAGTGATACGCATGTCATGCTCCCTTAGCTGACCGCGGCCGTCGGCACGAAGTCCGAGGTGTCGGTCGAGGTATAGTTGAAGGTGATGTTGCCCCAGGTCTCCAGCGCGGCCTCCAGCGGCTTGCACCATTTGGCCGCCCTGCGCAGGATTTCCGGCCCGTCGGTCGCGATGTTCACGCCCTCGTTGCGGGCCTGCACCATCGCCTCCAGCGCCACCCGGTTCGCGGTCGCGCCGGCCTGGATGCCCATCGGATGGCCGATGGTGCCGCCGCCGAACTGCAGCACCACATCGTCGCCGAAGAGGTCGATCAGCTGGTGCATCTGCCCGGCATGGATGCCGCCCGAGGCGACGGGCATCACCTTCTTCAGATCGCCCCAGTCCTGCTCGAAGAAGATGCCGCGCGGCAGGTCGACCTCGTTCCGGATCTCGCGGCAGACATTGTAATAGCCCTGCACGGTCAGCGGGTCGCCCTCCAGCTTGCCGACGGCGGTGCCGCAATGCAGGTGATCGACGCCGGCCATGCGCAGCCATTTGGCGATCACGCGGAAGCTGATGCCGTGGCTCTTCTGGCGCGTATAGGTGCCGTGGCCGGCGCGGTGCATGTGCAGGATCATGTCGTTCTGGCGGCACCAGTTGCTGATCGACTGGATCGCCGTCCAGCCGACGATCAGATCGACCATGACGATGCACGACCCGAGTTCCTTGGCGAACTCGCCGCGGCGGTACATCTCTTCCATCGTGCCGGCGGTGATGTTCAGGTAGTGGCCCTTGATCTCGCCGGTGGCGGCGGTGGCCTTGTTCACCGCCTCCATGCAGTAGAGGAACCGGTCGCGCCAATGCATGAAGGGCTGCGAGTTGATGTTCTCGTCATCCTTCATGAAATCCAGCCCGCCCTTCAGCCCCTCATAGACGACGCGGCCGTAATTCTTGCCCGACAGGCCCAGCTTCGGCTTGGTCGTGGCGCCGAGCAGCGGGCGGCCGAACTTGTCCAGCCGCTCGCGCTCGACCACGATGCCGGTGGGGGGACCGGCAAAGGTCTTCATATAGGCCACCGGAAAGCGCATGTCCTCGAGCCGGGCGGCCTTCAGCGGCTTGAAGCTGAAGACATTGCCGATGATCGAGGCGGTGACATTGGCGATCGATCCTTCCTCGAACAGGATCAGGTCATAGGCGACATAGGCGAAATACTGGCCTTCCTGACCCGGCACGGGTTCTACCCGATAGGCCTTGGCGCGATACTGGTCGGCCGCCGTCAGCCGGTCGGTCCAGACCACGGTCCAGGTCGCGGTCGAGCTTTCGCCCGCCACCGCCGCCGCCGCCTCGATCGGATCGACGCCCTCCTGCGGGGTGATCCGGAACAGCGCCAGCACGTCGGTGTCCTTCGGCTGGTAATCGCCGTCCCAATAGCCCATCTGCGCGTATTTCAGCACGCCGGCGGCATAACGCTTTTTCTTGTCGGTGATTTCGGTATTCGACATCTCGTTCATGGCTTCCCTCCTCTCAGGCGGCGCGCGCGCCGGTGATGGCCGGGTCAAGCGCCCCCGACGCATAGCGTTTGGCCATCTCGTCCATCGCGATGACCCTGATTCGGCTGGCATGACCCGCCGTGCCGAAGCGCTCGAACCGGTCGCGGCAGAGCGCCGTCAGTTCCTCCATCGCCGGGATCAGGAACTTGCGCGGATCGAACTCGTCCGGCTTCTCGCGGGCGATCCTGCGGAACTGGCCGGTCATCGCCATGCGGCAATCGGTGTCGATATTGACCTTGCGCACGCCGTGGCGAATGCCGCGCTCGATCTCCTCGACCGGGACGCCATAGGTCTGCGGCATCTCGCCGCCGGCGCCGTTGATCAGGTCCTGCAGATATTGTGGCACGCTGCTTGATCCGTGCATGACCAGATGCGTGCCCGGCAGCCGGTCATGGATCGCCTCGATCACATGCATGGCGAGGATGTCGCCATCGGGCTTGCGGCTGAACTTGTAGGCGCCGTGGCTGGTGCCGCAGGCGATCGCCAGCGCGTCGCATCCCGTGCGGGTGACGAAATCGACCGCCTGATCGGGGTCGGTCAGCAACTGGCTGTGATCCAGCTTGCCTTCCGCGCCCGAGCCGTCCTCGGCCGCCGCCTCGCCGGTCTCAAGGCTGCCCAGCACGCCCAGCTCGCCCTCGACCGAGGCGCCGACGCCATGCGCGGCCTCGGACACCCTGGCCGTCACCACGACGTTATAGTCGTAATCGGCCGGCGTCTTCATGTCCTCGTGCAGCGAGCCATCCATCATCACCGAGGTGAATCCGTGCCGGATCGCCGACATGCAGGTGGCAAGGTTGTTGCCGTGGTCCTGATGCAGGCAGATCGGGATCGTGGGGTTCATCTCGGCCAGCGCCTCGACCATGCGGCGCAGCATGATGTCGCCGGCATAGGAACGCGCGCCCCGGCTGGCCTGCAGGATCACCGGCGCATCGACGACGGCGGCGGCCTTCACGATCGCCAGCCCCTGCTCCATGTTGTTGATGTTGAAGGCGGGCACGCCATAGCCGTGCTCGGCGGCGTGGTCCAAAAGCTGTCTCAGCGTGATCAGCGCCATCAGTGTCCTCCCTGGATCAGATCGCGGGCCAGATCGGCCGCGGCCTCGGCCGTGATGCCGAAATGGCGGTAAAGATCGGCGGCCGGCGCCGAGGCGCCAAAGCCGGTCATGCCGACAAAGCCGTCCTCGGGGCGCAGCATCAGCTCCCAGCCCTGCCGGATCGCCGCCTCGATGCCGATGCGCGGGGCAAAGCCCAGAACTCCGCGCCGGTAATCGGCGTCCTGCGCCGCGAACAGCTCGAAGCAGGGGGCCGAGACCACGGCGGCGTTGATCCGTGCGCCCGCCAGCAGGTCGGCGGCGGCCAGCGCGATCTCGACCTCGGATCCGGTGGCGATCAGCGTCAGGTCGCGCTCGACCGGGGTTTCGCGCAGTACATAGGCGCCGCGACGGCTGCGATTGGTGCCGTCATCCTCGATCCTGACGGCCGGCAGGTTCTGCCGCGACAGCGCCAGAACCGAGGGCGTGCCCTCGCTGGTCAGCGCGATCTCCCACGCCTCGGCGGTCTCGACCGCATCGGCCGGGCGGAACACCTGCAGGTTCGGAATGGCGCGCAGAGCGGCCAGATGCTCGACCGGCTGATGGGTCGGGCCGTCCTCGCCCAGCCCGATGCTGTCATGGGTCATCACATGGACGACCTTTACCCCCATCAGCGCGCCCAGCCGGATCGCCGGCCGCGAATAGTCCGCGAAGGCGAGGAAGGTGCCGCCATAGGGAATGAACCCGCCATGCAGCGCGAGGCCGTTCATCGCCGCGGCCATGGCATGTTCGCGGATGCCGTAATGGACATAGCGGCCGGCGTAATCGCCCGGACGGATCGCCTGCATCCCGGCGCTGCGGGTGTTGTTCGATCCGGTCAGGTCGGCGCTTCCGCCAATGGTCCGGGGCAGGGTGGCGTTGATCACCTCCAGCGCCATTTCGCTGGATTTGCGGGTTGCGACCTTCGGGCGATCCGCGACCAGCCGGTGACAATATTCCCCGATGGCACTGCGCAGCGCCGCCGCATCGGGCGCCCCCTGCGCGGCCAGAAAAGCGGCGCGGTCGGCGGATGCGTCCAACCGCGCCGTCCAGTCGGCCCGCGCCGCCGCCCCCCGCGCCGCGATCGCGGCCCAGGCGGCGGAGACATCCGCGGGCAGGGAGAAGGGGTCATGCGGCCAGTCCAGCACCCGCCGCGCGGCGGCGATTTCCTCGGCCCCCAGCGGCGCGCCATGAACGTCATGGCTGCCTTGCTTGTTCGGCGCGCCAAAGCCGATCACCGTCCTGCAGGCGATCATTGAGGGGCGTTGATCCGCGCGCGCGGCCCGAATGGCCGCCGCCACCGCCTCGCGGTCATGCCCGTCCACGGCCGCGACATGCCAGCCGGCGGCGGCAAAGCGCGCCTGCTGATCGGTCGAGGTGGACAGATCGGTGCTGCCGTCGATGGTGATGCCGTTGTCGTCCCACAGCACGAGCAGCCGGCCCAGACGCAGGTGGCCTGCCATGTCGATGGCCTCGTGGCTGATCCCTTCCATCAGGCAGCCGTCGCCGGCGATGACATAGGTGAAGTGATCGACCAGATCATCGCCCCAGCGGGCATTGGCCATCCGTTCCGCCAGCGCCATGCCGACGGCGGTGGTGATGCCCTGACCCAGGGGGCCGGTGGTGGTCTCGATCCCCTTGGCGTGGCCGTATTCGGGATGCCCGGCCGTGCGGCTGCCCAACTGGCGGAAGCCGCGGATCTGGTCCATGCCCATGTCGTCATAGCCCAGCAGGTGATTGATCGCATAGACCAGCATCGAGCCATGGCCGGCCGACATCACGAAACGGTCGCGGTCGGGCCAGCGATGATCCGCCGGATCGATGCTGATGAAGCGGTTGAACAGCACGGTCGCCACATCGGCCATGCCCATCGGCGCGCCCGGATGGCCGGATTTCGCCGCCTCGACGGCATCCATGGCCAGCGCGCGGATGGCATTCGCCATGCGGGTTTCCAGCGCCGGGTCGATACGGGTCATCTGGTTCATGCGGTTTCTCCTTCAGGCGCGCTTCGATTCACTGACCAGCCGCAGGATCATCGGCGTCAGGATCAGCTGCATGGCCAGATCCAGCTTCGGCCCCGGAATGACGATCGAGTTCGCCCGGCTCATCCAGGACCCGTCGATCATCGAGGTCAGGTAGGGAAAATCGATGCCGCGCGGGTTGCGGAAACGGATCACGACAAGGCTTTCATCCGCCGTTGGAATCCAGCGCGCGATGAACGGGTTCGAGGTATCGACCACCGGCACGCGCTGGAAATTGATGTCGGTCTGGGTGAATTGCGGGCAGATGCAATGCACATAGGCCTGCATGCGGCGCAGGATGGTGTCGGTCACGGCCTCGGTCGTATAGCCGCGGCTGGCCTTGTCGCGGTGGATCTTCTGGATCCATTCCAGGTTGATGACCGGCACAACGCCGATCTTCAGATCGGCCAGCTGGGCCAGGTTCACCTCGCCATTGGCCACCGCGCCGTGCAGCCCCTCGTAGAACAGAAGGTCTGAGCCATCCTCGAAGGCCGCCCAGCCGGTAAAGGTGCCGGGCGCGCTGCCCCATCTTTCGGCCTCGGCCTCGTCATGGACGTAATGGCGCGTCTCGCCCGCGCCGGTTTCGCCATAGATGCGGAACACCTCCTCCAGCTTTGCCAGCTCATTGGCGTCATAGCTGAAATGGCTGAAGGTCTGGTCGCCCTCGGCCTGCCGCTTGGCCAGTTCCGCCTTCATCGCGGCGCGGTCGAAACGGTGGAAGGCATCGCCCTCGATGCTGACCGCGCTGATCCCCTCGCGGCGGAAGATCTGGTCGAAGGTGGCCTTGACCGTGGTGGTGCCCGCCCCGGAACTGCCGGTGACCGAGATGATGGGGTGTTTCTTGCTCATGGGTTTCCTCAGGCGCGGAACAGGCCGCGATTGCCGAACAGCGCCGAGACCTCGGCCTCGGGCAGGTCGTGATAGGCGGCGACGCGGTCGACCTTCTCGGCCGATCCGAAGACGAAGGGGGTGCGGCCATGCAGGCTGTCGATGCGGCCGTCGAGGATCGGCAGCGCGCCATCGGTGGCGCGGCCGCCCGCCTGCTCGATCAGCATTGCGATGGGCGCGCATTCGTACAGCATCCGCAGCCGGCCGTTCTGATAGCCGTCGCGGCCGTCGGCGGGATACAGGAAGATGCCGCCGCGGATCAGGATGCGATGCGCCTCGGCCACCAGCGAGGCGATCCAGCGCATGTTGAAATTCTTCGCGCGCGGTCCCTCGGCCCCGGCCAGGCAATCGTCGATATAGGCCCGGACCGGGCGCGGCCAGTGCCGGTAGTTCGAGGCGTTGATGGCGAATTCGAAGGAACAGTCCGGCATCTCGACGCGCGCATCGGTCAGATCGAAACCCCCGGTATCGGGGTTCAGCGTATAGAACTGGGTGCCGTCGCCAAAGCTGACCAGCAGGCAGCAGCGCGGCCCGTAGATGATATAGCCGCCGGCGATCATGTCGCGCGCGGGGCGCAGAAAGCTGGCCCCGGCCTCGTCCGCGGCCGGGTAGATCGCAAAGATCGTCCCGATCGAGACATTGGTATCGATATTCGACGACCCGTCCAGCGGATCGATGGCCAGCGCGAATTCGCCGCCGGGCTGCATGGCGATGGGCTGGTCCCGCTCTTCGCTGGCAAACCAGCGCAGGCCCGCGCCCTTCAGCGCGTCGAGGAACAGCGCGTCGGCATAGAGATCCAGCCGCTTCTGCCCGTCGCCGTCGCTGTTGGTGCCGACCTCGGCGCCCATGCTGCGGTCGCCCCGGCGGATCACCCCCGACAGCGCCGCGCCGCCGCGCGCAATGGCCTGCATCAGCGGGCGCAGCCCCTCGGGAATATGCGTGGTGTCGATACTCGGCCCGGTCATCGGCCCCTCCCCTGGCGGCAACGCGGCATGGCTGGACCTTGACAGGGAAGGGGCTTTTATAAAATTTAATAAGATCGAAGCATAATTCAGGATTAGTTAAGATGCGCCTCGACGCCCTGACCCTGCGGCAGTTGCGCAGCCTGCGCGCGGTCGCCGAGACCGGCAGCCTGACCGCCGCCGCCGCCGCCATGGGGCTGACGCCGCCGGCGGTGCACAGCCAGTTGCGCGGGCTGGAGGATCTGGCCGGCTGCCCGCTGATGGAGCGGGGCGAGCATGGCGCCTTCTTCGCCACCCCCGAAGGGCGGGCGCTGCTGCAGGCCGAGGCCGAGATCGCCACCGCGCTGGCCCGCGCCGGGCGCGAGATCGCGGCGCTGCGTCAGGGGCACAGCGGCACCGTCGTGCTGGGGGTCGTCTCCACCGGAAAGTATTTCGCCCCCGGCCTCGTGGCCCGGCTGCTGCGTCTTTTGCCCGATGTCGAGGTGACGCTGCGGATCGGCAACCGCGATGCGACCATCGCGGCGCTGGCGGGAAACGAGCTGGACCTGGCGATCATGGGCCGGCCGCCGCGCGAGCCCGCGGTCATCGCCGATCCGGTCGGCCCGCATCCCCATATCATCATCGCCGCGCCCGATCACCCGCTGGCCGGGCAGGATCCGGTGACCCCCGGCGAGTTGCTGGCCGAAACCTTCCTGTCGCGCGAATCCGGCTCGGGCACCCGCATCCTGATGACCCGGCTGCTGGATCGCCTGGGCGAGGGCGCGCCCTGGCGGGCGGTCGAGATGGGCACCAACGAGACGATCAAGCAGGCGGTGATCGCCGGGCTGGGCATCGCCCTGATCTCGCAGCACACGGTGACCGAGGAACTGCGTTCGGGGCGGCTGGTAGCGCTGTCGGCGATCGGGCTGCCGATCCAGCGCAGCTGGTACCTGCTGCGCCGCGCCGACCGCGAGATGACCCCGGCCACGGCCCGCGTCCACCACCAGATCGAGGCGATGCGCGGCGCCTTCCTGCCCTCGGTCTGAGGCTGCGGGCCGGTCAGCCGGCCTCGCGCAGGGCCTCGATGCCGGTCGCCGGGGCGGAGCTTCCGCCCTCGAAGATCAGCTTGATCCCGCTCGTGCCGGTCTCGGCCTCGATGATCCGCGCATAGGCGCCAACCCTGTCCTCTGAAATCACCTCGCCATTGCGCCGGCTTTCGATGCTGAAGGAATACAGCCCGTCCGGCAGCTTCTCGCCCAGATCGTCGCGGCCGAACCAGTCGATCTGCCCCGATCCGGGGCCGATCTCCTCGCGCGTGATCTCGCGTCCAAGGGGATCGCGGGCCACCAGAATCACGCTGTCGGCGGCCGCATGCGGATCGACATCCAGCGCCAGCGCCTTGTCCCCGAACCAGACCGGCTCGGTCGTCCGCGCCTCCTTGCCGATCCATTCGGCCACCTCGCCCAGCCCGCCGCCGCCCATCTGCTGGATCAGCTGGTTCAGCAGCTTGTTGGTCTGCGCCTGCTGCTCGACCCCGGAAAAGGTCGCCAGCTGGACCGCGAATTCGGTTCCCTCCATCGGGTTCAGCGGGTCCTGGTTCTGCAACTGTGCCGTCAGCATCTTCAGGAATGTGTCGAAATCGGCGCTGGTCGTCGCCGGCGCGGCGGCGCTGGCGGCTGTGGCCGAGGCCGCGGTGGCGGCGGAACTGCTGGTGGCGGAAATCATGCCTTCTCCTTTCACAATCTCAGGTCGATATGCCGAAGGCCCGATGACATGCCCGCCATCGGGCTGACCATCTGCCCGGCGGTCAGGATCTGCAGCCCGGTCGGGTCGTCGTCGCCGCCTGGGCGCGGGCTGTTGGGCGCGGTGTCGCGGCTGCCGCGATCCTCGCGGAACTCGAATCCGGCGCCCTCGAATCCGGCCTCACCGAAATGCTGTTCCAGCAGGGTCGTGTTGCGGCGGATCATGTCCATGACTTCGGGGCGCTCGATCCAGAAGGTGACCTGGGGCGCGCGCTCGGTCCCGCTCAGGATCATGCGTACCCGGCCCAGTTCCTCGGGGGACAGGGCAATCTCGATCCGGTCCTCGCGCATCGTCACCACCGCATCCGCGATCTGGCGCATGACCGACTGGGGATGGGCGGCGGCGGGCCGCCAGTCCGCTTGAAGCGCCGCCGCCCGCATCGGATCCGCGCTGGCGGAGGCCGGCACCGCCAGCACCTCGCTGCGCGGGGCCGGGGCTTCGGCATCGATGGCGCGCAATCCCGGCTGCGCCTCGACGGATGCGGCCGGCGCCGAATCGGCGCGGCGCTGGGCGGCAGGGACAGGCTCGTCGGGTGCGGCGGCCCGATCCGGTAATCGGTCGAAGCGGGTCGCGGCCTCTGCCTCGCCGGTCGCGGCCTCCTCGGTCGGCGCCGTGGCGGCGCCCGGCGCCTCCGTATCCTCTGCTGCCGATGGCACGGCCACCCGGATCGTGGTCACCGCCGGGGCCTCTCCGGCCTCTGCGGCCTCTGCGTCCGGCATCCCGACCGCTTTCCCAAGGCCGGCGCTGACCCCGGACCAGCCCTCCAGCAGATCGACCAGCGGGTCCGCGCCCGGCGCCGGATCCTCGGCCTCGGGCCAGTCCCCTGCGGCCAGGGGTGGCAGGCTTGTGTCCACCGATTCGGCCGGCCGGTCGGCCTCGACCTCGGCCGGGGGTTCCGCCGGGCGGGCGGCCGGCTCTGGCGCAGGGCCTTCGGCCGAATCGACCTCGGACCGGAACTCGCCCCCGGCCGCATCCTGCGCGCCGGGTTCCGCGGCCGGACGGCCCGCCGGCCCGTCGCCTGTCCGGTCGAAACCCACTTTCATAAAGACTGCATCGGTCATGACTATCCGCCCATCGCTTCGCGGCAGATCTAAGCGATAACCCTTACCAATTATTTACCGCTAGCGCGTAACGTCGAGAATTCGAGGCAATTCGGAGTTTCCGTTCATGCAGATCAATCAGCTTGCGCCCCCGGCGGCGACGGCCCATCCGCAGCCTGCCCCCGCCGACCGGCTGGAACAGGCCTTTCTTGAGGAGATGTTGAAATATTGCGGCCCGCAGCCCGGTCAGGGCGCATTTTCGGGCGGCGCGGGCGAGGATCAGTTCGCCAGTTTCCTGAACCGCGAATATGCCGCGATCATGGCGCGGCGGATGGATCTGGGCTTTTCGGCCATCCTGCCGGGGGCACAAGGATGAGCGCGCGGCTGATGGACAAGCTTGCCGCGGCCAAATCCGCGGTGATCGCCGGGCAGGTGGACAGGGCGCTGGCGCTGATCGGCGATTTTGCCGATCTGGCGACCCGGACCGGCATTCCCGCGGCCGAACGCGCCCGGTTCGAGGCGCGGCTGGCCGAGTTGCGGGTTCTGGCCGAGGCCTCGCAGCAGGGGGCGCAGCGCGCGCTGGAGGATGTGCGCGCGATCATCCAGGCCGCGCGCAGCCTGCAGACCTATGACGACAATGGCCGCCGGCAGACGGCCGTGACCGCCGCGCCGCCGCCGCATCGTTTTTAGGTAAAATGCGCGATGACCTGTGTTTGAGTGGTGGACAGGAATTCACTATTTGTAAATCGCCGCCCGGTAGAACGGTGGACGCACGGCGAAACGTGCGGGGCAAGACTGCCCGCAAGGTCAGAAGGCCGATTGTCGCAATCAAGGGCGTAAAGCGCCCCAAATTCCGGAGGACAACATGTCCAGCATTCTGACCAATAACGGCGCCATCGTCGCGCTGCAGACCCTGAAGTCGATCAACTCGAACCTGAACAAGGCCCAGGCCGAGATCTCGACCGGCAAATCCATCGCCAACGCCCAGGACAACGCCGCGATCTGGGCCATTTCCAAGGTCATGGAAACCGATCAGGCCGCCTTCAAGACCATCCAGAGCGGCCTGAACGTCGCCGAGGCGACGGTGTCCACCGCGCGCGCCGGCGCCGAGCAGGTGACCGATCTGCTGAAGGAGATGAAGAACCTGGCGCTTAACGCCGGCACCGACGGCTTCGACTATGCGAAGGTCCAGACCGACATCACCGCCAAAATGGCGCAGATCACCTCGATCGTGTCGGGTACCCAGATGAACGGGGTGAACCTGCTCAGCACCAACGGCATCGATGGCGGGGCCACCTTCACGGTTCTGGCCTCGCTGGATCGCCAGGTGGCGACGGCAGCGACGGCCTCGAACACGATCGTGGTCAACTCGGTCGATTTCGAGGCCGATATCGTCGGTGGCACGATTACCGCGATCACCGACCGCGCGACGGCCGATACCGCGGTGCACGACCTCGAGGCACTGATCGAGCTTGCCATCAACGGGGCTGCCGCCCTGGGTTCGGCCGGCAAGCAGATTGCCGACCAGTCAAACTTTGTCGGCAAGCTGGCCGATTCGCTGAAATCGGGGATCGGTTCGCTGGTCGATGCCGATATGGAAGAGGCGTCGGCCCGTCTGCAGGCCCTGCAGACCCAGCAGCAGCTGGGCATCCAGGCCCTGTCGATCGCCAACCAGGCGCCGTCCTCGATCCTGGCGCTGTTCCGCTGACAACCTTACGGGGCGCCCTCGGGCGCCCCGCCTTCCCATCCCATTTCATATCGGAACATGAACCTTGAACGCGGTAACTCCCTTGTCTGAGAACGGATACGGCACCAATGCCGTCCGGAGCGCACGCGACGCCGAATATGATGTCATCTCGCGCGTGACGCGCCAGTTGCGGCAATCCGACCGCGCCGGCCGCAGCCCCGAAGCCATCGCCGCGATCCACCTCAACAACGAGCTGTGGACATTGCTGGCGACCGATCTGGCCGATGCCGGTAACGCGCTGCCCGATGAGGTCAAGGCGGGGCTGCTGTCGCTGGCCGGGTTTTCGCTGCGCCACGGGCATGCGGTCCTGGCCGGCGGGGCGACGACCGATGCCCTGATCGACATCAACATCTCGGTCCTGAAGGGCCTGCGCGGCGAGGCCGGTGCATGAGCGGGCTGGTCCTGAAACTGGCGCCGAACGAGCGGATCCTGATCAATGGCGCCGTCATCGAGAATGGCGAACGGCGGGCCAAGATCTCGATCAAGACGCCGAATGTGAAGGTGCTGCGGCTGCGCGACGCGATCCATCCCGAACGCGCCGACACGCCGGTCGCCCGCGCCTGCTATATCGCGCAGCTGATCCTGTCGGGCGACGCCGAAGCCGATGAGGGGCGCCGCCAGCTTGTCCTGGCGATCGAACAACTGAGCCAGGTCTTCGATGACCGCGACAGCCGCGGCATCCTGGACGCGGCGACCGCCTTTGCCGTCGCCGGCAACCCCTATCAGGCGATGCGCAGGCTGCGCGACCTGCTGCCGCGCGAGGCGCGCTATTTCGCGGCGCAAAGACAGTGAGGCGCCGATGACCATCCCCATTGCCATCGGCGCGACCGGCATCGCAGGCTGGAACATCCTGAAGACCAGCGAGGCAAGGCATATGGACAGCCTTGCCCGCGACGCCATGCTGCAGCGGTCGACCGCCTATTTCCGCGACAATATCGGCACGGCGCAGGATGCCGGCGCTCTGGTGAAGGACTATCGTCTGCTCAGCGTCGCGCTGGGCGCCTTTGGGCTGGAAGAGGATATCGCCAGCAAGGCCTTCATCCAGAAGGTGCTGGAATCCGACATCGACGACGATGCCTCCCTGGTCAACCGTCTCAGCGACAAGCGTTACCTTCGGCTGGCCACGGCCTTCGGCTATGGCAGCGGGCAGGCGGACGGGCAGGTGCTGGGCGATCGCGTCTCGGCCGCCTATCTGGAGCGGGAATTCGAACGGCGCGTCGGCGAGAGCGACGAGAACCTGCGCCTGGCGCTGAATGCAAGGCGCGAATTGCAGCAGTTTTCCGGACGGGATTCGCCCGACCGGACACTGTGGTTCGAGGTTCTGGGCAACCCGCCGCTGCGCAAGGTGTTCGAGGGCGCCTTCGGTTTCGGCAGTGCCTATGGCAAGCTGCCGATCGACCGCCAGCTTGAGGAATTCACCAGGGCGTCCGAACGTTTCCTCGGCAGTGCCGCCTTTGCCGATCTGACGACCGCGGACGGCATCGACCGCCTGGTGCGGAATTTCCTGGCCAGATCGCAGCTTGAGGCCTCGCCGGTCCAGAGCCGCTACAGCGCCGCCCTGACGCTTCTGTCGGGCTGAGGGCCGGCGCGCCGGGCGCGGGGCGTTCCCCGCGCAGTCGATGGCATGACCGCCGATGATCGGGCCGCGACCGGTGGGACGATCCAAATTGGCCGGCAGGGTCCTTCCGACCTTGCGCCCCGGCCGCGCATGACTATAACCCCGGACGATTTGCGCCCATCCCAGACCGTCCGGAGCCTCCCATGCCGAAAAGAACCGATATCAAATCGATCCTGATCATCGGGGCGGGGCCGATCGTCATCGGGCAGGCCTGCGAATTCGACTATTCCGGGGCGCAGGCCTGCAAGGCGCTGCGCGAAGAAGGTTACCGGGTGATCCTGGTGAACTCGAACCCGGCGACGATCATGACCGACCCGGAAATGGCCGACGCCACCTATATCGAGCCGATCACCCCCGAGATCGTCGAAAAGATCATCGCCAAGGAACGGCCCGACGCGCTGCTGCCAACCATGGGCGGGCAGACCGGCCTGAACACCGCCCTGGCGCTGGCCGATTCGGGGGCGCTGAACCGCTATGGGGTGGAACTGATCGGCGCACAGCGTTCCGCCATCGAGATGGCCGAGGACCGCAAGCTGTTCCGCGAGGCGATGGACCGCATCGGGCTGGAAAACCCGCGCGCCACCATCGTCTCGGCGCCGAAGCACGCCAATGGCCGATACGACGTGTCCGCCGGTGTCGCGCTGGCGATGGAGGCGCTGGAGGATATCGGCCTGCCCGCGATCATCCGTCCCGCCTTCACCCTTGGCGGCACCGGCGGCGGCGTCGCCTATAACCGCGACGATTACGAACGCATCGTGCGCTCGGGCCTCGACGCCTCGCCGGTCGCGCAGGTTCTGGTCGATGAAAGCCTGCTGGGCTGGAAGGAATACGAGATGGAGGTGGTGCGCGACCGCGCCGACAATGCCATCATCGTCTGCTCCATCGAAAACGTCGATCCGATGGGCGTGCATACCGGCGATTCCATCACCGTGGCCCCGGCGCTGACCCTGACCGACCGCGAATACCAGCGGATGCGCAATGGCAGCATCGCGGTCCTGCGCGAGATCGGCGTCGAGACCGGCGGCTCGAACGTGCAATGGGCGATCAACCCGGCCGACGGCCGCATGGTGGTGATCGAGATGAACCCGCGGGTCAGCCGCTCGTCGGCGCTGGCGTCGAAGGCGACGGGGTTCCCGATCGCCAAGATCGCCGCGAAACTGGCCGTGGGCTATACGCTGGACGAGCTGGACAACGACATCACCCGCGTCACGCCGGCCAGTTTCGAGCCCAGTATCGACTATGTCGTGACCAAGATCCCGCGCTTCGCCTTCGAGAAATTCCCCGGCTCGAAGCCCGAACTGACCACCGCGATGAAATCCGTGGGCGAGGTCATGGCCATCGGCCGTAGCTTCCACGAAAGCCTGCAGAAGGCGCTGGCCAGCATGGAGAACGGCCTGACCGGCCTCGATGAGATCACCATCCCCGGCGCCGCCGACGAAGGCAAGCCCGCGGTCATCAAGGCGCTGTCGCTGCAGACCCCCGACCGGCTGCGGGTCATCGCCCAGGCCATGCGCTTCGGCCTCGGCGACGACGAAATCCAGCGCATCACCCATTTCGACCCCTGGTTCCTCAGCCGCATCCGCGAGATCGTCGCGGCCGAGGCCGCGATCCGCGAGGCCGGCCTGCCCAAGGATGCCGAGGCCCTGCGCGGCCTCAAGATGATGGGCTTTTCGGATGCCCGCCTCGCCGCCCTGACCGGCCGTGACGAGGCCGCGATCCGCCGCGCCCGCGCCGCCCTCGACATCCGCCCGGTGTTCAAGCGCATCGACACCTGCGCCGCCGAATTCGAGGCCCAGACCCCCTATATGTATTCCACCTACGAATCCCCGGCGATGGGCGATGTGGAATGCGAATCCCGCCCCACCGCGGCGAAAAAGGTCGTGATCCTCGGCGGCGGCCCGAACCGCATCGGCCAGGGGATCGAATTCGACTACTGCTGCTGTCACGCCTGTTTCGCGCTGACCGAGGCCGGGTTCGAGACGATCATGATCAACTGCAACCCCGAAACCGTCTCGACCGATTACGACACCTCGGACCGGCTCTATTTCGAGCCGCTGACGCTTGAACATGTCCTCGAAATCCTGCGCACCGAACGGCAGAACGGCACCCTTCACGGCGTCATCGTCCAGTTCGGCGGCCAGACGCCGCTGAAACTCGCCAACGCGCTCGAGGCCGAGGGCATCCCGATCCTCGGCACCACCCCCGACGCCATCGACCTGGCCGAGGACCGCGAACGCTTCCAGAGGCTGCTCCACGACCTGAACCTGCGCCAGCCGATCAACGGCATCGCCCACAGCGACGCCCAGGCGATCGAGATCGCCGAACGCATCGGCTTCCCGCTGGTCATCCGCCCCTCCTATGTGCTGGGCGGCCGCGCGATGGAGATCGTGCGCGACATGGACCAGCTGAAGCGCTACATCACCGAGGCGGTCTCGGTCAGCGGCAGGAACCCGGTGCTTCTGGACAGCTACCTGACCGGCGCGATCGAGGTCGATGTCGACGCGCTCTGCGACGGCGAGGCGGTGCATGTCGCCGGCATCATGGAACATATCGAGGAGGCGGGCGTCCATTCCGGCGATTCGGCCTGCTCGCTGCCCCCGCACACGCTGGACGCCGCCACCATCGCCGAACTCAAGCGCCAGACCGGGGCGATGGCCCGCGCGCTGCAGGTCCGCGGGTTGATGAACGTGCAGTTCGCGCTGAAGGACGGCGATATCTACGTCCTCGAGGTGAACCCCCGCGCCTCCCGCACCGTGCCCTTCGTCGCCAAGGCCACCGACAGCGCCATCGCCTCGATCGCCGCGCGGCTGATGGCGGGCGAGCCGCTGTCGAACTTCCCCGCCCGCGCGGCCTATCCGAAGGGCGTCGGCCCCGAGGATGACCTGCCGTTGGCCGACCCGCTGACGCTGGCCGACCCGAACACGCCCTGGTTCTCGGTCAAGGAGGCGGTGATGCCCTTCGCCCGCTTCCCCGGCGTCGATACGCTGCTCGGCCCCGAGATGCGCTCGACCGGCGAGGTGATGGGCTGGGACCGCAACTTCCCGCGCGCCTTCCTGAAATCCCAGCTTGGCGCCGGCGTGACCCTGCCGCAATCCGGGCTGGTCTTCGTCTCGATCCGCGACGCCGACAAGACCGGGGCCATGGCCGATGCCGCCCGCGACCTGGTGGCGATGGGCTTTGCGCTGCTGGCCACCTCCGGCACGGCCGATTTCCTCGCCCGGCACGGCGTCGAATCGACCCGCGTGAACAAGGTCTATGAGGGCCGCCCGAACATCGTCGACCGGCTGAAGAACAACGAGATCGCGATGGTCCTGAACACCACCGAGGGCGCCCAGGCCATCGCCGACAGCCGCGAGATCCGCGCCGTCGCCCTCTATGACAAGATCCCCTATTACACCACCGCGGCAGGCAGCATCGCGGCAGTGGCGGCCATCAGGTCGCGGGAAGAGGGGGAAGTCGGGGTGAGGTCATTGCAGGCTTGAGGACAAGCTTCCGATGGCGTGTGCTGCCCGATGGTCTGATGTGTTGGTCAGCCCCCAGTGGTTCGCAGGAACAGGACGGGTGTTTCCGCTTCCGCTTGCTCCAGATACTCTCTGGAGTCGATATCCTGCCTCGCGATTTCTGATCCTCCCCCAGTGAAGTGGTCCGCCGTTATGGTTAGGAAACGGAGGATCGAGAATGGCAAACAAGCGACCGAAGCCGGAAGTGATTGTGTCGAAATGGCGTCAGGTTGAGGTTCTGACGGGGCAAGGGATGCCCCGTCTGGATGCGATCAGGCGGATCGGTGTTGTCGAACAGACCTATTACCCGGAGACGAAGTCCGTCGCTTTGCGCGGATAATTTAAAATAATTCAATAATATCATATGATTATATAAAACCAACCCATCTCATTGTGTGGCAATTGGTGTGGCAGTGCTTACTTCTCTGTCTGCGCGTTTGTTGAGTTCATGGGTGCCAGCGAACACAACGCTCTCACCTCCATGTCCTTCCCGCGCCAGCACCGGACTAGGGTCCGTGGACATTCAAGGTTTTCACCCTGCCTGATTTCTGATTCAAGCTTCCCAAAGGGAGGTTTGAATGAACGAAGAACGGTTCGTGCTGACGGATCAAGTTTGGCAGCGGCTTAAACCGCATCTGCCGGGGAAGAGCAGCGATGCCGGTGTGACGGCCAAGGATAATCGCTTGTTTCTGGAAGCGGTGTTCTGGCGTGTGCGCACTGGATCTCCATGGCGCGACCTGCCGCCCGGTTTCGGCAACTGGAACAGCCAGTTCCGTCGCTTCCGCCGATGGGCGAAGGCTGGTGTTTTCGAGAGTCTTTTCAAAGCCATGAGCGATGACGCTGACCTCGAATACGCTCTGATCGACGGCAGGCTTTGTCGCGAGTTTTCCTCAGCCGGTCAGGTGAAGTATGATCCTGTCGGACTTCGGAAGGGGAAGATGGTGTAATGACGGTTTCCTTCAAGGGCGCGCATTTCCCTAAAACCGTGATCCTGTTT
>NZ_JAHKNG010000040.1 GCF_018860165.1 Paracoccus marinaquae
GAGACGGCGAAAAAGAAACGAAAGGAGACATCTGCATTGACGCCAACATGACGCGCAGAACATAACAACCGGGTGGGTCAGATCTCGGTGACAATGCCGGGTCAATTCTCAGTGGCAATCAACAACCGAAGATCGCATCTACACCGATCACGGCCTGACCGGCGCAAACCGCGCCCGACCCGGTCTCGACCAGGCGCTCGCCGCCGTGCGCGCCGGCGACGTTCTGGTTGTGCCGAAGCTCGATCGCCTCGCGCGCTCGGTCCCGGACGCACGGGCCATCGCGGATCAGTTGGAAAAGAAGGGCGTCAAGCTTGCCCTCGGCACATCGGTCTACGATCCGACTGACCCGATGGGAAAGATGTTCTTCAACATCCTCGCCACCTTCGCCGAGTTCGAGGCCGACCTCATTCGCATGCGCACCCGCGAAGGTATGTCCATCGCCCGTGCCAAGGGCAAACTCCGTGGAAAACAGCCGAAACTCTCGGAAAAACAACAAAAAGAACTGAGCCGGATGCACGCCTCCGGCGAATATTCCATCAGCGATCTCGCTGAGCTCTTCTCCGTCTCAAGACCGACCGTCTACAGGACGCTGCAGCGGAATTCGGCCAAAACTACGCCTTAGCGTAGGATTCTGCCCCCTCCGGCATCAGACCCCTTGTATCGCTGCAGGCCACGGCGATTTGGGTTTTGGGCAACTTGCGCTGAAACAGGCTGATCCGACCTTCCAGATCGTCGCATGATTCGTGGACGATTATCACTCTGGGCTGCGTTTCGTGCTCCAGGACAATATTGCTATCCATTGAGCGTTCGAAATAAATATCGTCAAAATCAACCTTAAGTAGTTTAATAAGCCGGTCGGAAAACTGGAAAGATGTGCCTACCAGTACAACGGTCGGACAGCAATATCCTTCGGCGGCAGTCGCGCCATCGCAAATACGGAACATATTACCCTTCCCCCCACTAAAAACAAAAGAGCGAACGAATCGCTCGGAACACTGCTCCTCTGCACCCAAGTGCTAAATTCTGAAATGTCACAAATTAGTGGCACAGTGGCTTCAGATCATTCGTTTGATTTCATTCTCATCGCCGCGCGTCGCTCACGTCGTTGCAGCTCTTGGCCAAGCCTCAACGACTGTTCCACGAAGTCGATATGGTCGCGGGCGGCTTTTTCTGCACGTTCTATGTCACCAGCAATTATGGCGTCAATGATCTCCAGATGCTGATCCAGCAAGTTGCGTCCGCTATTGTCAAAAGTTCGGAGAAGTTCTCGATTATAGAATATGCCTCTCTGCGTGAGGTCATATACCGATGCCATCATGTGGATAAGGGTTGTGTTATGGCTGGCGTCAACAACTGCGACGTGTAACCGGAAATCTGCTTCCCGGGCGGCGTCGGGATCTTCGGTCTCCCATGAACTTTCGAGTTCGGCCCGTATCGCGGCCAGACGATACTTGTCGGCCTGTGTGGCACGTTCGGCCGCCAGACGGGCCGCAAATCCTTCCTGTTCGCGACGGTATTCGAGGTAATCGTAAAGGGCGTCTCCATGACGGGCATAGAGGGATAGCATAGCCGGAGACATTGCTCGCCCGGTCAGTTCTGCAACATAAGTACCATCACCGTGCCTGACTGTTACTAGATTTCTGTCTTCAAGGATGTGCAAGGCCTCGCGTACCTTCGGCCTTGAAACGCCGAATGCTTCAGCCAATTCGCGTTCGGACGGCAAGCGCACTCCATCCTTCAATACACCATCAACGATCATCGATTCGACCTTGCTAACCAAGGCATCGACGATCGATTCGTGGTCAATCGGATCGAACACATCCTTGGCGATCATGTTGGCCGCATCCTCCAGGAGAAAGTCCCACGCTCAATTTACGCCGGCTCCGGAGCCAAGGATAGGGGAAGATCAGCCGGGATCAAAATCTCCTTTCAACAACAGCATCTTGGAGAGATTTCGTGGGCGGATTGCAACATTCCCCACATTCATCTTCCCTACTGGCATCATCTGCCGCGCCGCAAAGTGGTAAATTTTATTATTGACTTAACGTATTGGTAAACCGTATATACCATCGCCAACAAGCGCGCTCAAGCGTATTGCGATGTGGGGTCGCTGAGGGAGGCGGCGCCTCCAGACAACGCAAGCGGGTGATTCTGCCATAAGCATATTCCGGATCCTGCTAAAATCGATGGCGTAATGTGGATATGTCCTCGCGGTTTCGATCGCATGGCTCACTTTCTTTTCACACACGGTCTCTGATGGGACGCCCGCCATTCCAGACAAGGTGCCCTGTGTGAGCGGGAGATGATGCGTCGAAAGACTCCAGAAGCACAGAGATGGAACTAACCCGAACCGCTGACATCCATTGAGGAAAAGAAACTCCATGACCAAAGCCGTTATTGTGTCCGCTGCCCGCACGCCGGTCGGCAGTTTCATGGGCGCGTTCGCGAACGTGCCGGCCCACGACCTCGGCGCGGCGGTGCTGCGCGAGGTGGTATCCCGCTCGGGCGTCGACCCGGCAGAGGTCAGCGAGACCATCCTCGGCCAGGTGCTGACCGCCGCGCAAGGCCAGAACCCGGCCCGCCAGGCGCATATCAAGGCCGGCCTGCCGCAGGAATCCTCGGCCTGGCTGATCAACCAGGTCTGCGGCTCGGGTCTGCGCGCCGTCGGTCTTGCCGCGCAGCAGGTGATGCTGGGCGATGCGACGATCGTGCTGGCGGGCGGACAGGAAAGCATGTCGCTGGCCACCCATGCCGCCTATCTGCGCGCCGGCCAGAAGATGGGCGACATGCAGATGATCGACACGATGATCCGCGACGGGCTGTGGGACGCCTTCAACGGCTACCACATGGGCCAGACCGCCGAGAACGTCGCGCAGAAATGGCAGATCAGCCGCGACCAGCAGGACGAATTCGCGGTCGCCTCGCAGAACAAGGCCGAGGCGGCGCAGAAGGAAGGCCGTTTCGACGACGAGATCGTGGGCTACACGGTCAAGACCCGCAAGGGCGACACGGTCGTGGACAAGGACGAATACATCCGCCACGGCGCCACGCTCGACGCCATGCAGAAGCTGCGCCCGGCCTTCACCAAGGACGGCTCGGTGACAGCGGCCAATGCCTCTGGCCTGAATGACGGTGCCGCCGCAGTGATGGTGATGACCGAGGAAGAGGCCGCCCGCCGCGGGCTGACGCCGCTGGCCCGCATCGCCTCGTATGCGACCGCCGGCCTCGACCCGGCGATCATGGGCACCGGCCCGATCCCGGCCAGCCGCAAGGCGCTGGAAAAGGCCGGCTGGTCGGTCGGGGATCTCGATCTCGTCGAGGCGAACGAGGCCTTTGCGGCGCAGGCCTGCGCGGTCAACAAGGACATGGGCTGGGACCCCGCCATCGTGAACGTCAATGGTGGCGCCATTGCCATCGGCCATCCGATCGGCGCCTCGGGCTGCCGGGTCCTGAACACGCTGCTGTTCGAGATGAAGCGCCGCGATGCCGCCAAGGGCCTTGCGACGCTGTGCATCGGCGGCGGCATGGGCGTGGCCATGTGCCTCGAACGCTGATCGACGACAGGAACACCCGGATTCGGCCGCCGGCGCGCAAGGCTGATGCGCCGGCACCCGGTCGGATAGCGGGATTTGAACGACATTTACGCAGGAGAAGGGGGAACCATGTCGAAAGTTGCACTGGTGACGGGGGGCTCGCGCGGGATCGGCGCGGCGATTTCCAAGGCGCTGAAGGAGGCGGGCTATACGGTGGCGGCGAATTACGCCGGCAATGACGAGGCCGCGAAGGCCTTCACCGACGAGACCGGGATCAGGACCTACAAATGGTCGGTGGCCGATTACGACGCCTGCGCCGCCGGCATCGCCCAGGTCGAGGCGGATCTGGGACCGGTCGCCGTGCTGGTCAACAATGCCGGCATCACCCGCGATTCGATGTTCCACAAGATGACCCCGCAGCAGTGGAAGGAGGTCATCGACACCAACCTGACCGGGCTGTTCAACATGACCCACCCGGCCTGGGGCGGGATGCGCGACCGCAAGTTCGGGCGGATCATCAACATCAGCTCGATCAACGGCCAGAAGGGCCAGGCCGGCCAGGCGAACTACTCCGCCGCCAAGGCCGGCGACCTGGGCTTCACCAAGGCGCTGGCCCAGGAGGGCGCCCGCGCCGGCATCACCGTCAACGCGATCTGCCCCGGCTATATCGGCACCGAGATGGTCCGCGCCATCGACGAGAAGGTCCTGAACGAGCGCATCATCCCGCAGATCCCGGTCGGCCGCCTCGGCGAACCCGAGGAAATCGCCCGCTGCGTCGTCTTCCTCGCCTCCGACGATGCGGGCTTCATCACAGGCTCGACCATCAGCGCGAATGGCGGGCAGTTCTTCAGCTAAAGGAAGCCAATGATGACAGAGCTTGGTCCCGACATCGATCCGGTCGAGTCGCAGGAATGGCAGGATGCGGTCGCCGACGTGATCGAACGCGACGGCCCCAACCGCGCGCATTTCCTGCTGGACAAGGCCGTCCAGCAGGCCCGCGCGGCCGGTGCGACACTGCCCTTTTCCGCAACGACGCCCTACCAGAACACCATCCTCGCCGAGGATCAGCACGAGTTTCCCGGCGATCTGGACATGGAATGGCGCATTCGCACGATCAACCGCTGGAACGCCATGGCGACCGTGGTGCGGCGCAACAAGGAATCCAGCGAATATGGCGGCCACATCGCCTCATTCGCCTCGTCGGCGGTGATGTACGATGTCGGGCTGAACCATTTCTGGCGCGCCCGTTCGGCCATCCACGGCGGCGATCTGGTATTTTTCCAGGGCCATGTCGTGCCCGGCATCTATGCGCGGTCCTTCATGGAGGGCCGGATCACCGAGGACCAGCTGCTGAACTTCCGGTCCGAGGTCGCGGGCGGCGGGCTGTCGTCCTATCCGCACCCTTGGCTGATGCCCGACTACTGGCAGTTCCCGACCGTCAGCATGGGGCTGGGCCCGCTGATGGCGATCTACCAGGCGCGGTTCATGAAATACATGCACAACCGCGGCCATATCGACATGGCCGACCGCAAGGTGTGGTGCTTTCTCGGCGATGGCGAGATGGACGAGCCCGAAAGCCGCGGCGCCATCGACCTGGCGGTGCGCGAACGGCTGGACAACCTGATCTTCGTGGTCAACTGCAACCTCCAGCGCCTGGACGGCCCGGTGCGCGGCAATGGCAAGATCGTGCAGGAGCTCGAGGGCGATTTCCGCGGCGCGGGCTGGAACGTCATCAAGCTTCTGTGGGGCAAGGGCTGGGACCAGCTTCTTGAAAACGACACGACCGGGCGGCTGCGCCAGCTGATGGACGAGACGGTCGACGGCGACTACCAGACCTTCAAGTCGAAGGACGGCGCCTATATCCGCGAGCATTTCTTCGGCAAGTATCCCGAAACCGCCGCGCTGGTCGAGGACTGGACCGACGCGCAGATCTGGAGCCTCAGCCGCGGCGGCCATGATCCCGAAAAGGTCTATACCGCCTTCCGTCGCGCCTCGGACACGAAGGGCCAGCCGACCTGCCTGCTGATCAAGACGGTCAAGGGCTATGGCATGGGCACCGCGGGCGAGGGCCAGAACACCACCCACCAGCAGAAGAAGCTTGCCGAGGACCAGTTGCGCGCCTTCCGCGACCGCTTCAAGATCCCGGTCTCGGACGAGGATCTGCCCAAGGCGCCCTTCGTCACGCTGAACAACGCCCAGAAGGCCTATCTTGAGGACCGCCGCAAGGCGCTGGGCGGCGATTTCCCGCAGCGCATCGCCGCATCGCCACGGCTGGAGATTCCGGGCCTGGATGCCTTCAAGGCACAGCTTGTGGGCAGCGGCGAGCGCGAGATCTCGACCACGATGGCCTTCGTGCGCGTCCTGACCACGCTGATCCGCGACAAGAACATCGGCAAGCATGTCGTGCCGATCGTGCCCGACGAAAGCCGCACCTTCGGGATGGAGGGGCTGTTCCGTTCGGTCGGGATCTACAATCCCGAGGGGCAGAAATACACGCCCGAGGATCGCGAGCAGATGTCCTACTATCGCGAGTCCGTGGACGGGCAGGTGCTGCAGGAAGGCATCAACGAGGCCGGCGCGATGGCCGACTGGATCGCCGCGGCGACCTCCTATTCCAATCACGGCGTGCCGATGATCCCGTTCTTCATCTACTATTCGATGTTCGGGTTCCAGCGGATCGGCGATCTGGCCTGGGCGGCCGGCGACAGCCGCGCCCGCGGCTTCATGCTGGGCGGCACCGCCGGCCGCACGACGCTGAACGGCGAGGGGTTGCAGCACGAGGACGGACACAGCCACATCCTTGCCGGAACGATCCCCAACTGCATCAGCTATGACCCGACCTTCCAGTACGAGGTCGCGGTGATCGTCCAGAACGGGCTGAAGCGGATGTATCAGGATCAGGAGGACGTCTATTTCTACCTGACCCTGATGAACGAGAACTATGCCCATCCCGACATGCCGGCAGGCGTCGAGGAGGGCATCATCCGCGGCCTTTACCGTTTCCGCGAGGTGAAGAGGCCCGGCAAGGCGCATGTCAACCTGATGGGGTCGGGCACCATCCTGATGCAGGCGATCACGGCGGCGGACATGCTGGCGGCGGATTACGGCGTCACCGCCGACATCTGGTCCGCGACCAGCCTGAACGAGCTGGCGCGCGAGGGCCAGGACGTGCTGCGCTGGAACCGGCTGAACCCGCTGGCCGAACAGCGGGTGCCCTATGTCACGCGCGCACTGTCGAAGGCGACCGGCCCGGTTCTGGCGGTCACCGACTACATGAAGAACTATGCCGAGCAGATCCGCGCCTTCGTGCCCGGACGCTTCACGGTGCTGGGCACCGACGGCTTCGGCCGCTCGGACAGCCGGGTGAACCTGCGGCGCTTCTTCGAGGTGGATGCGAACCACATCGCCGCCGCCGCCATGGTCGACCTGTTCCGCGAGGGCGAGATCGACGAGGCGACGCTGCGCGATGCGCTTGGCAGATACGAGATCAACGGCAACAAGCCGAACCCCCGGCTGGTCTGAACCGGGACGAGGAGACAGGAAAATGGCAATCGACGTTAACGTGCCGGACATTGGCGATTTCTCGGATGTTCCGGTGGTCTCGGTTCTGGTGAAGGTCGGCGACAGCGTCGCCAAGGAAGACCCGCTGATCGAGCTTGAATCCGATAAGGCCACGATGGAGGTGCCCAGCCCGGTGGCGGGCAAGGTCGCCTCGATCCGGGTCAAGGAAGGCGACAAGGTCTCGGAAGGCGTGCTGATCCTGACGGTCGAAGGCGAGGATGCCGGGACCGCAGCGCCGGCCCCGGCCGCCGCGCCGGCCGCCGCGCCCGAACGGGCGGCGTCCGCCGCCCCCGCCGCAGCCGCCCCGCCTGCCGGGGGGCAACCCAGTGCGGTGACGGATTCGGGCTTCGGCAAGGCCCATGCCTCGCCCTCGGTCCGGGCCTTCGCGCGGCAGGTCGGCATCGACATCGGCAAGGTCAACGGCACCGGGCGCAAGGGCCGCATCCTGCGCGACGACGTGATCGCGCTGCTCAAGGCCGCCAGCGCGCCCTCGGCAGCCACCGGCGGCGCCGCGCAGGGTGGCATGGGGATCCCGCCGATCCCCGTGATCGACTTCTCGAAATTCGGACCGGTCGAGAATGTCGAGATGGCCCGCATCAAGAAGATCTCGGGGCCCGCGCTGCATCGGTCCTGGCTGAACGTGCCGCATGTCACCCATCAGGAAGAGGCCGACATCACCGAGATCGACAGGTATCGCAAGGAACTGGACGACGAGGCCAAGAAGGAGGGGTATCGCGTCACCCTGCTGGCCTTCGTGGTCAAGGCCAGCGTCTCGGCGCTGAAGAAGCACTGGGAATTCAACTCGTCGATCCATCCCGACGGCGACAAGCTGATCCGCAAGTCCTACTACAACATCGGCTTTGCGGCGGACACGCCGAACGGGCTGGTGGTGCCGGTCATCAAGGATGCCGATCGCAAGGGCATCATCGACATCTCGAAGGAGCTGGGCGATCTCAGCGCGAAGGCCCGCGCCGGAGAACTGAAATCGGCCGACATGCAGGGCGCGACCTTCACCATCTCGTCGCTGGGCGGGATCGGCGGCACCGCCTTCACCCCGATCGTCAATGCCCCCGAGGTCGCGATTCTGGGCCTGACCCGGTCCAGGATGGCGCCGGTCTGGAATGGCGAGGCCTTTGTGCCGCGCAACATGCTGCCCATGTCGCTCAGCTATGACCATCGGGCGATCGACGGCGCGCTGGCCGCCCGCTTTGCCGCGACACTGAAACATCTGCTCGGCGACGTGCGCCGGATCATGCTCTGAGGAAGGGGTTGAACATGGAAGTCACTGTCCCCGACATCGGCGATTTTTCCGACGTGCCCGTCATCACCGTCCTCGTGGCGGTGGGCGACGAGGTGTCGAAGGAAGACCCCCTCATCGAACTGGAATCCGACAAGGCAACGATGGAGGTTCCCTCGCCCGCCGCCGGCAAGGTCGTCTCGATCGCCCTCAAGGAGGGTGATCGCGTCTCGCAGGGCGCGCTGATCCTGACGCTGGAGGCAGCGGGTGCCGAGGCCGCTGGCGGCAAGCCCGCCGCTGCGCCCGCCGCAGCCGCCCCTGCCGCGGCCCCGGTCGTCGCGACCGGAACTGCCAAGGGTCCAGGCGACGTCCACGGCGAGATCGTCGTCCTCGGCTCTGGCCCCGGTGGATACACGGCTGCCTTCAGGGCGGCCGATCTGGGCAAGAAAGTCGTTCTGATCGAGAAGAACCCGACGCTTGGCGGGGTCTGCCTGAACGTCGGCTGCATCCCGTCCAAGGCATTGCTGCACGCCGCCAAGGTGATCACCGAGACCGAGGAAATGGCCGGCCACGGCATCACGTTCAGCGAGCCGTCGGTCGATCTCGACAGGCTGCGCGGCTGGAAGGATTCGGTGGTCAAGCAACTGACCGGCGGTCTCAACGGTCTGGCCAAGGGCCGCAAGGTTCAGGTGGTGTCGGGCTATGGCAGGTTTACCGGCCCGAACATGATCGAGGTCGATGATGACGGCAAGAAGACCACGGTCAGCTTTGACCAATGCGTCATCGCGGCGGGCTCGGAACCCGTGCAGCTGCCGTTTATCCCCCATGACGACCCGCGGGTGATCGACTCGACCGGCGCGCTGGAGCTGGACGGTATCCCGAAACGCCTGCTGGTTCTGGGCGGCGGAATCATCGGTCTGGAAATGGCCTGCGTTTATGATGCGCTGGGGTCCGCGATCACGGTCGTGGAACTGATGGACCAGATCATCCCCGGCGCCGACAAGGATATCGTCAAGCCGCTGCACAAGCGGATCGAAGGCCGCTATGAGAAGATCCTTCTCAAGACCAAGGTCACGGCGGTCGCGGCCGAGGCCGACGGGTTGAAGGTCACCTTCGAGGATGCATCCGGCGCCAGCACGACCGACAGCTTCGACAAGATCCTGGTGGCAGTCGGTCGCCGCCCGAACGGCAAGCTGATCAACGCCGATGGTGCGGGCGTCGCGGTGGATGATCGCGGCTTCATCGCCGTGGACAGCCAGCAGCGGACCAATGTGCCGCATATCTTCGCGATCGGCGATGTCGTCGGTCAGCCGATGCTGGCTCACAAGGCGGTGCACGAGGGCAAGGTGGCGGCCGAGGCGGCATCGGGCCACAACCGTCATTTCGATGCGCGTGTGATCCCTTCGGTCGCCTATACCGATCCCGAAGTGGCATGGGTGGGTGTCACCGAGACCACCGCCAAGGCCGAAGGGCGCAAGATTGGCAAGGGGGTCTTTCCATGGGCGGCCTCGGGGCGATCGCTGTCGCTGGGACGGTCCGAGGGCATCACCAAGGTCATCTTCGACGAGGCGGATGACCGCGTCATCGGCGCCGCCATCGTCGGCCCCAATGCCGGCGACCTGATCGCCGAGGTCGCGCTGGCCATCGAGATGGGTGCCGACGCGGTCGATCTGGGCCACACGATCCACCCGCACCCGACGCTAAGCGAAACGGTGAACTTCGCCGCCGAGATGTTCGAGGGCACGATCACCGATCTGATACCACCCAAGAAACGGTCCTGAATGGTCGAAACCAGTTTCCATCACGTGACGGCTAGCGATCTACTTCACGTAGTCAAATGCAAGGACATCCGATGACCGACAAGAACCCAACCACCGATTTTTCACAGGCATTCAAGGCGATCGATCCGAAAACGCTCTTCCCCTTCTTCAACAGCGATCGTTTCGGAGAATGGTTCAAGAGCCAGGGCTTCGAAAGTATTGATCCGGCAGCCATCATGAAGGTCCATCAGGACCGCCTTCAGGCGATGGCGCGGGCCAACGAACAAGCGATGAACCTTTATCGCAACCAACTCGAGCGCCACGCAAAGCTTTTTGATGATGTCATTCGTGAGACTTGGGCAAGTCTCGAAAAGACCAAGACGTCGGGCTTGTCCGACGCGACAGGGAATAGCCTCGCGCTCTATGCCGCCGCCGCAGAGAAGGCCGTGGCGCTCATGCAGCAATACTCTGAGGCGACCCAAGCCGCCGCCGAGGACGCATTTAAGAAGCTGTCTGTGGATATGGCCGCCGTCGTCACGAATGAACGCAAGACCTGATCAGTCTGTGACAATGCCCGATACCGAACGGAGGAGACGGCCATGAAGATTGGCGCTTTGAAGGAGAGTTTCGAGGGCGAGGCGCGGGTGGCGATCACACCGTCCTCCGCGGGACATCTTCAGAAGCTGGGACATGAGGTGTTTGTCGAGGCCGGCGCCGGGGCGCGGGCCGGCTTTGCGGATGAGGATTACCGCAAAGCCGGCGTGACGGTCGAGGCAAGTGCCGCCGATCTGATCGCGGCGGTCGATGTCGTCGCCAAGGTGCGTCAACCGGATGAGGCCGAGATCCGGCAGATGCGCGAGGGGCAGACGCTGATCTCGTTCTTCTATCCGGCGCAGAACCCCGGCCTTCTCGAGGCCGCCAAGTCGCAGGGCATCACCGCCATCGCCATGGACATGGTGCCGCGGATCAGCCGCGCGCAGAAGATGGATGCGCTGTCCTCGATGGCCAACATCGCCGGCTATCGCGCAGTCATCGAGGCGGCGAATAATTTCGGCCGCTTCTTCACCGGCCAGGTGACGGCGGCGGGCAAGGTGCCGCCGGCCAAGGTGCTGGTGGTCGGCGCCGGCGTCGCGGGTCTTGCCGCGATCGGCACCTCGGTCAGCCTCGGCGCGCAGGTCTATGCCTTTGACGTTCGCCCCGAGGTGGCCGAGCAGATCGAATCGATGGGCGCCGAGTTCGTGTTCCTTGATTTCGAGGAACAGGCCCAGGACGGCGCGGCGACAGGCGGCTATGCGGCCCCGTCCAGCCCGGAATTCCGTGAAAAGCAGCTGGAGAAGTTCCGCGAGCTGGCGCCGCAGATGGATGTGGTGATCACCACCGCGCTGATCCCAGGCCGGGATGCGCCGAAACTGTGGACCGCCGACATGGTGGCCATGATGAAGCCGGGCAGCGTCATCGTCGATCTGGCTGCCGAAAAGGGCGGCAATTGCGACCTGACCGTGCCCGACCAGCGGATCGTCACCGACAATGGCGTGGTCATCGTCGGCTATACCGATTTCCCCTCGCGGATGGGTGCCCAGGCGTCCGAGCTGTACGGCAACAATATCCGCCACTTCATGTTCGACCTGACGCCGAAGAAGGACGGCGTGATCACCCACAACATGGAGGACGACGTGATCCGCGGTGCCACCGTGACCCGCGACCACGATGTCACCTGGCCGCCGCCGCCGCCCAAGATCGCGGCCATCGCGGCGCAGAAGCCGAAAGAGAAGAAGAAGGAACTGACGCCCGAGCAGCGCCGGGCCGCCGAGGTCGCGGCCTTCAAGGCCGAGACCAAGAGCCAGGTCACGCTGCTGGTCGGCTCGGGCCTACTGCTGCTGCTGGTGGGTCTGGTTGCGCCGGCCAGCTTCATGGCGCATTTCATCGTGTTCGTGCTGGCCTGTTTTGTCGGCTTCCGGGTGATCTGGAACGTCGCCCATTCGCTGCATACGCCGCTGATGGCGATCACGAACGCGATCTCGTCGATCATCATCCTGGGCGCCTTGATGCAGATCGGTTCGGGCTCGTGGTGGGTGGTGCTGCTGGGGGCGCTGGCGGTGCTGATGGCAGGCGTGAACATCTTCGGGGGCTTCCTCGTCACCCGGCGGATGCTCGCCATGTTCCAGAAGTCGTAAGGAGTAGGGGCATATGGAATACGGATTCACCACGGCCGCCTATGTGGTCGCCGCCGTGCTGTTCATCCTCGCCCTGGGCGGCCTGTCGGGTCAGGAAAGCGCCAAACGGGCCATCTGGTACGGCATTGTCGGCATGGCCCTGGCGGTGCTGGCGACTCTGTTCGGGCCGGGCGCGGGCAACTGGCTGCTGTCCGTCATCATGATCGCCATCGGCGGTTCGGTGGGCTGGGTCGTCGCCAAGCGCGTGCAGATGACCGAAATGCCACAGCTGGTCGCGGCGATGCACAGCCTTGTCGGTCTTGCGGCCGTGTTCGTGGGCTTCAACGCGCAGATCGAACTGGCCCGCGTGCTGCGTCTGAAGGCCGCCGGCGTCGCGCAGGACTTCCAGGGCTTTGCTGCCGTGCTGGCCTACAAGACTCCGGCCGAGATCGCGATGCTGAAGATCGAGGTGTTCCTCGGCATCTTCATCGGCGGCGTCACCTTCACCGGCTCGGTGGTGGCCTTCGGCAAGCTGTCGGGCCGCGTCGACGGCAAGCCGAAGAAACTGCCGGGCGGGCACATGCTGAACGCGACGGCCCTGGGTATCTCGATCCTGCTGGGCGTCCTGTACTGCATGGGCACGGGTCCGGCGATCCTGTGGCTGATCATCATCGCGCTGGCCGCCTTCTTCATCGGCTATCACCTGATCATGGGCATCGGCGGCGCCGACATGCCGGTGGTCGTGTCGATGCTGAACAGCTATTCGGGCTGGGCGGCGGCGGCGATCGGCTTCACGCTTGGCAACGACTTGCTGATCGTGACCGGCGCGCTGGTCGGCAGTTCGGGTGCGATCCTCAGCTACATCATGTGCAAGGCGATGAACCGCCATTTCGTCAGCGTCATCCTGGGCGGCTTTGGTGGCGAGGCCGGCCCCGCGGCCGCTATCGAGGGCGAGCAGGTTGCCATCGACGCCGACGGTGTGGCAGCGGCGCTGAACGATGCCGACAGCGTGGTGATCGTGCCGGGCTATGGCATGGCCGTGGCGCAGGCGCAGGGCGCGGTCAGCGAGCTGACTCGCAAGCTGCGCGCGGCCGGCAAGGAGGTGCGCTTTGCCATTCACCCCGTCGCCGGCCGTCTGCCGGGGCACATGAACGTGCTGCTGGCCGAAGCCAAGGTGCCCTATGACATCGTTCTGGAAATGGACGAGATCAACGATGATTTCCCCTCGACCGATGTGGTGATCATCATCGGCAGCAACGACATCGTGAATCCTGCGGCCCAGGACGACCCGAACAGCCCCATCGCCGGCATGCCGGTGCTGGAGGTCTGGAAGGCCAAGCAGGTCTTCGTCAGCAAGCGCGGGCAGGGCACCGGCTATTCCGGCATCGAGAATCCACTATTCTTCAAGGACAACACCCGCATGTTCTATGGCGACGCCAAGGACAGCATCAACAAGCTGCTGCCGATTATCGAATAGGTATCGCAGTGCAAAAAAGAGGGGATAATCCGCTTTTGCCGAACCGAGTCGGTCCAAAACGGTCCCCCGCATGTGAGGAGGAAAGATGCCTGGTATTCTGACATTCATTCTGGCCCTGCTTCCAATTGCCACGGTCTTTCTGCTGCTGGTGGTTCTGGCACGGTCTGCCAAGCTGTCGATGGGCGTCGCCTATCTGGTCACGGCCGCGACCGCGCTGCTGGTCTGGGGAACTGACTTCAACAAGGTGCTGGGCGCCACGGTAAACGGCGCCGTGACCGCTGTCAGCCTGCTCTACATCATCTTCGGGGCCATCCTGTTGCTCTACACACTGGAGGAAAGCGGTGGAATCCGGTCGATCCGGGCGGGGTTCACGCGCATTTCGCCTGACCGCCGGGTGCAGGCCATCATCATCGCCTGGCTGTTCGGATCGCTGATCGAGGGGGCATCGGGCTTCGGCACGCCGGCGGCGATCGCGGCGCCGCTGCTGGTGGCGATCGGCTTTCCTGCAATGGCGGCGGTCCTGGTGTCACTAATCATCCAGAGCACCCCCGTATCCTTCGGAGCGGTCGGCACGCCGATCCTCGTGGGGGTCAATACCGGCCTTTCGGGGCAGGCCCTGGTCGAGCAGACCATCGCGCCGATGGCGTTCGGCGACTATCTGGTCGAGATCGCCGTCAAGGTAGCCACGCTGCATGGCCTGATAGGGTTTCTCATCCCGCTGATCATGGTCGGGATGATGACGCGGTTCTTCGGGGCCCGGCGCAGCTTTGTCGACGGCTTCAGGATCTGGAAGTTCGCGCTGTTCGCCGGGTTGGCCTTCACGGTTCCCTACTGGATCATCGCGAGCCTTCTCGGACCCGAATTCCCGTCCCTGGTGGGTGGTATCATCGGATTGCTGATCGTCGTTCCCGCAGCCAGAGCCGGCTTCTTGATGCCGAAGGACATCTTTGACTTTCCGCCGCGCGAGCAGTGGGATGGCAAATGGATCGGCAAGCTGGACGACCTCGAAGATCACCGCGCTGGACATCATGTCATGTCGCTGCTGAAGGCATGGACACCCTACATCGTCGTGGTACTGCTGCTGGTTGCGACGCGCACCATCCCCGAACTCAAGGCCTGGCTGACCGCGCCCGGGCGCACGATGGCCTTCAACGACCTGTTCGGGTCGGGCATCAATGCGCGGGTGCAATGGCTGTACCTGCCGGGCACCGTGCTGATCCTGGCCTCGCTGTTCACGCTGGTGTTCCACAGGATGAGGGTCGGCGATTTCGGCAAGGCTGTGCGCTCCTCAGGCTCGACCATGATCGCAGCCGCCCCGGCGCTGCTTCTGGCGGTGCCGATGGTGCAGGTGTTCATCAACTCGGCGTCCGCCACGATGGCGTCGATGCCGATCGTGCTGGCCGAAGGTGTATCGTCGGTCGTCGGAGGCGCATGGCCGATGTTCGCGCCACTGATTGGCTCAATGGGTGCCTTCGTGGCCGGGTCGAACACGATCAGCAACATGATGTTCTCGCTGTTCCAGTTCTCGACGGCCGAACAGATCGGCCTGGGCGCGACCGGTGCAGGCTTCGTTGTGGCACTTCAGGCGATCGGCGGGGCGGCGGGCAACATGATCTGCGTGCACAATGTCGTGGCGGCCTCGGCCACCGTGGGCCTTGTGGACCGCGAGGGCGAGATCATCCGCATGACCCTGATTCCGATGTTCTACTACATCGTCCAGGGCGGGTTCATCGGCCTCGCCTTCCTCGCGGGCGGCCTTAATCCGTGGTGGCTTGCGGCACTGATCTGGCCCGTGATCGTGCTGTTCACCATGTCGCGCAATCGCGGCCGGGCGCCCACCGTCCCCGCCAACAACTGAGGTCGCCATGTCCGCAAAGCCACATCCGAGGGTGGGTCTGTTCGTCACCTGCCTTGTCGACGCCATCCGTCCGCAGATCGGCTTTGCCGCCATCCAGTTGCTGGAGGAAGCCGGTTGCATCGTCGAGGTGCCGGCGGCGCAGACCTGTTGCGGTCAGCCGGCCTTAAACAGTGGCGATGATGCCGATGCGGCGCATCTGGCCCGCCAGACCATCGCCGCCTTCGAGGGGCTCGATCATGTCGTGCTGCCCTCTGGCTCTTGCGCGGCGACGATGGTGCATGGCTATCCCGAATTGCTGGCGGACGACCCGGACTGGGCCGCCCGCGCCCGCGCCTTTGCCGCCAGAACGCATGAAATCACCAGTTTTCTGGTGGACGTGATGGGCTATCGTCCGCAGGGGCGCCGGCTGGATGCCTCGGCGACCTATCACGACAGCTGTTCGGGGCTGCGCGATCTGGGCGTGGCAGCGCAGCCGCGCGCGATGCTGGCCGAGATCGAGGGGCTTCAGATGCACGGCCTGGAAGGCAATGACGTCTGCTGCGGCTTCGGCGGGACGTTCTGCGTGAAATACGCCCCGATCTCGAACGCCATCGTCACCGAAAAGGCCGAGGCGGTCGAGCGCAGCGGGGCCGACCTGCTGCTGGGCGGCGATCTGGGCTGCCTGATGAACATGGCGGGCAAGCTGCACAGGCGGGGGGCGCGGACCCGCTGTTTCCACACCGTCGAGGTTCTGGCCGGTCTCGCCGACGGCCCGGCCATCGGCGAGGAGGCGTGATCATGTCGCACCCAATACCACAGCCATCCTTCAAGGCCCGCGCCGAGGCCGCCCTGGCCGACCGGACGCTGAAACTGGCCATCGACCGCACCACAGGGACCGCCGAGGCCAAGCGCGCGGCGGCCGTCGCGGCCTTCCCCGAGTTCGACGCCGCCCGCCGGCGTGGCCGCGCGATCAAGGACCATGTGATCGCGCATCTGGATCATTATCTGGAACAGTTCGAACGCAACGCGACCGCCGCAGGCGCCAAGGTTCACTGGGCGCGCACCGACGCCGAGGCCCGCGCCATCGTCACCCGCATCTGTCTTGACGCGGATGCGAAGCTGGTCACGCGCGCGAAATCCATGCTGGGCGAGGAAATCGGGCTGCCCCACGCGCTGGCCGATGCCGGAATCGAGCGGGTCGAGACCGATCTGGCGGAACATATCATCCAGCTGGCCGGCGAGGCGCCCTCGCATATCATCTGGCCGGCGATGCACCGGACCCGCGAACAGGTGGCCGAGCTGTTCAGGGCCGGCCACCAGCCGCCCCCCGCCGCCGAAGACCCGGCGACGATGGTGCAAAGCGCCCGGCGCGCACTGCGGGCGAAATTCCTGGGCGCAGACATCGGCATCTCGGGGGCGAACTTCCTGGTGGCCGACACGGGCGCGACCTGCACCGTCACCAACGAAGGCAATGCCGAACTGACCACCACCCCGCCGCGCATCCATATCGTGACGGCGGGGATCGAGAAGATCGTGCCCAGCACCGCCCATGCATTCGCGCTGCTGCGGCTGCTGGTCCGCTCGGCCACCGGGGGCGAGCTGACGCAATACACCACCTTCCATTGCGGGCCGAAACGTCCGGGCGATGCCGACGGCCCCGAAGAAATGCATATCGTGCTGGTCGACAATGGCCGCACGCGGATGCTGGGCGACGAATTCCGCGAGATGCTGCGCTGCATCCGCTGCGGGGCCTGCATGAATCACTGCGTCGTCTATCGCCAGATCGGCGGCCATGCCTATGGCGGCACCTATCCCGGACCGATGGGCTCGGTATTGACGCCGGTGCTGGACGGGCTGGCCGGCTCGCGCGATCTGCCGAATGCCTGTACGCTGAACGGCCGCTGCGAAGAGGTTTGCCCGGTCGGCATTCCGCTGCCGACGCTGCTGCGGGCCTGGCGGTCGCGCAGCTGGCGCGAGGGTCTGGAACCGGGGACGCTGCGGGCAGGGCTGGGGGTCTGGGCGATGCTGGCAAGGCGTCCGGCCCTCTACCGGCTGGCCAGCCGGATCGGGGTCCGGGCGCTGCGACTGTTCGGGCGGGGTGGCTGGATCGCACGCCTGCCGCTGGCCGGCGGCTGGACCCGCTATCGCGACATGCCACGCCCGCCGGGGCGCACCTTCATGGACCAGTATCGAAGGACCAGGGCACAGAAGGGAGGGCGTCGATGACCGCTCGCGACGACATTCTCGGCGCGATTCGCGCCGCCCGTGCCACGCCGGCCCGGACGGCCGAGGCGATCGCAGCCGAGGCCGCGTCCCTTCTGGACGCCCCCGAGACAACCCGGCCCGGTCTGGCGCCGGCAGCGGGCGATCTGGCCGACGCCTTCGCCCGCAAGGCAGGCGCGCTTGGCACCACGATCGAGCATCTGCCGGACATCGCCGCGATCCCGGCCGCGCTGCGCCGCTATCTGGACACCCATGGCCTGCCGGCATCGCTGGCCGTGCAGCCGGCGGCCGAATTCGCGGGGCTGGACTGGGGCGGTGTCGCGATCCATCGCGACCTGGCGCCGGACGAGCCTGCGGCCCTCGGGCTTGCCCTGTGCGGCATTGCGGAAAGCGGATCGCTGGTCGTCCATTCGGGGCCGGATGCGCCGGTGCTGCTGTCCTTCCTGCCGCTGCACCACATCGTCGTGCTGCGCGTCGACACGCTGCTGCCGCATCTCGAGGATTACGCCGCGCTGATGGCCAAGCAGGCGTCGCCGCGCAACGCGATCCTGATCACCGGTCCCAGCGGCACCACCGATATCGAGGGGAGCTATGTCCGCGGCGCCCACGGGCCGGGATTCCTGCATGTCATCCTCACCAGATCAACGGACTAACGTCCCAAAGCGAGCGCGAGATTGGCCGGAAAAGCTACAACGCAGGAGGCCAATAATACTGCGGATGCTCGCTGCGCGGCAATCACACCTAGGAGAATTCATGGACCAGACGCAGATAGCAGATCAGACGGCGGAATTCGTTGACCTGATCGAACGGGCGCGCGAATTGACCGTGCGCAGCCAGGCGAATGCGATGGCGAAAGCCAGCGGGCAGGATTTCTCGGTTGTCGATGCCAGATCCGTGGCCAGTGCCTATGCCCGCGCGGGTCTGGAACTGACCCGCAATCCCTGGGCGATGCTGGATTTCCAGATGAACCTGTGGAAAGACAGCGCGCAGGCTTGGGCCGGCGCCTGGACCGGCAAGGGCGAAGACAGCAAGGACCGCCGCTTTCGCGACCCGCGCTGGACAAGCAATCCGGTCAGCCGGGGACTGCGTGACGTGCATCTGGCCATCGAGCAGGCGGCCGAACGGTTGCTGGACACGCTGCCGCAGGGCGACAAGGAAAGCCTGCGGGTCAGGTTCTACACCCGGCAATTGCTCAGCGCGCTGTCGCCCAGCAACTATCTGGCGCTCAATCCCGCGGCACGGGATCGTTTTCTTGAAACCGAAGGGCGCAGTCTGCTGGACGGGTTTCGCAACCTGCTGGAAGACATGGAACGCGGCGACGGCCGGCTGGCCATCGCCACCCATGACCCCGAGGCTTTCGAGGTCGGCCGCGATCTGGCGACCACGCCGGGTCAGGTCGTGTTCCAGAACGAATTGATGCAGCTGATCCATTATGCGCCGCTGACCAAGACCCAGCACAAGCGTCCGCTGATCTTCGTGCCCCCGTGGATCAACAAATACTACATCTTCGACATGCGTCCCGATAACAGCCTGGTCCGCTATATGCTGGAACAGGGGCACAGCCTGTTCCTGATCTCCTGGGTCAACCCGACCAAGGAACATGCCGCAATGAGCTTCGAGGACTATATGCGCCACGGCCCCCTCGCGGCGCTGGATGCGGTGGAAAAGGCGACCGGCGAATCCGAGGTGGACATCCTGGGCTTCTGCATCGGCGGCATTCTGGTCACCGCCACACTGGCCTATCTTGCCGCCAAGGGCGACAAGCGCGTGAAGACCGCGACGACGCTGGCCACCATGGTCGATTTCACCGATGTCGGCGAACTGGGCGTCTTCATCGACCGCGACCGGCTCAAGGTGCTGCGCGAGCATATGGCCGAAAAGGGCTATCTGGAAAATCACCACCTTCAGGACATGTTCTCGATGATCCGCGAGAACGACCTGATCTGGTCGTTCCATGTCATGAACTACCTGATGGGCCGCAAACCGCCGGCCTTCGACCTGCTGTTCTGGAACAGCGACAGCACCCGCCTGCCCGCCGCGATGCTGCTGTGGTATCTTGAAAAGATCTATATCGAGAACGGCCTGCGCCAACCCGGCTACCTGACCATGGACGGCGTCCCGATCGACATTTCCAAGATCGACATCCCGTTTTATGTGCTGGCCACCAAGGAAGACCACATCGCCGTCTGGTCCTCGATCTATCCGACCACCGGCCTGCTGTCGGGCGACACCACCTTCGTGCTAGGCGGGTCGGGTCATATCGCCGGGGTCATCAATCCACCCTCGAAGCGACAGAAATACGGCTATTGGACCCGCGCGGACTATCCCGAATCGCCTTCGGACTGGCTTGCCGGGGCTGAACATCACGACGGATCGTGGTGGCCGCACTGGCGGGATTGGATCGACAGCCATGCCGATGGCGAACAGGTACCGGCCTATCAACCCGGAAAGGGAGGCCTGAAGCCGATCGAACCCGCCCCGGGCAGCTATGTCAGGGCAACCTGACGAACACCGCCGGACGGATCACATCAATCTGGCGGTATCCTGCATCGATATGAAATTCGGTCGCAGAGGGCGCTGCGACGAACCTCTGAACTCGTTGGACGGAGGCAATAATCTGCCAAGGGACCGGGTTGGCCGCTTCCACTGTGTGCTTAGGTGCAGGAGTGATCCACCTGTGCCGCCCTCATCTTGGCAAGTTCCCTGCCGCCACCGTCTTCACCCGCGATAGCGGGGTTTGTAGAAGGGCTAGACATGTTTGAATTTACAGACGCCGTTCTTCTGGCGCGGATCCAGTTCGCGTTCACTGTCAGCTTTCATTTTCTGTTTCCCGCATTCACGATCGGTCTCGCCAGTTTTCTGGCTGTTCTGAACGGACTGTGGCTCTGGACGAAAGACAGCAAGTACCTTGATCTGTTTCGCTACTGGATAAAAATTTTCGCCCTCGCCTTTGCGATGGGGGTCGTCTCGGGAATTGTCATGTCCTACCAGTTCGGAACGAACTGGTCGGTGTTTTCTGATCGTGCAGGACCGGTAATCGGCGGGCCTATGGCCTATGAAGTTCTCTCGGCATTTTTTCTGGAGGCTGGCTTCCTTGGCATCATGTTGTTCGGCAGAGAGCGCGTCGGGCCGACATTGCATATGATTGCTTGCATGGCAGTGGCCGCTGGAACGGCCGCTTCAGCCTTCTGGATCCTTAGCGTCAACAGCTGGATGCATACGCCGGCGGGCTTTGAGATCGACCCGGAAACCGGTCAATTCCTGCCAACGGATTTCTGGCAAGTTATCTTCAATCCGTCTTTCCCCTACCGACTCGCGCACACCGTTACCGCCGCATATCTGACCACGGCCTTTGTCGTCGGAGGGGTCGCAGCTCTTCATCTTCTAAAGGGACGAGCGCGGAACGCCAAGGTGAGTCCGGCGACGCGTACGATGTTTTCGATGGCGATGTGGATGGCGACAGTTTTCGCGCCGGTGCAGGTCTTTCTGGGTGACTTGCACGGCTTGAACACACTTGAACACCAGCCAGTCAAGGTCATGGCCATGGAAGGGCACTTCAAGAGCTATCCGGGCGGTGCGCCGCTCTATCTTTTCGGTATTCCGAACCAGGACGAACAGCGCCTTGACTATGCCGTAGGCATCCCGAAGCTCAGCTCGCTGATCTTGAAGCACGAACTGAACGCACCTCTGGCGGGGCTTGATACCGTTCCACGGGATGAGCAACCACCCGTTGCCATCGTATTCTGGTCATTCAGGATCATGGTCGCAATTGGATTCGGTATGCTCGGCATCGGCCTGTGGTCTTTGTGGGCAAGGATGCGCGGGCGCCTCTATGATCATCCCTTGCTTCATCGAGCCGCGCTTCTAATGACGCCGTCCGGCCTGATTGCCGTCCTTGCCGGCTGGTTTACGACAGAGGTGGGGCGCCAACCCTATACAATCTACGGCTATCTACGGACATCCGATAGCGCAGCACCATTGGATGCTGCCGCCGTCGGTGCGTCCCTCGTGGCCTTCGTCATCGTCTACTTCGCAGTCTTTGGAGCAGGAACCTATTACATTCTCAGACTAATGGGTCGCCCGCCAATGCAGAGCGAGCCGAGCGTGGCAGAGGAGATGGACAGCCCCATCCGCACTGCAGGCATCACACCCGCTCAGCAACTGACAATGAAGTCCAATCGCAACCGTATTTCCGGAGATTGACCATGCCGATAGCAGAAGGTGTGTCGCTCGACTTGACCGTAATCTGGGCATTCGTCATTGCGTTCGCAGTGCTCGTCTATGTCGTTCTTGACGGTTTCGACCTTGGATTGGGGATGCTGTTTGCAGTTGAGGGCGACAACGAGGACCGGGATATCATGATGAACTCGGTGGCTCCCGTTTGGGACGGCAACGAGACATGGCTGGTTCTTGGTGGCGGGGGCCTCTTTGCGGCGTTCCCTCTGGCCTACGCGCTGATCCTTCCCGCCCTCTACGTGCCGATTATCGTCATGCTTCTGGCGTTGATCTTTCGAGGTGTCGCCTTCGAATTTCGCTGGCGTACGCAGCGTTGGCGCCCGGTATGGGACCTGGCTTTCATCGGCGGTTCCACCATCGCGACCTTGGCGCAGGGAATCGCGCTTGGCGGGCTGTTGCAAGGTATCACTATCGACAAGGCGGCGCGCAGCTATGCGGGTGGTTGGTGGGACTGGTTGACGCCATTCTCGATCACGGTGGGCGTCGCACTGACAATAGGGTACATGCTTCTGGGAGCAACGTGGTTGGTCATGAAGACCAACGGCCCTTTGCAGACCCGAATGCGAAACCGTGCCTGGTTTTTGGGTCTCGGTACAGTTGCATTCATCGGCATTATCAGCCTGTGGACCCCGTTTCTTCAGGACGGATATTACAGCCGTTGGATTGGAGGATGGAATATCTTACTGGCGATCGTGGTCGCCGGTGCAGTCCTTCTGATCGCCTACGGAATGTTCAGGACACTACAAGTAAGAGAGCACGACTATTGGCCGTTCGTTCTCGCGCTTGCAATGTTCACCCTCAGCTTCGTCGGCTTAGGGATTTCGATGTTTCCTTATATTGTGCCCGTTGAAGTTACAATATGGGAAGCGGCGGCTCCTGAAAACAGTCAGGTTTTTATGTTGGTTGGCGCGACTTTTCTGATACCTGTGATCTTGGCGTATACGGTTTACTCATATTGGGTATTCCGTGGGAAAATTCATCCTGGAGAAGGGTATCATTAATGCGGCTAAGCGTCATAAGAATATTCTATTTTATTGGAATGTGGGTGGCCAGTGTCACGTTGATCGGTTTGGCGGCCTGGCTCATAAGATTATGGATTATCTGATACAGCGCTATAAAAGGACCTTTCCAGCGGTCATTGTTGCGGAAGATCACCGTGTAGCGGGTGACCCGATCGACAATCGTGGCCACATTGGCCTGTCCATACTCGGCTACAGTTGGTGTAAACGCAATAATAGAGATTATGGAACATCAACGAAATATTTCACGATAAATCAACCACCTATGTGGCGCTGTGTATCGCGCGAAGAATGGCGCTGCGACCCGTCATCGCTTGAGCAGACCGGCGATCGTTGCCGACAACCTCTCGTCTTCCTGGCTTGCCAGCATCAGATTGTCGGCAAGGTCGCAAATCGCTGCCAGCGCCTCGGCCTCCGTCCAGCCACTGGACATGGCCCGATCGATCAATGACAGGACCTCGCTTTCCAACGCCTCCTGGCAGTCGAGGCCGCGATCTGCGCAGTCGCCCTCATGTCTCGGTCGCTTCAACATCAGCCTATTCCCTGTCCGCCGTGAGTCCGACGCCTTCGCGGACGATCTGCATCCGCTCCGAAGAGAACGGCCGCAAAAGGTTCCCGGCAGCCTCATCGCTGCCGGTAAGCCAGGTTTCGTAATCCTGCGCATCCAGGATCACCGGCATGCGCGTCGGATGCACCGGCTTCACCAGCTCGTTCGCCGTCGTCGTCACCATTGTGTATGTGGTCCAGTCGCCGGCGTCCCCCTCGATGCCGGGCTGGCCTGCGCGCCACAGACCCGCGAAGGCGAAGGGCGGGCGATCTTCATCGCCCTTCAGAGCGAACCAGTAATCCGTTGCCGGGTTTCGTCCCTTCGCCTCACGAAAGGCACTGCCGGGGATCAGGCAGCGGCGGTGCAGGAAGCTGTCCTTCCACAGCCCCGACCGACGCAGCTTGTCGTCTCGCGCGTTGTTCCACGCCGCCGGCTGGATCGGCTTGCCTGTCTTCTTGCTGACCTGGGGCGTCAGAAACCCCCACCTCATATTGACCAGCTCACGCCGACCCCCGGCATCAAGCCGGACGACCGGAGCCTCATATTTCGGCCAGATCGCGGGGAGCGGCGCGAAGTTTCCCAGACGATCGAAGTCCGACGCCACCTCGAAGATCCGGCGCATGGCCTCCTGGGGTATCGTGTTCGCATACAAGTTGCAGATGGTCTTGCCTCACTGTCGCAGCCCGCCATAGGCCGCCGCGATCCGGGCAGCGATCCGGGCCAGTTCCCTGATGCGGCGCGGCGGCGGCTCGAACCGCGCCGCCATCCTCCAGGCGTCCCGCAACATTGGCCCCTTCGGGTGTCGTTCGCAAAGCAAATCCACCGCCGCCATGATCTCCGGCGCCAGCGGATCGCGCCGTGCGGCGCCCGCGGCCGCAGCATCGAGGGTCGCGATCGCGGCGGCCTGCGCTTCCCGGCCGGCGATCTGTTCCGACCATGCACCGCCGAAGGCGACATTGCGAAGTTGACCGGACCTGTCCATTTTGCCCCCTTGCCGAATGAGAACAAAAATAGAACATAGGCGGGCAACTGCCCATCCGCGAAATCTGGTGCCATGCCCCCCTTCCGAGTCCTCTATCTCGATATGAACAGCTTTTTCGCGAGCGTCGAACAGCAGCTCGATCCGGCGCTGCGCGGGCAGCCGGTGGCGATCACCGCCGTCGACTCGGACAGCGGCGCCTGCGTCGCCGCGTCCTATGAGGCCAAAGCCTATGGCGTGAAGACCGGCACTCATGTCCGGGATGCGCGGCGTCTCTGCCCGGGCATCGTCTTCCTGCCCTCGCGTCACCGCCTCTATGTCCGCTTCAACCTGGCCGTCGCCGATGTGCTGGACCGCCACGCCGAGCTGACCCATATCCGCAGCGTCGACGAGTTCCAGCTTGCGCTGTCAGGCGAGGCGCGCGGCCTGGCCGGTGCGGAGGCTCTGGTCGTGCGGCTGAAGGCAGCCGTCGCGGCCGAGGTCGGCTTTTGCCTGCGATTCTCCGCGGGAATCGGGCCAAACCATTTGCTCGCCAAGATAGCCGGGAAGCTGGACAAGCCGGATGGATGCCGGTGGCTCGGACCGGAAAATCTCCCCGACGCTATCGCCCATCTCTCGCTGGACGATCTGCCGGGGATCTCCGGTGCAATGAAGGCCCGGCTTTACCGCGCCCGCGTGTTCGACGTGCCTGCCCTCTACGCGCTCGATCCGCGCCACGCGCGTCTGATCTGGCGATCGGTGGAGGGGGAGCGGTTCGTGCGGATGCTGCAGGGCATGGAGATTCCCCTGATCGCGACCGAGCGCGGCGGATTCGGCAACAGCAAGGTGCTGTCGCCTGAATTCCGCGATCCGCGCCGCGCCTATCTGGTCGGCCGCTGGCTGGTCGAGAAGGCGACCGCACGCCTGCGGCGCGACGGTCGCGTGGCCGGTCGCTTCAGTCTGTCGGTCAGCTTCATGGCCGGCGGTGCCTGGTCGCGGAACGTAAGCTGTTTTCCCACCCAGGACACGGCGATCTTCCTGCGGCTTCACCGCGCCCTGTGGGTGCGCCTCTGGCGCACCGCACGACCGGGCGCGGTCATCAGCCTCGGCGTGCATCTCGGAGACGTGGGGATGCTGCATGACCGGCGCGGGGATCTTCTGATGCCCTTGGCACCGGCCGAGCTGACCAAAGGTGAGCGCGTCTCCCGCGCCCTCGATCAGATCACTGCCCGGCATGGTGAAGGGGCGATCCGCTTCGGTATGAATACGCCCCATCCGGGCTTCTTCGAGAGAGGGTAGGTCTGCGGGACGAAGTGTGAATTCGTTGCGGTTGCTCTAATGTCCGCGATTGATTCACATGACGAGCTACGTGGGTGTGGCTGTTCAGGAAAGCGCGACCAACTCCCTGAAGTCGGTCTCTCGGATGATGCGCAGCGCCTGACCCGCCTCTACCAACTCTTCCGCCTTCCGATGCTTCGACGATTTTTCGTGGCCTGCCAACTTCGTCACATCCAGGTCGCCAACAACAAGCATGGTCGTCTTCTTGGTGACGCTGTTCGCGACGTTGCAGCCCACGGAAGCCGCAAGGTCTGCGGCCTCACGGCGCGGTATTTCGAGCGCGCCCGTGAACACGATCACCTCGCCCGCAAGCGAGCCGTCCGGGTTCCCGACGCGTGTGATTGCGCTGGCCCCACTCGACGACGGGTCGATTGGTTGCAGGACGCGCTTGAGCATCGCGTCGAGGTTGAGACCGCTTTCCTGCATTGCCGCTAGCATGACGTGCCCCGCAGCCTTCGCATCCTCGAGCGCGTTGTGATGCTCGAAGGTGTATCCGATCATCTTGCAGACGTTCGCGAGGCCATAACCTGACTTCGCGCATTCCGCCCACGTCCTCCGGGCGACGCGGGCCGAGTCGAGCCAGGTGCAGGCGGGAGCAGAGATGGACCAACGACCGGCCGCTTGGTGCATCGCGACGCGGTCGAAGTGCGTATGGGTGACAACGACCTGCGACCCGAGGAACCGTTCTATGTCGGCAGCGGCATCCTTGAATGTAGGCGCGCCTTGCACGTCGCTTTCCGCGATGCCGTGGATCGAAATGTTGACGGGATCGAAGAAGTCGTCCGGGTCTATAAGCGAGTACCATTCAGACGCGAGCGCACCGTTCTCGAAGGCGGCGACGCCGATTGAGCAGATGGACGCCATGTCGGCGTTTGCGGTTTCAACGTCGATGGCAACGAATCTCATAGCGACATCTATCTCTTATTGGTCTGGCTGGAAATATAACGATGTAGGTTTCGTCAGCCAACGCACTCCGTTGATCTGCCCAAGCATGTGCCTTCATCAGAGCCGCCATCCATGCAAACCGCAGCATCCGTCAAAATGGGCTCGGAGTCGGCATTCGCCGCTCGCTACATGAACGACTGCAGTGGCGGTGAGCTGTCAAATGCCTTTGAGCGTCCCCCTTCGGGCCGCGCCCCCGGTTCCGGCCTTTCGGCCTCCACCCGAGCTGATCGGGACGATGCGCGCGGCTGCGGCGTCCGGTTGACCGTCTCGTCCCGAGCCGTCCCCCCGAACCCCGGTCCTGCGCGCCCTGCCCCGACGATCTCGGCCCTGGCGGGCGGGGCCGCTGACGCGGGCGCAAGGCGCAGAGCGAGACAGCATGGATCGAGCGACGCGCCGGGTGGCGATCCGGCACCAACCCTGCCCTTCGGCAATCGGCGAATGGCGGACCGCGAACGGCAGATGGCGAGTTACGCATTGCGATTTACGAATAACCCGGAACGCTGAACGAATTACGAGTCTGCATCGGAGGGAGAAGGAATTCTGCAGCCCGCGCTTGAGACGCGGGCCATGACCAGCTGATGACGTGACGGGGGATCGACCGGGCAAGCCCGGCTCACCCCCGACCCGGCAACTTTCCTGTTTGTTTCGTCCGCCACGCATCCCTGCGTCTGCCGGTCAAGGGGCAAGCGCCGCGCGTGCCGCGCGTCGTCGTCCAGGCTTACCGTGTCCTCGGCTTCGCCTGCGGGCCGCACCACCGCGCCTTCCCGACCCCGTGACAGTCAGCCCCAGGGCCACGGGCAGGGCTACGCCCTTCCCGCTCTGCTTTCCGAAAGGCATGGGCCTTTCAGAAAACAGTGCAGGAAGGTCCGCCCATCGGCGGAAAGGGGCAAAGACCTCGCCGCCCGTCGCAAAAGGAGAGGTCCATGCTGGACAATGCCGATCTGACCTATGTCTGCGCAGCCTGCCGCCATCGGTTCGAGGCCGCCGAACAGCCGTGCCGGTGCCCCAAATGCCGGGCCGTGGGCAAAGACCGCGATTTCCCGACCGCCGAAGCCGCCGAAATCGCCCGCCAGAACGATCTGTTCCGCCTCGGTCTGGTCGAGGGGATGCCCGCAGGCATGACGGGCCGGGTGTTCATGACGCCGGGCATCGCCAACCGTGGTCCGGTGTTTCAAAGCCTCTGCCTTGTCGCCGTCGCCACCTTCTCGGACTTCACCGAGGACAACGACCCATATGGCGATCACGGCTTTGCGGCGCTGACCGTCAACGAGGTCCGCATCTATTTCAAGATCGACCTCTATGACGAAACCTGCGCCTTCGGGTCCGAGGAACCCGCCAACCCGGGCCGGACCACCCGCGTCCTGACCGTCCTGCTGCCCTCCGAATACTGATCCCGCAATCCGGCCCGCCTCATGCGTCGCGCGTGGGCCGGGGCTGGCCTGTCGGGCAGGCCGCATCAGAGGGGTGGTGAACGTCCCCGGAACCGCAAACCTGAAAGGAGGTGAGAACAACGAACGAATGGCTTGAACAGCGCATCGCGGAAGCGTGGGCGCTCGTCAGGAAGGGCGGTCACTCCGCCAAGATCGGCCACGCCTTCCTGAACCAGCACGGGGCCATGTGACCCCCTCGCCTCAGCCCGTCAGGGCTGGGGCACCGATAACACGAGCACCATGTCGCAAACAAGGATAAGACCCCATGAAACAGAGTTCCATCACCACCGCCCCGATCCAGTATTTCCCGCTGGACGCGCTTTATCTGTCCGACCTGAACCCGAGGCAGGAGGCCGATCCCGAAGGCATCGACCTGCTGGCCGACAGCATCGCGGCCGTGGGCCTGTTGCAGAACCTCGCAGGCTTTGCCGACGAGGCCGGAAAGGTCGGGATCGTCGCGGGCGGTCGCCGCCTGCGCGCCCTGACCCGCGCCTTTGAACGTCATGCCGATCTGCTGGACCGCCGCCCGGAACTGGCGGAAATCCCGGTCAGGCTGACCACCGACGAAGCCACCGCGCGGGCATGGGCCAGCATCGAGAACGCGGCGCGCGAGGATTTGCACCCCGCGGACGAAATCCGCGCCTATGGCCGGATGGCCGAGGCAGGCAGCGACGTGCCCGCCATCGCCCGCGTGTTCGCCGTGACCGAAGCCCATGTCTATCGCCGCCTTGCCCTTGCGGCCCTGCCCGCCCCGGTCCTCGATGCGCTGAAAGCGGGCGAGATCAGCCTTGAGGCCGCGAAATGCTTCACCGTCGCCCAGGACGAGGCCCTTGCGCTCGATATTCTGGACCGGATGCGCGGTCAGGACGTGTCGGCCCACCGTCTGAAACAACTGCTGCAACCCAAGGCGATCCGCGCCACCGACCGGCGCGCGGCCTATGTCGGCGTGGACGCCTATGAGGGCGCGGGCGGGCCGATCACCCGCGATCTGTTCGGGGGCGAGGTGTTCCTTGGCGATGCCGATCTGCTGGACCGGCTCTTTGCCGAAAAGCTGGCGATGGACGCCGAGGCCATCGGCCACGGCTGGAAATGGGTCGAAACCAGCCCCGACTCGTGGATCGAATACGAAGTGACTGCGAAGCTCGATCGCATCTATCGCGTCGAAGGCGATCTGACCGAGGAACAGGCCGAGCGTTACGACGAGTTGTCGGAACTGGCCGAGGCCGGGGCACTGGACGAGGAAGGTCAGGCGGAACTGGATACGCTGGAAACCTTCGCGCGCGGCGATTTCACGGACGCGCAGCGCGAACATGCCGGGCTGTTCATCTTTGTGGACAGCAACGGCCAGTTGACTGTGCAGGCGGCCTATATCCGCGCCGAGGACCGCGAGGCCGCGATTGCCGCCGAAGTCCTGACCGGCTTCGCCGCACGCAGCCGCGACGGCGGCAGCGGCACGGAGGCCGCGCCGAAACCCGCCATCAGCAACGCGCTGCGCGACGATCTGAACCGGGTTGCCAAGGGCGCGCGCCAACATGCCGCGCTGCGCGATCCCGAATTGCTGATCGACCTGTTGGCCTGTTGATTGCCACTGAGAATTGACCCGGCATTGTCACCGAGATCTGACCCACCCGGTTGTTATGTTCTGCGCGTCATGTTGGCGTCAATGCAGATGTCTCCTTTCGTTTCTTTTTCGCCGTCTCGG
>NZ_JAHKNG010000041.1 GCF_018860165.1 Paracoccus marinaquae
ATCCACATCCGCATTGCCCTCATGAACCGCTTCAACGCTCTCGGCCAAGCGGAGATCGAACGCGTCGCCTAAGATCGCGGGGGAAAGGCGCAAGCTCGGCTCAAACCGGCGTTCTGCAACAACGCCGTACCGGTGTTCTTTGCATGTTCCCGTACAAAAACCGGAAAATCCTGCACGATGTTGCAAGGCCGTTCAGAAATTTCAGCGCAACGAACTGTATTTATTTGAGTTCTTGGTGACCCCGGCAGGATTTGAACCTGCAACCTGCCCCTTAGGAGGGGGCTGCTCTATCCAGTTGAGCCACGGGGCCATGCTTTTGCCCTTTTGACCGCGAATTGCGGTTTTGACAAGGTTGCCGGGACGGATGGCGTTCGCTAACATTCGGTCACTTGAAATTTCACGCCGGCTTGCCATGACAGTCCCACGCCCCCGCCGCCCCCTGACCCTGCGCGATGTGTCCGAGGCGTCGGGCGTTTCGGAAATGACCGTCAGCCGGGTGCTGCGCAACCGTGGCGACGTCTCCGCGGCGACGCGCGAGAAGGTGCTGACCGCGGCCAAGACGCTGGGCTATGTTCCGAACAAGATCGCCGGCGGGCTGGCCAGCCAGCGGGTCAACCTGGTCGCGGTGGTCATCCCGTCGCTGTCGAACCTGGTCTTTCCCGATGTTCTGGGCGGGATTTCGGCCGAGCTGGACGATACCGGGCTGCAGCCGGTGATCGGGGTCACCCATTATTCGCCCGCGCGCGAGGAGATGGTGCTTTATGACATGCTGTCCTGGCGCCCCTCGGGCGTGATCTTGGCCGGGGTCGAGCACAGCAAGGCCTCGCGCGCCATGCTGACGAATGCCGGCATCCCGGTGGTCGAGATCATGGATGTCGATGGCGAGGGGATCGATACGCTGGTCGGCATCTCGCATATCCGCGCCGGGCGCGAGATGGCCGAGCGGATCGTCGCCGCGGGCTATCGCCGGATCGGCTTTGTCGGCACCCATATGCCCGAGGATCACCGCGCCCGCAAACGGCTGGCCGGGTTCGAGGAGGCGCTGGCCGAGGCCGGTCTGCAGCTGGAGGCGCGGGAATATTATCAGGGCGGCTCGTCGTTGCTGAAAGGCCGCGAACTGACCGAGCGGATTCTGGCCCGCGCCCCGGATCTGGATTTCCTCTATTACTCCAATGACATGATCGGGGCCGGCGGGCTGTTGCACTGTCTCGACAAGGGCTATGACATTCCGAACCGGGTGGGGCTTGCGGGTTTCAACGGGGTCGATCTTCTGGACGGGCTGCCGGTGCGGCTGACCACCACCGATGCGCGCCGGGTCGATATCGGGCGCCGCGCCGCGCGGCTGGTCGCCGGCAAGGACACCCCGCCCGAGGATCGGATCGTGGCGCTGACGCCGACCTTCATGCCGGGCGAGACGATCCGCGAGGCCGGGGCCTGAGCGCGGCGGCTTGTGGCGCGGACGCGACGGCACTATCTGGGGCGTCATGGAAATACCGTTTCTTCACCGCATCCTGAAGCGCCGCCCGCGGGTCGCGGTTCTGCGCCTGCACGGGGCCATCGGCATGGTCGGGCGGGGCGGGGCGCTGAACGACGCCGCGCTGGCCGCGGTGATCGAACGCGCCTTCCGCCGCGGCAGGCCCGCGGCGGTCGCGCTGTCGATCAACTCGCCCGGCGGATCGCCGGTGCAATCCTCGCTGATCGCGGCCCGCATCCGGCGGCTGGCCGACGAGACCGAAATCCCGGTCCATGCCTTTGTCGAGGATGTGGCGGCCTCGGGCGGGTACTGGCTGGCCTGCGCGGCCGACCGGATCTGGGCCGATGACAGCTCGATCCTGGGCTCGATCGGGGTGATCTCGGCCGGGTTCGGCTTTCAGGACCTGATCGCCCGCTGGGGGATCGAGCGGCGGGTGCATACCGCCGGGCGTTCGAAATCGACGCTGGACCCGTTCCGGCCCGAGAGTCCCGAGGATATCGACCGGCTGCGCAACATCCTCGAGCCGATCCACGAGGCGTTCAAGCAGCATGTCTCGGCCCGGCGCGGGGCCCGGCTTCAGGACGGCCGCGATCTGTTCACCGGCGAGTTCTGGGCCGGGCAGGAGGCCGTGCGGCTGGGGCTGGCCGATGGCATCGCCCATCTGGCGCCGAAGATGAAGGCGCTTTACGGCGACAAGACCCGTTTCGTCGTTCACAGCCCGCGCCAGTCGCTGGCCCGCCGGATGGGGCTTTCGGCCGAGGCCGTGCTTGATCTGGCCGAGGAACGCGCCGCCTTTGCCCGTTTCGGGGCCGGCGGATGAGCGTCCGGGCCGTCATCCTGTTCCTTCTGATCATCGCCGTTCTGGCCTTGGTCAGCGGGCCGGGTTTTCGCAGGTTCCTTCGGACTGTTCTGGGGTTGTCGCGCCGTGATCGTTGATGTTCTGCTGGTCGTCTCGGGGCTGGGTCTGCTGGTTCTGGGCGGTGATCTTCTGGTCAGGGGGGCGGTGAACCTGGCGCTGCGGCTGGGGCTGACGCCTCTGGTCGTGGGCCTGACCGTGGTCGCCTTCGGCACCTCGGCGCCGGAACTGATCGTGTCGCTGTCGGCCGCGCTCAAGGGGGCGACCGATATCGCCATGGGCAATGTGGTCGGCTCGAACACTGCCAATGTGCTGGTGATCCTGTCGGCGGCGGCGCTCGTCGCGCCGATTGTCACCCGCGGACATGATCTGCGCGAAAGCTGGGTGATGATGATCGGAGCCTCGCTGCTGCTGATTCTTCTGGCCTTTCTCGGGCCGATCGGCCGGCTTCAGGGGCTGTTGCTGCTGGCCGTGCTTGGCATGGTTCTCTGGCGGCAACTGAGCCAGGGGGCGGTTCAGGCGGATGCCGGGGCGGCCGAACTTGAGGGGGCGGCGCTTGGGGCCCATTGGTGGCAGATCCTGCTGTGGCTGGGCGGCGGATTGGTCGGCCTGCCGATCGGCGCCAATCTTCTGGTCAATGGCGCGACCGATATCGCCCGCCATTTTCAGATCAGCGAGGCGGTGATCGGGCTGACCCTCGTCGCCGTCGGCACGTCGCTGCCCGAGATGGCAGCCTCGGTCGCCTCGGCGCTGCGCGGGCGCTCGGACATGGCTCTGGGGAATGTCGTCGGCTCGAACCTGTTCAACATCCTCGCGATCCTCGGCCTCACCTCGCTGGTCATGCCGCTGCCGATCCCGCCGCAGATGCTGCATCTGGACCTGTGGGTGATGCTGGGCAGTTCGCTGCTGCTGGCGCCGTTCCTGTTTCTGGGCCTGACCATCAGCCGGCTGGCCGGGGGCGCTCTTCTGGCGATCTATGCGGCCTATGTCTGGGTGCTGCTGTGATGCGGGTATGCTTTCAGGTCGAATCTCCCTTAGGTTGAACTGCCTGCAGGTATGGATTCCGCCACCTGCCGGGCCTGCGGCCGCTGCGAAAGGGCGCTGCGACAATTGTCCACCCCCCCGCAGACAATTGCTCCAGCCCCCGGAATCCGTTAGGTTTTTCGGCAATCTGCCGACGAGAATATAAAATATCCCTTGTTTTCAAATGCTTTCATAATTGCCTAAGTATTAGGCAAAGTTACGGAAATGTAACGATTGTTGATCAAACCCGGTTTCCTTCACAGCCCGCCCACAGAGTTATCCACAAGAGTCGTGGACAGCTTCACCCTTGCATTCCACCGCCGGAACTTGCAGCCGGGAGGGGGAATCACTTTGTTGACACCATGACGCAAAAGACCGGCCATGCCCTGATCCACGACTATCTGCGGACCCTCGACGGCAGCCCCGGCGTCTACCGGATGCTGGACGGGCAGGGGGCCGTTCTCTATGTCGGCAAGGCGCGCGACCTCAGGGCGCGGGTGTCGAATTACGCGCGCCCCTCGGGCCATTCGGCGCGGATCGCCCGGATGATCCGCGAGACCGCCTCGATGATGTTCCTGACCACGCGGACGGAAACCGAGGCGCTGCTGCTGGAACAGAACCTGATCAAGCAGTTGAAGCCGCGCTACAACGTGCTTTTGCGCGACGACAAGTCTTTCCCGAACATTCTCGTCGCCAAGAGCCACGCCTTTCCGCAGATCAAGAAGCATCGCGGCACGAAATCCGAGAAGGGCGACTATTACGGTCCCTTTGCCAGCGCCGGCGCGGTGAACCGCACCCTGACCCAGCTGCAGCGCGTCTTCCTGCTGCGCAACTGCACCGATTCCGTCTTCGAAAGCCGCTCGCGGCCCTGCCTGCTCTACCAGATCAAGCGCTGCAGCGCGCCCTGTGTCGGCCGCATCAGCGAGGCGGACTATGCCGGGCTGGTCGCCGATGCCGAACGCTTCCTGCAGGGCAAGAGCACCGCCATCCAGACGCAGCTGGCGCAGGACATGGCCGAGGCCGCCGAGGCGATGGAATATGAACGCGCCGCCGCCCTGCGCGACCGGATCAAGGCGCTGACCGCGGTGCAGTCGGTGCAGGCGATCAACCCGCGCGGCGTGCCCGAGGCCGATATCGTCGCGCTGCACATGGACAGCGGGCAGGCCTGCGTGCAGGTTTTCTTCATCCGCGGCAATCAAAGCTGGGGCAACCGCGATTTCTATCCCCGGCTCGGCGGTGCCGAATCGCCCGACGAGGTGATGCAGGCATTTCTGATGCAGTTCTATGACGACAAGCCGCCGCCGCGGATGATCCTGCTGTCGCATGGCCCCGAGGATCCGGACCTGACCGCCGAGGTTCTGTCCGAACGCGCCGGTCGCAGGATCGAGGTCGCGATCCCGCAGCGGGGCGAGAAGTTCGAACTGGTCACCAATGCCCTGCGCAATGCCCGCGAAAGCCTGGCCCGGCGCATGTCGGAAAGCGCCGCGCAGGCGCGGCTGCTGGAGGGCTTGGCCGAGGCCTTCGACCTGCCCGGCCCGCCGCGCCGGATCGAGGTCTATGACAACAGCCACATCATGGGCACCAATGCGGTCGGCGGCATGATCGTCGCCGGCCCCGAGGGCTTTGCCAAAAATCAGTACCGCAAGTTCAACATCAAGGGCACCGAGATCACCCCCGGCGACGATTTCGGCATGATGCGCGAGGTGCTGACCCGCCGCTTCACCCGGCTGCTGAAAGAGGATCCCGATCGCCAGACCGAGGCCTGGCCGGATCTGCTGCTGATCGATGGCGGCGCCGGGCAGGTCTCGGCGGTGGACGGCATCCTCGCCGATCTCGGGGTCGAGGACATTCCGCTTCTGGGTGTCGCCAAGGGCGTGGACCGCGACCACGGCAAGGAGGAATTCCACCGCCCCGGCCAGCGCCCCTTCGCGCTGCGGATGAACGACCCGGTGCTGTATTTCGTCCAGCGCCTGCGCGACGAGGCGCATCGCTGGGCCATCGGCACGCATCGCGCCCGCAGGGCGAGATCGGTCATGGCCAATCCGCTGGACGAGATCGCCGGCATAGGCGCGGCCCGCAAGCGCGCCTTGCTGACCCATTTCGGCAGTGCCAAGGCGGTCAGCCGCGCCGGTCTGGCCGATCTGCAGGCGGTCGAGGGTATCTCGGCGGCCATGGCGCAGAAGGTCTATGACCACTTCAATGCCCGCGGATAGGGCATTCGCGGCAGGGCTCCGGTGCCGGGAATCCGCCAATCCTGCGACAAGGTAGATTGCTACCACCAAACTGTTACAGAATCACGCTAGGGTTGCGGCCTGCTCACCACAACCGAGGAGGAGGCTGCCATGGCCCGTTTCCCCATCTTCGGCATTGCCGTGGACCGGAAACCCGCATTTGCGCGCGACGACGTTCTTTCGCATGACGGCTGGTCCGATTTCGAGAAGGACCTGACCGAACTTGATGCGACCATTACCGATATCTACATCTCGGGCAGCGACCCGACCCTGCAGGTTCGCGCCCATGACGGCGTGAACTGGACCGTCGAACTGGGCGGCCGCAGCCGCAACCGCGACGCCGGCCTGCTCGACGCCAAGCCCATCCCGGGCGACAAGGTCACCGTTCTGGGCCGCCGCACCCATCATTTCGGCGAAACCCGGATCAAGGCGATGCAGCTGACCATCGGCGATGTCGGCTACGATCTCTATCCCGAGCTGCGGGACGCGTCCTGACATCGGACCGCACCGTTGGATCACTGCGGCGGGCGCCTTGGCGCCCGTTTTGCTGTCCCGGCCCCTCCGGCGGCCCTTCCAAACCGGCCCGGCAATGATTAGCTTGCCGCCATGCGCTGGACCGTTCCGAATATCCTGACCCTGTTGCGGTTGATCGCGGCCCCCGCGGTGCCGCTGATGTTTCTGTATTTCCACCGGCCCTGGGCCGACTGGGCGGCGCTGGCGCTGTTCCTGGTCGCCGCCGTGACCGACTGGTTCGACGGCTATCTGGCCCGCGCCTGGCAGCAGGAAAGCCGCTTTGGCGCCGCAATGGATCCGATCGCCGACAAGGCCATGGTGGTGATCGCCATCGTCGTCATCACCGGCTATTCCGGCATGAACCCCTGGCTGATCCTGCCTGCCGCGGTGATCCTGTTCCGCGAGGTTTTCGTCTCGGGCCTGCGCGAATTCCTCGGGCCCAACGCCAAGCTGCTGAAGGTGACGAAGCTCGCCAAGTGGAAGACCACCTTCCAGATGGTCGCCATTGCGGTGCTGTTTCTGGGCACCGGGCTGGCCTATGTCGAACATGGCCGCCCGCCCATGGTGGGCGAGGGGCGGCTGCCCTTCTTCGAAAGCTGGGCCGACATGGCGACCTGGGTCGGCCTGCTGCTGATCTGGGTGGCCGGTGCGCTGACCGCCTGGACCGGCTGGGATTATTTCGTCAAGGCGCTGCCCTATCTGCGAGAGCCGGCCCATGACGCTTGATGTTCTCTATTTCGCCTGGCTGCGCGAACGCATCGGCGCCCCGCGCGAACGGATCGAGACCGGGGCCGCCACTGTCCGCGACCTCGTGGCCGAGCTTTCGGCCCGCGACGACTGGCACGCGGCCGCCTTTGCCGACATGGCGGCGGTGCGCTGCGCCGTCGATCAGCAACTGGCCGATCTGGATGCACCGCTGGCCGGTGCCCGCGAAGTGGCCTTCTTCCCGCCGATGACCGGGGGCTAGGCGATGTCGGCCCGCCTTCAGACCGCCCCCTTCGATCTGGCGGCCGAGCTTCAGGGCTTCGGTACCGGCGCGGATCAGGGCGCGCAGGTGACCTTCACCGGCATCGTGCGCGACGACAGCGGGCGCATGGCCGCGCTGGAGATCGAACACTATCCCGGCATGACCGAGCGGGCGATGAACGACTATGGCGCCGAGGCCGCGCGCCGCTTCGGCCTGATCGACTGGCGCATCGTCCACCGCTATGGCCGGCTGGAGGTGGGCGAAGCGATCATGATGGTCGCCACCGCCGCCCGCCACCGCGCCGCCGCCTTCGAGGCGGCCGAATATCTGATGGACTGGCTGAAATCCCGCGCCCCCTTCTGGAAGCGCGAGATCGCCCGCGACGGAACCGGGCAGTGGGTCGAGGCGAAGGACAGCGATGAAGACGCGCTGGCCCGCTGGTGAGTTTCCGGCTTGCCCCAATACCCGTGATCGGCCGGCATCCATGATCCGGCCCGAACTGCGCGCCCGCCTGTCGCGCTGGTCCGAGGCGCTGGTCGCTGCTGCGGTGATGCTGGCCGGGCTCTGGCTGGCGCTGCGCGGCGGCTGGTTCTTCGGGGCGATCGGCGGGCTGGTGCTTCTGGTCGGAACGGCATTGCTGATCGGCGCGTGGCGGCGGCTGCCTTTCCTGCGCGGGATCGACGCGCCGGGCATGGTCGAGTTCGACGAGGGTGCCATCCGCTATTACGGTGCGGCCGCCCTCGGCGGCGAGATCGCGCTGCGCGACCTGACCGAGATCCGGCTTCTCAGGCTGCGCGGCCATGGCCACTGGCGGCTGCGCAACCAGCGCGGCGAGGCGCTGCTGATCCCGGTCGACGCCGCCGGGGCCGAGGCGCTGGCCGATGCCTTCACCACGCTGCCGGGCCTCGACATGGGGGCGGTCTCGGTGGCGCTGGCCCATGTCGCCGAACAGCCCGATGCCATGCGCACCGTTTGGCGGAGGCAGAACTGAGGCGGGTTGACACGCGGCGCGCACGTTGCCACCTGTGACCGACTGGATCACGCAAGAGGCCCCGAACCCATGTCAATTCCCCAGCAGGGCGGTGGCCCGATCGAAAGCCGCGATCAGCTGGCCGCCTATCTGGCGGCCGGCGAGAAACCCCGCGCGGCATGGCGGATCGGTACCGAGCACGAGAAATTCGGCTATTCTCAGGCGCAGAATCTGCCTTTGCCCTATGAGGGCGACTGCTCAATCAAGGCGATGCTGACCGGCCTGCAGGAGCGTTTCGGCTGGCAGCCGGTGCTTGAAGCCGGCAATATCATCGGGCTGGAGCGCAACGGCGCCAATGTCAGCCTGGAACCGGGCGGCCAGCTGGAACTGTCCGGCGCGCCGCTGGAGACGATCCACCAGACCTGCGACGAGGTGAACAGCCATCTGGCCGAGGTGAAGGCCGTGGCCGACAGGATCGGCGCGGGTTTCATCGGGCTGGGCGCGGCGCCGATCTGGACGCAGGAGCAGATGCCGATGATGCCCAAGGGGCGTTACCGGCTGATGACCGACTACATGGACCGGGTCGGCACGCTGGGCAAGCAGATGATGTATCGCACCTGCACCGTGCAGGTAAACCTGGACTTCTCGTCCGAGGCCGACATGGTGCAGAAGCTGCGCGTGGCGCTGTCCTTGCAGCCGGTCGCCAATGCGCTGTTTGCCAATTCGCCCTTCCTCGACGGCAAGCCCAACGGCATGAAAAGCTGGCGTGCGCATATCTGGCAGCATCTGGACGATGCCCGCACCGGCATGCTGCCCTTCGCCTTCGAGGACGGCTTCGGCTACGAGGCCTGGGTGGATTACGTTCTCGATGTGCCGATGTATTTCGTCTATCGCGACGGGAAATATATCGACGCGCTCGGGCAGTCCTTCCGCGATTTCCTGAACGGCCGGCTGCCGGCGCTGCCGGGCGAGGTCCCGACCCTGTCGGACTGGGCCGATCACCTGACCACCGTCTTCCCCGAGGCGCGGGTGAAGAAATTCATCGAGATGCGCGGCGCAGATGGCGGTCCGTGGCGCCGGCTCTGCGCCTTGCCGGCACTGTGGGTCGGGCTGTGCTATGACCAGCAGGCGCTGGATGCGGCCTGGGATCTGGTCAAGGGCTGGGACCACGAGACGCGCGAGGGGCTGCGCCGCGCCGCCGGCCGCGATGCCCTGCAGGGCGAGGCGGGTGGCATCCGCCTGCACGATCTGGCGCGCGAGGTTCTGGCGATCGCCGAACAGGGCCTCAGGAACCGGGGCTGCGCCGGCGCCGGGGGGCTGGTCGCCGACGAGACGCATTTCCTGAACGCGCTGAAGGAAAGCGTCGACAGCGGCAAGGTTCCGGCCGATGAGTTGCTGGAGAAATATCACGGCGAATGGCAGGGCGACCTCGGCCGGATCTACGCCGAATATTCCTACTGAGCTTGCGCCCCGCGCCGGGGCGTGCCAGCCTCGCCCCGGATTGCGAGTGCAGGAGGCAGGCCAATGCGCGAATTCTTCATTCTCTGGATGGAGCGGATCATCAATGTGGTGATCGTTCTGGGGGCGATCTGCGTCCTGCTGGGCGGGATCGCCATGATGTTCAACCCTCAGGGCGGCATCCTGCCGGGTCTGGCCGTCTGGGTGGTCGGGTCGATCTATCTGATCCTGCTGGGCGGCATGATCTATCTGGGGCTGGGTATCTACAACAATACCCGCCGCACCGCCGAGGCGGTCGAGCGTCTGGCCGGACGCAGCTGAGTCGGCGGGTTTCCCGGCCCTGCCGCACGAGAAGGTGACCGCGCGGCATGGCCCCGGCGCTTGATAATTGCCGACGTCGGTGGCACCCCGAAGCAAAAGAACGGGATCGGGGCAAGGGAATGATGCGGGCAGACATGATGACATGGGTGCAGCGGGCGGTGGGCGCGGTCTTCGTGATCGGGCTTGTCGCGCTGGTGGCTGCGGTCGTCACACTGGTACAGCGGGCCGAGGGCGTGCCGCCGCTGCCGGTCTATACCGGCTTGCTGGGGGCGGTGGTGCTGATCCTGCTGGCCGGGGCCTGCTTGGCGCTGATCTCGATCGCAATCTCGGCCCGGCGCGGGGCCGAGGCGCTGCGCAGAATCGCGGCGCAGGGGGGCGGTCTTGCGGCGCCTGTCGCCGCGCCGGCGCGGCCCTTCACGGGCATGTCCCTGCGCGAAGTGGCCAATCAGCCCGAACCGGAACCGGCCGCGCCCGCGCGCCCGCAGCGCCCATCGGGCCGGACGCTGGTGGCCGAGCGCTGAGCCTCAGCCCTTCCTGCCGATCCGGGGTTCGGTCCCGTTCATCAGCCGGGCGATGTTCGCCTTGTGCCGCAGGAAGATCAGCGCCGCCATGAACAGGCTGACAAGGATCAGCTCGTTCCGCCCCATCGCCCAGGCAAAGACCGGCGACAGCGCCGCGGCCAGCAGCGCCGACAGGCTGCTGATGCGGCTGATCAGCGCGGTCACCAGCCAGGTCAGGCAGGCGATCAGCCCCAGCGGCCAGTAAAGCGCGATCAGCGTGCCGAGGAAGGTCGCCACCCCCTTGCCGCCGCGAAAGCCCAGCCAGACCGGAAAGCAATGGCCCAGAAAGGCCGCGCCGCCGGCCAGCATCGCCGCCGTCTCGCCGCCGAAATACCGTGCCAGCAGCACCGCGATCGCGCCCTTGCCGGAATCCAGCAGCAGCGTCGCCAGGGCGGCCGGCTTGTTGCCCGTGCGCAGCACATTGGTCGCGCCGATATTGCCCGAGCCGATCTTGCGCAGATCGCCCAGCCCCAGGGCGCGGGCGATGGCCAGCCCGAAGGGGATCGAGCCCAGGACATAGCCAAGCACGGTCCACAGGATCAGGCTCATGGCTCACCTCCGAAGACGCGCCGGCCCGCGACCCATGTTCCCGTGACCCGGCCCTCCATTCTGGCGCCGTCGAAAGGCGTGTTCTTCGATTTCGACAGCAGGGCAAAGCGGTCCAGCACGAAGGGCGCGTCCGGGTCGAACAGCACCAGATCGGCGGGCGCGCCCCTGGACAGCCGCCCGGCCTCAAGCCCCAGCCGCTGCGCCGGGTTCAGCGACAGCGCCCGCCACAGTTGCGGCAGGCTGAGCCCGCCCTGATGGTAAAGCCGCATGGCCGCCGGCAGCAATGTCTGCAGGCCGACCGCGCCGGGGGCGGCCGCCTCGAAGGGCAGGCGCTTCGATTCCTCGTCCTGGGGCGTGTGGAAACTGGCGATCACGTCGATCAGCCCCTCGGCCACCGCCTGCACCATCGCCTGCCGGTCATCCTCGGACCGCAGCGGCGGCGTGAAGCGGAAGAAGGTCCGGTAATCGCCCACGTCGAACTCGTTCAGCGTCAGGTGATGGATCGAGATGCCGGCCGTGACGTCCAGCCCCGCATCGCGCGCCCGGCGCAGCGCGGGCAGGGCGGCGGCCACGGTGATCTGGTCGGCATGCCAGCGGCATCCGGTCATGGCGACCAGCGACAGGTCGCGATCCAGCCCCATCACCTCGGCCATGGGCGAGACGGCGGGGATGCCGTAAAGCGAGGCGAACTTGCCGCTGGTCGCGGCGGCGCCCTTCGACAGGCCCGCCTCCTGCGGATGGCCGACGATCAGCGCATCGAGGCCGCGCGCATAGCTCATGCAGCGCGACAGAAGCTTGCTGTCCGAGACGACCCGCACCCCATCGGTGAAGGCGACGGCGCCCAGATCGGTCAGGAACCCGATCTCGACCATCTCGCGCCCCTCGCGGGCCTTGGTCAGTGCCGCCATGTGCCGGATGTTCACCGGCGCATCCGCCGCCCGCCGGGTCACGAATTCCAGCGCCTCCGGCGTGTCGATGGGTGGCGCGGTATCGGGCCGGGCAATGACCGTGGTCACACCACCCGCCGCCGCCGCCATCCCTGCGCTGCGAAAGCTTTCCTTGTGCCGCTCGCCCGGCTCGCCGATCTTGACGCCCCAGTCGATCAGGCCCGGCGCCAGTGTGCGGCCCCGGCAGTCGATGACGGTCGCACCTTCGGGTGCAGCCTCATCCGGTGCTCCGGTTCCTTCGATCCGGCCATCGCGGACCAGCAGGCTGCCGGGGGTGTCGGTCCCCGCCTCGGGGTCGATCAGGCGGGCATTGCTGAAGTGAAGGATCATTGCCCCTCCGTTGTCATGTCGTCGCCCTGGCGCAGCCTTGCATCGCGCAGTTCGGTCAGCAGGCCAAAGACCTTGCGGGCCTCCGCGATCCCCTCGAACCCGATGCGGCGGGTTTCCTTGCCCTCGCCCGAATGCAGCGTCCGCGTGGCGAACCAGACCGAGCCGAAGCGGCCGTCCTGCAAGGTGATATCGGTCATCTTCTCAAGCGGCCAGCTTTCCAGTCGCCGGCTCGGAACCGGCAGGCTGCGCGCGATGAAGGCGTGACGGTCGCTGAGCGTATAGAACTGCCGGCGCCTGTCGAGATGGCCCCAGACCAGCGCGATGGCAGCCTGCGCGAGGCCGATCCAGAAAACGGTCCCCGCGATCGCGGTCAGCCGGTTCGGCTGATCCGCGCCAAGGAGCCAGAACTGGCTGCTGCCAACCGCAACCAGCCCGATCGAGGCCCGGACCAGATCGGGCCATTGCGGCAGATAGGTGGGCCGCGGACGGCCCTGCCAGTGGATCACCTCGCCCGGCTGCAGGATATGCCGCCAGCCTTCGGGGACGGTGATGCCGCCGGCGGGTGCGGTTTGCGCGATCACACCATCACCCCCGCCGCCGCCCGGCCGCGTTCGGCGCGCAGGTTCCGGGCCAGCAGGTCCAGCGCCGCCATGCGCACGGCCACGCCCATCTCGACCTGATCCTGAATGACGGATCGGTTGATGTCGTCGGCGATGGTGCCGTCGATCTCGACGCCCCGGTTCATCGGGCCGGGATGCATGACGATGGCGTCGGGCGCGGCCAGCGCCAGCTTGTCGGCGTCCAGCCCCCAGCGGTGGTAATATTCCCGCTCGGAGGGGATGAAGCCGCCATCCATGCGCTCGCGCTGCAGCCGCAGCATCATCACCACATCGGCGCCCTTCAGCCCGGCGCGCATGTCCTCGAAGATTTCGACCCCCATCTCGGCGGCGCCGGCGGGCATCAGCGTGCGCGGCCCGATCAGGCGGATGCGGTTCTCCATCTTGCCCAGGAGGATCAGGTTCGAGCGCGCCACGCGGCTATGCGCGATATCGCCGCAGATGGCGACCGTCAGGCGCTGCAGCCGGCCCCGGGCGCGGCGGATGGTCAGCGCGTCCAGCAGCGCCTGGGTGGGGTGTTCGTGGCGGCCGTCGCCGGCGTTGATGACCGCGCAATTGACCTTTTCGGCCAGCAGGTTGACGGCACCGGAATGGGGATGGCGCACCACCAGCAGGTCGGGCTGCATGGCGTTCAGCGTCAGCGCCGTGTCGATCAGCGTCTCGCCCTTCTTCACGCTGGACTGGGCCACCGCCATGTTCATCACATCCGCGCCCAGCCGCTTGCCGGCCAGCTCGAAACTGGCCTGCGTCCGCGTCGAGTTCTCGAAGAACATGTTGATCTGGGTCATCCCCTCCAGCGCATCGGCATGTTTCACCGTGCGGCGGTTCAGGGCGACGTAATCCTCGGCCAGATCCAGCAGGGTCACGATCTCATCGGGGGCGAGGTGGTCGATGCCAAGGAGATGGCGGGCGCGGAATGTCATGGGCGGCCTCTGGCAGGGGCTTGTCGGGACTCCTATTGCAGATGGCGGGGGTTGCGGCAAGCGTGCGGGACCCGGCGGCTTTGTGCCAGCCGGGGCCTTGCCGGGGATAGTTACACGCCAGGGAATGGACGCAACGCCACCGGTTGACCCAAGGTAAGCCCAGCCGGACAGGTTCGCCCCTGTCGGTCAGCGCGGTGCCGGCCCGGCCCCGTCGCAATGCGCCGCCACGGCCTGTCCGGGACGAATGCCCATGTTCAACGCTTCATCTATCCGCACTGCCTTGCACGGCTCTGTCGTCCTTTGCGTCATGGGCTCCGCAGCCGCCGCACAGGAAAAGGTCGAGAGCACACCCGAGACCTATATCCGTGCCGAGGTCGACGGTCGCATGGCCGTGTTCCAGCAGCGCGCGGGCGGGGTGAACAAGTTCGATCTGATCAAGCGGCCGACCCCTACCGACGAACGGCCGGTGGTCAGGATGAATCGCGACACGCTTTATGGCGGTGCCGTGGTCGATACCGGGGGCGGTGCTTCGATCACCATGCCCGAGATCACGGATGGCCGCTATTTCACCGTCTATCTGATCGACAGCGACCACTATGTCGTCGGGATTCTGGAAGGTGCAGGCACGCATCAGTTTCCCTCGGGGACGACGAAATATGTGATCGCCGTGCCCCGGATCGAGTTGATGGATCCGACCGATGAGGCCGAGATCGCCCATGTCGCCGGCCTGCTGGAACAGATCCAGATCACCGCCGCCAGCAGCGATCCGTTCCAGCCCGCGGCATGGGATTTCGACAGCGCGATGAAACTGCGCAGGGAATATGAAAAGGCATTCGTGAAATTCGACCAGTATCCTGCCGAATGGATGGATGTGAAAGGCAGGGCCAGCGAAGAGACGCGGCAAGTCGGGGTCGCTGGGGCTTGGGGCCTGGGGCCTGTTTCCCGAAACCGAGGCCGTCCATATCAACCATGCCGGGCCGGCGGATGGCAGCAAATGCTATCGCGCGGCCTATGAGGTGCTGCCGAACGACGCCTTCTGGTCGATCACCGTCTATGGTTCCGACGCCTTCACGAATAGCGACAATGCCTCGATCAGCGAAGGCATGGCCGAGATGAATGAGTATGGCACGGTGACGGTGTATTTCGGATCGGCCGAGGCCTGTGGCGCGGACAAGCCCAACCGCATCGACATCACTGATGGCTGGAACTTCCTGCTGCGCGTCTGTCGCCCGGGGCAGGAGGTTCTGGATCGGGCCTATGTGTTGCCCGAGGTGGAAGAGGTCGCGTCCTGATCTCCGGATGACGCGGCTTTCCGGCCTGCGTCAGGCATGGCAAGGGGCTGTCTGCCCCTCTTGGCCTGCGGCCAATTCACCCCGAAGGTATTTGCGAAGAGCGCGAGGCGGCGGCTTTCTGCACGATCTGCAATGCGGGCGATTGCGGCGGGCTGCCGGGCCGGTTATGGCGGAGGGATGTTCGGACGCTATACCCCTCATGTCGCGGCGACGCTGTCGCTGGGGCTGCCGCTGATCGGCAGCCATCTGGCGCGCATGGCCATCGGCGTCAGCGATACCGTCATGATCGGCTGGTATGGGGTCGAGGAACTGGCGGCGCTGGTCATCGCCACCTCGTTCCAGATCATCCTGTTCTTCCTCGGCATGGGCTTCGGCACCGCCGTCCTGGGGCTGATCGCCACCGCCCTGGCCCGCGGCGACGAGACCGAGGTGCGGCGCGGCACCCGGATGGCGCTGTGGCTGTCGGGCATTTTCGCGCTGCTGGTGATGCCGCTGATGTGGTTCTCGCAGCCGATCCTGCTGGCACTGGGGCAGACGCCGCTGACCGCCGAACTGGCGCAGGACTATCTGCGCATCGCCGGCTGGGGGATCCTGCCGATGCTGGGCGGGCTGACGCTGAATTCGTATCTGGCCGCGCTTGAGCGGACGCAGGTGGTGATGTGGGTGACGCTGGCCGGGCTGCCGTTGAACATCGCGCTGAACTGGGTCTTCATCTTCGGCAATCTGGGTGCGCCCGAACTGGGCGTGCGCGGTGCGGCGATCGCCAGCCTGTCGGTGCAGGTGGTGCAGCTTTTCCTGCTGATCGGCTATGCCGCCTGGCTACCGATGGCGCGGAAATACCAGATGTTCCGCAATTTCTGGCGCCCCGACTGGCCGGCCTTCCGGGCGATCTTCCGCATGGGCATGCCGATCGGGCTGACGCTGGTGGCCGAGGGCGGGCTGTTCGTCGCCTCGAACGTGATGATGGGCTGGATCGGCACCCAGCAGCTGGCCGCCCACGGCATCGCGCTGCAGATCACCTCGATCACCTTCATGGCGCATCTCGGCCTGTCGAACGCCGCCACCGTGCGGATCGGGCAGGCCAAGGGGCGGGGCGATGCCGGCTGGATGCGCGATGCCGCGGTGACGGTGATCGGGCTGTCGCTGGTCTTCGCCTTCATCGCCATCACCATCTACCTGCTCTTCGCCGAGCAACTGGTCCGGCTCTACATGGACCCGGCCGATCCCGAGGCCCCGGCCATCGTCGCCATCGGCGCGATGCTGCTGATGTTCGCGGCGCTGTTCCAACTGACCGACGCGGTGCAGGTGATCGCGCTTGGCTTCCTGCGCGGCGTCCACGATACGCGGGTGCCGATGTGGATCGCCGGTTTCAGCTACTGGGTCGTGGGCATGCCCATCGCCTGGGGCCTGGCCTTCCCGCTGGGCTTTGGCCCGGCCGGGCTGTGGCTGGGGCTCTGCGCCGGGCTGACGGTGGCGGCGGTGCTGCTGCTGTCGCGCTTCTGGAGGGGCCTGCGCCGGGGGGACTGGACCGCGGCGCCGACTGCGGTCTAACCTGCCGCCCGTCACTGCCCCTTAGGAGGCCCGCCATGCGTCCCGTCTTCGTCCAGTTCCGCTGCGATCCCGGCAAGACCTATCTGGTCGCCGAGGCGATCTACGACCGCGAGGTGGTGAGCGAGCTTTACTCGACCTCGGGCGATTACGATCTGCTGGCCAAGGTCTATATCCCCGAGGACGCGGATGTCGGCCATTTCCTGTCGGAACGCCTGTTCGACATCCCCCATATCAGCCGCACCCTGACCACAATGACCTTCCGGGCGTTCTAGACCCCGTGATCGTGGCGTGGGCTGACTGGGCCAGCGGCCTCTCCCACGGTATTTTCCGTTCGATGGTCGCGCCCGGCTGGCGGGCGCCGCGCCTCAGGAATAGGGGTGAGACCACCTGCGGAACAGCACGTTCATCGGATTTGATTCCAGCGCATTACATCGCGCTTTGCGTAATTCTGGATGCTGCGGGAGGGGTAAAACTACTCCCACTCGATGGTGCCGGGCGGCTTCGAGGTGATGTCGTAGGTGCAGCGGTTGATGCCCTTGACCTCGTTGATGATCCGGGTCGCGGTCTCGCCCAGGAAGTCGTGGCTGAACGGATAGTAATCCGCCGTCATGCCGTCGACCGAGGTCACCGCCCGCAGCGCGCAGGCATAGTCATAGGTGCGCCCGTCGCCCATCACGCCCACGGTGCGGACCGGCAGGATGGCCACGAAAGCCTGCCAGATCTCGTCGTAAAGCCCGTGCTTGCGGATCTGGTCGATGAAGACGGCATCGGCGCGGCGCAGGATTTCCAGCTTGTCACGGGTGATCTCGCCGGGGCAGCGGATGGCGAGGCCGGGGCCGGGGAAGGGGTGGCGGCCGATGAACGTCTCGGGCAGGCCCAACTCGCGCCCAAGCGCGCGGACCTCGTCCTTGAACAGTTCGCGCAAGGGCTCGACCAGTTTCAGGCCCATCTTCTCGGGCAGGCCGCCGACATTGTGATGCGACTTGATCGTGACCGAGGGGCCGCCGGAAAAGCTGACGCTTTCGATCACATCCGGATAGAGCGTGCCCTGCGCCAGAAACTCGGCGCCCTCGATCCGCCCGGCCTCGCGCTGGAAGACGTCGATGAACAGGCGGCCGATGGTCTTGCGTTTCACCTCGGGGTCGCTGATCCCTTCCAGCGCGCCAAGGAACAGGTCGGCTTCATCGGCATGGACCAGCGGGATATTGTAGTTGTCGCGGAACATGGTCACGACCTCCGCGGCCTCGTTCAGCCGCAAGAGCCCGTGATCGACGAAGACGCAGGTCAGCTGGTCGCCGATGGCCTCGTGGATCAGCACCGCGGCGACCGAGGAATCGACCCCGCCGGACAGGCCGCAGATGACCCGCCTGTCGCCGACCTGTTCGCGGATCTTGCGGATCGCCTCGTCCTTGTAGGAGGCCATGGTCCAGTCGCCGGTAAAGCCGGCCAGCCGGACGAAATTCTCGAGCATCCCGCGGCCGTTCGGGGTGTGATGCACCTCGGGATGGAACTGCACCGCATAAAAGTGCCGCGCCTCGTCCGCGATCATCGCCATGGGCGCGTTGGGCGAGGTGCCGATCACCTGGAAGCCAGGCGCCATCCGGGTCACGCGGTCGCCATGGCTCATCCAGACCTCCTCGCGGCCGGTCTGGAACAGGCCGGCGAAGATGCCGTCGCCCTTGTGCCCCGGCGCGGGGGTGATGAAGGCGCGGCCGTATTCGGCGTGGTGGCCGGCCTCGACCTTGCCGCCCAGCTGCTCCATCATCACCTGCTGGCCATAGCAGATACCGAAGACGGGCACGCCCATCTCGAACAGCGCCTGGGGGGCGCGCGGGCTGCCCGCCTCGGTGACGCTGGCCGGGCCGCCCGACAGGATGATCGCCTGTGGCGCCATCTGGCGCAGCGCGTCTTCGGTGACGGCGTTGAAGGGACGGATTTCGCAGTAGATATTCAGCTCGCGCAGGCGGCGCGCGATCAGCTGGGTCACCTGGGAACCGAAATCGACGATCAGAAGGCGCTGGTGCTGGGTCATGAATGCGCTTTAAGGTCGGTCGCGCAGGCGCGCAAGGGGGCTGCGGGCGGTGGCCGTGAACCGGAACCGCCAAAAACCCGGGCGCGTTGCAGATTGTCAGTTCAAACAAGACGCTCAGCCGAGGCCATCCATGTCGACCAAACCAATAGCCGTCCTGATCCTCTCTGCCATGACCCTGGCCGCCTGCCAGCCGGAGGGGACGATGGATGCCGTCAGCGGGCTGCTGGACGATGATGCATTCGTTCAGCCGGCGGGCGAGTTCCTCGCCGCCAGTTGCACCGGCGATCCGGAACTGCAGCAGCAGCTGGCCGAGGCGGTGAATGCCGCGCGCGAGGCCGAGGGCAAGCTGGTTCTCGACGGCGATGAGCGGCTGACCGAGATCGCGCAGTTGCAGGCCTGCGATGCGGCCGCCATGGGGCAGCTGACGGTGACCGGGTCCGACGGGTCCAATGTCGTCGACCGGGCGCGGCGGGCGGGCTATCGCCCCTGCGAGGCGGCGCAGCTTCTTGCCATCGGCGGCTCGCCCGCCGAGGTCGTCGGCGACTGGCTGCGCTCCGAGCCGCATCGCGACGAGATACTGGGCCAGATCAGCCTCGAGATCGGCACCGGCGTCACCCGCGGCGCGGACGGGCAACTGTGGTGGAGCGTCGTTCTGGGCAACAACTGCCGCAAGCCCTGGCGCGAATCGCCCAATGCCGCCCCGGCCGCGAAGGTGAAGTGACCGATCCGCGAGGTTCAGGGCGTCCCGCGGCGGTGATAGGTCAGGGCGGCGGCGATCAGCAGGCGCAGCGGCGCCTCCGGCACCAGCTGGTGATCGGCGAAAAGAAGCGCGCGGTTGCCCTCGACGCTTAACCCGACCGGAAGGTTCTGGCGGAAATCGCGCATGAGCGAGGTCCGGCAATGGGTATAGAGCGCGAAGCCGCCCTGCCTCGGGCAGCCCAGCCGGATGGTCGAGCCCGATTTCGTCTTGGGCGTCAGATAGGCGGGCTGGCCCCATTTCAGCGCCTCCTCGATCCGGCCGACCTGCGGCAAGGCACCGGCCGTCTCGAAGATCAGCCCGCGCAGGTGCAGAAGCCCGGCGCGGGCGCCTGCGGGGAAGGCGGCAAAGGCCGCCTCGATCTGCGGGCTGTGGAAGGGCGGCGGGCTCATGCCGGCAGGCTGGCGGCGCCCGCCTGCCGGGTCAGGGCACCACCCACCCTAGTTTTCGGGCACCAGCCCGCGCGGGGCGAAGCGCAGCACCAGCAGAAGCACCAAGCCCATGGCGATGAAACGCATATGGGCCGAACTGTCCAGCAGATGCTCTTTCAGGCCGCCATCGGGCAGGGGCGAGGTCAGCAGCCCGATCAGCGCGGGCCCCCAGACCTCGGCCTTGATCCACAGGAACCAGATCAGGACCGCGCCCAGCACCGCCCCCCAGTTGTTGCCCGAGCCGCCGACGATCACCATCACCCAGATCAGGAAGGTATAGCGCAACGGGTTGTAGCCGGTCGGCGCCATCAGCCCGTCCTGGGTGATCATCATCGCCCCGGCCATGCCGATGACCGCCGATCCCAGCACGAAGATCTGCAGATGCCGGGCGGTCACGTCCTTGCCCATGGCCTCGGCCGCGACCTCGTTGTCGCGGATCGCGCGCATCATCCGGCCCCAGGGCGATTTCAGCGCCAGTTCCGCCAGCAGGATGATCGACAGCAGCACCACCAGGAACAGCGACATATAGCCGATCTTGACCCAGATCCCCGAGGCCTCGGCGGCGCCGAAGCCCCAGCTTGCGGCAAATTCGACGAATTCCGGGTTCTGTTGCAGGTCAATCTCGTAGGGCGTCGGGCGCGGGATCGAGCTGACATTCTTGACCCCGCGGGCCAGCCAGTCCTCGTTCTTCATCACCGCCACGATGATCTCGCCGATGCCCAGCGTGGCAATGGCCAGATAGTCCGAGCGCAGCCCGAGCGCGACCTTGCCCACCGCCCAGGCCGCGGCGGCGGCAAAGACGCCGCCCACCGCCCAGGACAGCAGCACCGGCAGGCCAAGGCCGCCGATATTGCCGTAGCGGGCCGAATTGTTGGCCTCGATCGCGTCCACCGCCGGATCGAACAGCCAGCGGTAAAGCACGAACCCGGCGATCACGATCACCATGACGGCCAGCCCGCGGCCGCCCGAGAGGCGTTTCCAGGCCTGCACGGCCAGGGCCAGCGTGCCCAGCCCCACGGCCAGCGCGATCAGCAGGCGCGGCCCGCCTGCGGCCCAGGCACCCTCGACCGGGGGCAGGGCGACCAGCACCGGGGCAAGGCCGCCGAGGGCCAGGAAGCCGACGACGCCGACGTTGAAAAGGCCAGCATAGCCCCATTGCATGTTCACCCCAAGCGCGGTGATGGCCGAGATCAGCCCCATGTTCAGGATCGCCAGCGAGGTGTTCCAGCTGCCCGAGAACATCGAGTTGCGCACGGTGCCCTCGAGGATGAACAGTAGCGCAAGGACCGCGAACAGGATCGGGGCGCGCCAGGGGCTGGTCGCTGCGGCTTGACGGTTGGTGGACATGAGCGGCCCTCCCTTACACCGACTTGCCGCGGAACAGCCCGGTGGGCTTGAACAGCAGCACGACGATCAGAATGACGAAGCTGACGGCGAACTTGTATTCGGTCCCCAGCAGTTGCAGCAGCCCATCGGGCTGCCAGCCGGGGAACAGATAGCCCGCGATCTTCAGCCAGGGATAGGTGATCGCGACCTCGGAATAGGCCACGACGAAGCCGCCGGCGATGGCGCCCAGCGGACTGCCCAGCCCGCCGACGATGGCGGCGGCGAAGATCGGCAGCAGGATCTGGAAATAGTTGAAGGCCTTGAAGGACTTGTCCAGGCCGTAAAGAACCCCGGCGATGGTCGCCAGCGAGGCGGCGATGATCCAGGTCATGCGCACCACCCGTTCGGGGTCGATCCCCGACAGCAGCGCCAGATCCTCGTTGTCGGAATAGGCGCGCATGGCCTTGCCCGACTTGGTGCGGTTCAGGAACCAGAACAGCGCCCAGACCACGACGAAGGCGATGACGACGGTCAGAAGCTGCGTCGTGCGCAGCGCCAGCCCCTCCTGCAAGCCGGTCATCTCGCGGAAGCTGCGCACGTCGATGACGAAGCGCGCGCCATCGGCAAAGCGTTCCTCGTCGACGCCGATCAGCAGCCGGGTGAGGCCGTTCATCACGAACATGACGCCGACCGAGGCCATGACCAGGATGATCGGCGCGGCCTTCTTGACCCGATAGAAGCGATAGACCGCGCGGTCGGTCGCCAGCACCAGCAGCGCGGTGGCGGCCATCCCGACCGGCAGGGCCAGCAGCGCCGTGGGCAGCGGTCCAAGGCTCACGCCCGCGGCCTGCAGCCCCCAGGTCGCCAGGATGGTAATGGCGGTGCCGAAGGCCATGGTGTCGCCATGGGCGAAGTTGGAAAATCGCAGGATGCCATAGATCAGCGTCACCCCTAGGGCGCCCAGGGCAAGCTGCGCGCCGTAGGCGGTGGCGGGAATGATGACGAAGTTCAGAAGGGCCACAATGGCGTTCAGGATATCCATGCTCAGCCCCCCAGGAAGGTGCGGCGCACCTCGTCATTGGCCATCAGTTCCTGGCCGGTTCCGGTATGGGCATTGGCGCCCTGCACCAGCACATAGGCCTTGTCGGCGATGTTCATCGCCTGCTGGGCGTTCTGTTCGACCATCAGCACCGGCATGCCGCCGCGGGCGATGGCGATGATGCGGTCGAACAGCTCGTCCATGACGATCGGGCTGACGCCCGCGGTCGGCTCGTCCAGCATCAGAACGTCGGGCCGGGTCATCAGCGCCCGGCCGACCGCGACCTGCTGGCGCTGGCCGCCCGACAACTCGCCCGCCGCCTGCCGGCGCTTTTCGGCCACCGCCGGGAACAGCTCGAAGACCTGTTCCATCGTCTCGCGGATGTCGTCGCTGCGGATGAAGGCGCCCATTTCGAGGTTTTCCTCGACCGTCATCGAGGGGAAGATGTTGTTGACCTGCGGCACGAAGCCCATGCCGGCCTTGACCCGGTCCTGCGGGTTCAGCGCGGTGATGTCGCGCCCGTCCAGCCGGACGCTGCCCTTGCGCAGATCCAGCATCCCGAAGATCGCCTTCATCGCGGTGGACTTGCCGGCGCCGTTCGGGCCGACGATGACCGCGATCTCGCCCTTCTCGACGGCGATGGTGCAGTCATGCAGGATGTCGGGTCCGCGGCCATAGCCGCCGGACATGTTCTCGCCGATCAGGAAGGGATCGCCCGCCTTGCCCGGACCGGTGGGGCCCGACTTGCGACTGCCGTCGATGGTGCCGCGGCCATGCGGGTTCACCACCGAGGCGTCGCGGTTGCCGCGATTGCCGAATGTGCTGTCCGCGTCGCTCATGTCGCCACCATATCCTTGTTCTTCAGCCCTCGGCCCAGGTAGGATTCGATCACCTCTTCATTCTGCATGATCTCGTCGGCCGTGCCCTCGGCCAGCACCTTGCCCTCGGCCATGACGATCACCGGGTCGCACAGCTTGCCGATGAAATCCATGTCATGCTCGATGACGCAGAAGGTATAGCCGCGTTCCCGGTTCAGCCGGATGATGGCATCGCCGATCGTGCCCAGCAGCGTGCGGTTCACGCCGGCGCCGACCTCGTCGAGAAAGACCACCTTGGCATCGACCATCATCGTCCGGCCCAGTTCCAGCAGCTTCTTCTGGCCGCCCGAGAGGTTGCCGGCCTTCTCGTCGGCCAGATGGCTGATGGTCAGGAAGTCCAGCACCTCGTCGGCCGCGCGGCGCAGTTCGGCCTCTTCGCGGGCGATCTGGCCGCGCCGGAACCAGGTGTTCCAGATCGTCTCGCCGGTCTGGCCGCCGGGCACCATCATCAGGTTCTCGCGCACGCTCATCGAGGCGAATTCATGCGCCAACTGGAAGGTGCGCAGCAGGCCGCGGTGGAACAATTCGTGCGGGGGCAGGCCGGTGATGTCCTGTCCATCCATGTAGACACGCCCCGAAGTCGGTGGAAGGACCCCTGCGATCACGTTGAAAAGTGTTGATTTTCCGGCCCCGTTCGGACCGATGAGGCCGGTGATCGAACCGGTCTCGATCGTCAGGCTGGCGCCATCGACGGCGCGAAAGCCCCCGAAATGGCGGTGAAGGTCCTCGACCCTGATCATTCCATGCGTTCCTGTACTGCCGGTCCCGGCCAAGTCTGGCCCTCAAGCCGGCATTTGCCAATGCAGAAAAGCCCGGCGCCTTTGCAGGTGCCGGGCCGGGATTGCATCGTTTGCCTCAGCGATAGCCGACGACCTCGAGCTTGCCGTCCTTCATCACCGTCTCGCGGAACGAGCCGGCGCTTTCGCCGTTGCCGACCATCTCGACCGAGCTGGCGCCGACGTAATCGACATCGCCGCCGCCGGCGATGATTTCCAGCGCCTTGCCCAGTTCACCCGGCTGGATGGGCTCGCCCGGAGCGTTGGCGATCTCGGTGATCTTGTCCTTGTAGACCGCCGGATCGGTGGATTTCGCGGCCTGCATCGCCAGCAGGATCAGGGCTGCGGCGTCATAGGCCTCGCCGGCATAGGGCGAGTTGGGGTCGAAGCCCTCGGCATTGGCCATCTCGTTGAAGGTGGCGCGGCCGTCGCCGGCTGCGGCCGGGTTGATGCCGATCGAATCCGCGGTCTCGGCGCCGAACTTTTCCTCCAGCGCGGTGCCGACCATGCCGTCGGGGAAGACGAAGGTCGAGAAGGCGCCGGTATCCAGCGACGCGCGGGTCACGCCCGAGCCACCCTGGTCGATGTAGCCGGCCACGACCAGCGCATCACCGCCCGCTGCGGCCAGCGCCGCGACCTCGGCGGAATAGTCGGCCTTGCCGTCGTCATGCGGCGCGTTCACGGTGACCTTGCCGCCCTTGGCCTCGTAGGCGGCCTCGAAGCTGTCGGCCAGACCCTTGCCGTAGTCGTTGTTGGTATAGGTCACGGCAACCGAGCCGATGCCCTTTTCCATCAGCACATCGGCCATCACCTCGCCCTGACGCGCATCCGAAGGCGCGGTGCGGAAGAACAGGCCGTTATCCTCGATATCCGACAGCGCCGGCGAGGTCGCCGAGGGCGAGATCATGACGATGCCGTTCGGCTTGCCGACATTCTCCAGCGAGGCGATGGTCTCGCCCGAGCACATGCCGCCGATAATCCCGCGCACCGCCTCGGCCGTGATCAGGCGCTCGACGGTGGCGGTGGCGGCCGCGGCGTCGGCGCAGGTCGAGTCGCCGGTGACCGCCACGACGGTCGAGCCGTCCAGCAGCTTGCCCGATTCGCTGATCTCCTTCATCGCCAGCTGGGCGCCGCCGCTCATCGGTCCGGCCAGCGATTCCAGCGGACCGGTGAAGCCGAGCGAGATACCCAGCTTGATCTCCTCGGCACCGGCCGCGCCCGCGACAAGAGTTGCGGCGGCGGTTGCAAGAAGCAGTTTTTTCATTGATTTGTCTCCCCGTTGGAACAACATCCTGCCGGGCAGGTTAGAAGGGCGTCGCACAAAAGGAAAGTCGCTTCTCGCCACGTCAACTTTGGATATTGGGACAGGTTTTAAGGGTCCGGCGGGCAATCAGCGCCAGCCCAGAGGCTCGCGCGGCTGCCGGAAGGGCAGGGCCAGCAGCATCAGCACGGCCCAGCCGAGGACGAACCCGAACGCGGCGGCGACCAATCCCGCGACGGTGACCGGAATGGCGGGGCGGAAATCGCCCCATGTCGCCGCCAGCGTCTCGGCATCGCGCAGCCGGTGCGGCAGCAGCATCCGCTCCAGCGGGCCGGCAAGGCGCAGCGTCTGGTAATCGGCGCGGGCGCGGTCCAGCCGGGCGAACTGGGCGCGCAGATCGGCCTGATGGGCGGCGCGGAAATCGCTGCCCGTCAGGTCGGCCAGCGCCGCGTCGCGGCTCAGTCCGGCCCTGGCCGCGCTGGCGTCGAATTCCTGCGCCATCAGCGACAGCGCATCCAGCTGCCCGCCAAGCCGCTGCACATACTGGTCCGAAAAGGCCGGGAACTGCGAGAAGGCCGCGGCGAAGACGATCGCCACCAGCATCCGCAGCAGTCCCGTCATGCCGCGCTGACCGGCTGTCCCAGGATCGGCGCATAGACGCCCGCCAGCCGCGTGATCGCGTCCTGCGCCGCGATTTCCTCGGCCTCGCCCGTGCGGCGGCTGGTCAGTTCGACCTTGTTCCTGGCCAGCCCGCGCGGCCCGACGGTGATCCGCCAGGGCAGGCCGATCAGGTCCATGGTGGCGAATTTCGCGCCCGCCCGCTCGTCGCGGTCGTCATAAAGCGGATCCAGCCCGCGCGCCTTCAGGTCGCGATAGATCGCCTCGCAGGCGCTGTCGGTCGAGGGGTCGCCCTGTTTCAGGTTGACGATGCCGACATGGAAGGGGGTCACGCCCTCGGGCCAGATGATGCCCTTGTCGTCATGGCTGGCCTCGATGATCGCGCCCAGAAGGCGGCTGACGCCGATGCCGTGGCTGCCCATGTGCACCGGCACGCGGCTGCCGTCGGGGCCGACCACGGTGGCGCCCATCGGTTCCGAATACTTGGTGCCGAAATAGAAGATCTGCCCGACCTCGATCCCGCGCGCCGAGCGGCGGCGCTCCTCGGGAACCTGGGCGAAGATCGCCTCGTCATGGGTCTCGTCGGTGCGGGCATAGCGCGAGGTGAATTCCTCCAGCACCGCCTGGCAGGCCGCGTGGCTGTCATGGTCGATCTCGCGGTCGCCGAAGGTCAGGTCGGTGATCGCGCTGTCATAGAAGACCTCGGATTCGCCGGTCTCGGCGAGGACCAGGAATTCATGCGTGTAATCGCCGCCGATCGGGCCGCCATCGGCGCGCATCGGGATCGCCTGCAGGCCCATGCGCTCATAGGTGCGCAGATAGCTGACCAGATGCCGGTTATAGGCATGCAGCGCGTCCTCGCGGGTCAGGTCGAAATTATAGCCGTCCTTCATCAGGAACTCGCGCCCGCGCATGACCCCGAACCGGGGCCGCATCTCGTCGCGGAACTTCCACTGGACGTGATACAGCGTCAGCGGCAGATCCTTGTAGCTGTTCACATGGCCGCGGAAGATGTCGGTGATCATCTCCTCGTTCGTCGGGCCGTAGAGCAGGTCGCGCTTGTGCCGGTCGCGGATGCGCAGCATCTCCTCGCCGTAATCGTCATAGCGGCCGCTCTCGCGCCACAGATCGGCCGATTGCAGCGTCGGCATCAGCAGCGGAATGTGCCCGACGCGCTGCTGTTCCTCATGCACGATCGCTTCGATCCGGCGCAGCACCTTGAAGCCCAGCGGCAGCCAGGAATAGATCCCCGCCGCCTGCTGCTTGATCATGCCGGCGCGCAGCATCAGCCGGTGGCTGACGATCTGGGCCTCTTTCGGGTCCTCTTTCAGGACGGGCAGGAAATAGCGCGACAGACGCATGAGCGGCCTCTTGGAACGGTTTCGGCACCGTGTAGGGCAGACGCGGGCGGCGGGCAAGGTGCGCGGTTTGCGGCCGGGCCGGGCTGTGGCACAATCATGCGATGAGCGAGGGGAACCGGATCAATCTGCGCCATATCCTGCACCGCCGCCGGCAGGCGGCGGGCGATGCGCCGCCGGCCCCGGCGACGGACGCGCCGACCGCCGGTCAGGTCAACGCGCTGATCACCACCTGCAAGACCAACTGGTTCCTGCTGATGTCCTATCTGGCCTTTGTCGGGGTGACGCTGATCGGGGTCGTCGATCTGGATTTCTTCATGCCCGAGCGGCGGACCGAACTGCCGCTGATCGGGGTCACCATCCCGACCGCGCTGTTCTTCTATATCGCACCGGTCCTTGGCGTGATGCTGTATGCGCATCTGCATTTCTATCTGATGCGGCTGTGGCGGGCGCTGGCGCATCCGGACGCGCCGGATGCCGGCGCGCTGAACCCATGGCTGGTGGTCGATTACGCCCTGCATATCCGCGGCCGGGGCCACCGCAGGTTTCCGCTGCAATGGCTGGCCAATCTGGTCGTCACCGCGCTGATTTTCTGGGCAACGCCGATCATACTGACCGGGTTCTGGTGGCGGTCGATGCCAAAGCATGACGGATGGCTGACCCTGCTGTTCTGCGGCGGGTCGCTGTTCCTGTCGGTGCTCGTCTGGGCCGAAAGCGGGTGGGTGCTGCATCATGGCGTCAGCCGCAGGGCGGATCGACGCAGGTCGTGGCTGACCGATCTGATCATCGGGGCCGCATTCGTTCTGATCCCGATCACGGGATTTGTGCGGGCGGTGAATATGTGGCCTTTGCAGGATAGGACGACGCTGTGGCCCGATCTTCTGGCCAAGGCACAACTGCAGAACGCTGTTTTCGTCGAAACGCCCGCAGGCTGGTTGCCTCGGGACGAGGCGGAACAGGTTTATCGCCGCGCGTGGTGCGAACAGAATGGCGTCTCGACACTCGCCTGTGGTCCCGGCCCGCTTTCGGATGCTGAACCCGCCGATTTTCTGGAGCATCAACAACAGCTTTGGTGCGACAAGGAATTGCCGGCTGCACCGCAAAACAAGGGCGCGCGTTGCGTGGCAGCCTTTGAAAACATGGCAGGACGCTATGCGGTGGAATGGCAGAAAACCCGCAGGGACGCGCTGGCCCTGTTGCCACGCCGGAATCTGGCCGGCGTCGATCTGCGGGGGGCGGTCCTGCGCGGGGCGCGGATGGAGAGGGCGGACCTGAGCTTGGCGCGGATGGAGAGGGCGGACCTGAGCTGGGCGCGGATGGAGGGGGCGGTTCTGTTCGATGCGCGGATGGAGGGGGCGGACCTGCGCGGGGCGCGGATGGAGGGGGCGGACCTGCGCGGGGCGCGGATGGAGAGGGCGGACCTGCGCGGGGCGCGGATGGAGGGGGCGGACCTGCGCGGGGCGCGGATGGAGGGGGCGGACCTGTGGCAGGCGCGGATGGAGAGGGCGGACCTGCGCGGGGCGCGGATGGAGGGGGCGGACCTGTGGCAGGCGCGGATGGAGAGGGCGGACCTGCGCGGGGCGCGGATGGAGGGGGCGGACCTGTGGCAGGCGCGGATGAGTTCGCAAACCGATCTGACGGCGGTGCGTTTTTCGGGGGCCGCCGTCAGATCGGTGGATTATTCGTCTGTCGGGATTTCACAGGATCAGGTCAATGAAATTTTCGGTGATGCCAGCGGGGAGTGTCCGATCTTTTGTGTATGATTGATCGGGTCCATGCTTCACCGAAAGGAAGCATGTATGACGATCTCCAAGGAAATTCTGGACGAGTTGCTGAAAGGCGTTGAGCGCCCGGAGGACCTGCT
>NZ_JAHKNG010000042.1 GCF_018860165.1 Paracoccus marinaquae
TCAAAAATCCCATGTCGATCACTCCGTATGCCTCCAGCTGCTTCAAGCCGAGGCAGGGTTGCACATGGGTCAATTCTCAATGACAATTTTGGCGGTTGCCGGGTCAATTCTCAGTGGCAATCAACACTGCTGGGGCATAGCTTGCCGTACTGGTAGCTCACCAGAGAACCTGAAGTCCGGAGATGCCCGGCCGGCCGGCCAGGCGCCGCGCTTTCAATTTACCACTTTTCAACCCCGCAACGATCGAAGCCATGCCGGCGCCGCCTGCCAATACAGATCGGATTGTGCGATATCCGTCCTTGGGTCCGACGGGCAGGTTTTCAATCAGGGAGAGCACCTCCTCAACCTCCCGCCGCGAGCAGAGCAGTTTTCGGCCCCTCATCCGCGTGGACCGGAATGTCCCTGCGGCTATCAGCTTGCGGACCTGATGTGCCGGCTTGGTTAGCGATCCTCGTCCTCACCTTCGCCCCATTGGTCATCCATGAACACCTTCAGTTCGGCCGATGTGAGCGTTTGCTCGCTGCCGCGCGGTCTAGCCCTTTCCTGCAAAGCTGCGATGCGCTTTGCCAGCGGCTCCGCTCGATCTGCTTTCGTATTCTGAGGCGTCTGATCGCTTCTTCCCATGCTCCTGAACCCCGAGATTGACACGGAGAGGATAGCAGACGGCTGTCCCAGATAAAAACTTCGGCGCAAGGCGCGAGCGAAAATTCTTCGAGCCTTATGTCAGCATTACTGCCGTAAAGGAAAAATAGTGGCCACTTGAGGAAGACTTCAGTGGCAATTCACAAAAGAGGTCGATGGTCGGAGCGAGAGGATTCGAACCTCCGACCCCCTGCTCCCGAAGCAGGTGCGCTACCAGGCTGCGCTACGCTCCGACCGTAGGACGGGCAGGTAGCGCGGGGGACAGGGGAATGCAAGCCCCCTCAGCCGCGCGGATGCAACAATCTTTGGAGAAGCGTCGATTTCGGGGCCGTCACCGTTTCGGTACGCAGGCGCGCCGCCAGAACCGGGCGATTGGCCGAATTGCCGCCGCTGCCCTCGCGCCAGACGATGTAGATGCCCGAGGCGATGATCACCGATGCGCCCAGAAGGGTCGGCCCGTCCAGCCGCTCGCCGAACAGGAACCAGCCATAGGCCGTGGCCCAGATGATCTGCGAATACTGCATCGGCGCCACGATCGCCGCCTCGCCGGCGCGATAGGCCATGATGACCAGGAACCCACCCGCCAACCCCAATGCCGCGATCAGGCCGGCCAGGGCCAGGTCGGTCAGCGCCATCGGCTCGTAGCCAAGGCTCAGCGCGCCGCCGGTGACGACGAAATTCCCCAGCATCGGCCAGATCATCAGCACCACCGACCGCTCGGTGCTGCCCAGCTTGCGGATGATCACCGCGGCCAGGGCGCTGGCCAGCGCGCCGATCAGCGCCGCCGCATGGCCCAGGGCCAATGTCTGGCCGCCGGGGCGCAGCACGATCAGCACACCGCTCAGCCCGACGATGACCGCCGCCCAGCGGTGGATGCCGACCCGCTCGCCCAACAGCGGAATGGACAGGATCGTCACGATCAGCGGCGTGGCGAACAGGATCGCATAGACCTGCGCCAGCGGCAGGGTCGAGAAGGCATAGAAGCCCGCCATCCCGGCCGCGACCGCGCAGGCCGTCCGCAGCACCACCCAGCCCGGATGAACCGGCCAAAGCGTGCCCGGCGTCCGGTCGCGCATCAGCATGACCGAGACCAGCGGAAAGGACAGAAGCGAGGCGAAGAACAGGATCTGGAAGGCCGGATAGGTCGCCCCCAGCGTCTTGATCACTACATCATGGGTCGCATAGATCCCCATGGCGGCAAGCTGCAGAAGCGCTCCGCGGATATTGTTTGCGACCATGCCACCCTCCCCCTCGTTACCGCAAACAGAAGCGACCGACGGGCGGCAAAGTCAAGCCCGGACCGGCATGCGATAGGATTGCCGCCCGCATTATCGGGCTTCCCGCCCGCGCGGCATCGCCACCGGCCGGGAAACTGCCGAGGAGGATCCGGGGCGGGTTATCCGGCGGCCAGGGCCGCGACGATCCGGTCGCCCATCTGCGAGGTCGAGACCGGGGTGCCGCCCTCGGGTCCCATCAGATCGGCGGTGCGGACACCATCGGCCAGAACCCGTTCGACTGCGCGTTCCAGCTCGGCCGCAGCCTCGCCCTGATCAAAGGAATAGCGCAGCGCCATGGCAAAGCTGAGGATGCAGGCGATCGGGTTGGCCTTGCCCTGACCGGCGATGTCGGGGGCCGAGCCATGCACAGGCTCATAGAGCGCCTTCGGCCGGCCATTGGCCATCGGCGCGCCGAGGCTGGCCGAGGGCAGCATGCCGAGGCTGCCGGTCAGCATCGCCGCCGCGTCCGACAGGATGTCGCCGAACAGGTTGTCGGTCACGATCACGTCGAACTGCCGGGGATTGCGAACCAGCTGCATGGCACCGTTATCGGCATACATGTGCGACAGCTCGACATCCGGATATTCGTTGTCATGGACCCATTGCACCTCTTCGCGCCACAGGATGCCCGATTCCATGACATTGGCCTTCTCCATCGAGCAGACCTTGTTGCCGCGCCGCATCGCCAGTTCAAAGGCCGCGCGCGCCACGCGCCGGATCTCGCCGCTGGTGTAACGCTGGGTGTTGATGCCGACGCGGCCGCCCTCATTGTCGCCATTGTCGTCGGCATGGATGCCCCGCGGCTCGCCGAAATAGACGCCCGAGGTCAGTTCGCGCACGATCAGGATATCGAGGCCCGCCACCACCTCGCGCTTCAGCGAGGAGAAATCGGCCAGCGCGTCAAAGCATTGCGCCGGACGGAGATTGGCGAACAGGTCCATCTCCTTGCGCAGGCGCAGAAGGCCGCGCTCGGGCTTCACGCTGAAATCAAGATCGTCGTATTTCGGGCCGCCCACGGCCCCCAGCAGCACGGCATCGACCGCCTGCGCCCTGGCCATCGTCTCGTCCGCCAGCGGCACACCATGGCGGTCATAGGCGGATCCCCCCACCAGATCGTGGCTGACATCGAAGGACATGCCGCGATTGGCGCCGAACCAGTCGACGATCTTGACCACCTCGGCCATGACCTCGGGGCCGATCCCGTCGCCGGGCAGGATGAGAAGCGAATAGCTGTCGGACATGGGATTCTCCTTCGGACGCCCGCCTGGGCACCCTACCCGACTAGACCCGGCCCGCCGCAGCGTCAAGTTCGCGCCGGAACGCCCCGCAGCCGCAGGCGCAACCAGCCGGCGCGACCCTCGATCTTGATGCAGGTCATCGTGGCGTCATCCCCGCTCGGGCATGATCCTGTCCGAGCGGCAGCGGCGAAACCCCGACCGCACCATCCAGGCGACGCAGGAGGATCGCAGCATGACCCGACCGGACCAGCAATCCTTGCCGCACCTGACCGGCGGCGAAGCCGGGCAGCGCGAGGTGATCGGCTTCCTCTGCGATCCTGCGACGCATGGCGGCCTGCCGGTCGAGCGGGTCGATACCCATATCTCGCGGATCTTTCTGGCCGGAGACCGGGCATGGAAGATGAAGCGGGCGATCAGGACCAATTACCTCGATTTCTCGACCCTGGCACTGCGCGGGGCATCCTGCCGGCGCGAGATGGAGGTCAATGCGGCGGCAGGCGATCTTTACCGGGAGGTCATCCCGGTCACCCGGCGCGAGGGACGCCTGCACCTGGGCGGCGATGGCACACCGGTCGAATGGCTGGTCGGGATGCGCCGCTTTGACCGGAACGATGAGTTGGGCCGGCTCTGCGACGCGGGCAGGCTGACCCGGATCGCGGCCGAGGATCTGGCGGACCGGATCGCGCTCGGCCATGCCGCCGCCCCGGTGACGCCGGATCACGGCGATGACGCGGATCTGCGCGGCCGCATCGACCAGATCGCCGGGGCGCTGAGCGCCGCCGCGGATGGCCGCGATCTGGCCCGCGCCGCGCGGGACTGGCGCGCGGCGGCGCATCGGGCGCGGCAGGCGCAGGCCGGGCTGATCGCCTGCCGGCACCGGTGCCACCGCATCCGGCGCTGCCACGGCGATCTGCATCTGGGCAATGTGGTCATGATCGCCGGCCAGCCGACGCCCTTCGATGCCATCGAGTTCAACGAGGCCATCGCCTCGATCGATGTCCTCTATGATCTGGCGCTGACGCTCGCCGATCTGCTGGCGCGGGGTCGCGGCGACCTCGGCAATGCGATGCTCAACCGCTATCTCAGTGCCACGCGGGACTATCGCGGACTGGCGCTGATGCCGCTGTTCCTGTCCATGCGCGGCGCGGTGCGGGCAATGACTGCGGCCTCGCGCGGAGACGATACCGAGGCCCGCCGCAATCTGGATTTCGCCATCCGGGCGCTGAGCCCCCCGGCGGCGCCGCGGCTGCTGGCCATCGGCGGGCTGTCGGGCAGCGGCAAGTCCAGCATCGCCCGCGCGCTGGCACCGCGCATGGGTCCGCTGACCGGCGCGGTGGTCATCCGCTCGGACGTGACGCGAAAGCGCCTGGCCGGCGCGGCGCCGGAAACCCGGCTGCCCGAGACGGGCTATTCCGCCGCCATGAACCGCCGGGTGATGGCGCGGATGACCTGCGACGCCCGCGCCGCCCTGCGCACGGGCACGACGGTGCTGCTGGACGCGACCTTTCTGGGGGCGGACTGGCAGGCCTGCGTCGAAAGACTGGCGATGCATGAGGGTGTCGCCTTCGACGGTCTGTGGCTGGACCTGCCCCCCGAGGCGGCGATGCACCGGGTCGAGGCGCGCGGGCCGGATGCCTCGGACGCCACGACCGAGGTGATCCGCCGACAGGTCGCGGACGCGGCTTGCCCGGCCGGCTGGCATCAGGTGCCCGCAGGCGGGAGGCTGGACGAGGTGATCGCGGCGGCCGCGACGGCACTTCGCCTGCCGGACGCCTATCCCATCCGCTCGGAGACATAGCTGCCGGGGCTGGCCGGAAAGACCACCGTCTTGGCACCGTTCAGGAACACCCGGCCATGGATATGGGCGTGAACCGCGCGCGACAGGACCTGCGATTCCACGTCCCGGCCAAGCGAGACGTAATCGCCCGGGCTTTGCGCATGGGTCACCCGCACCGTATCCTGTTCGATGATCGGCCCCTCGTCCAGATCGGCGGTGACGTAATGCGAGGTGGCACCGATCAGCTTCACGCCGCGTTCATAGGCCTGCTTGTAGGGGTTCGCGCCCTTGAAGCTGGGCAGGAACGAGTGGTGGATGTTGATGATCCGCCCCGACATCTTCTGGCACATCGCATCCGACAGCACCTGCATATAGCGCGCCAGCACGATCAGTTCGGCCCCGGTTTCCTCGATGATCTCCATCTGCCGCGCCTCGGCCTGCGGCTTGTTCGCGGCCGTCACCCGGATCATGTGGAAGGGAATGTCGTGATTGACCACCAGCTTCTGATACTCGTGATGGTTCGAGACGACGCCGACGATGTCGATCGGCAGCCCGCCGATCCGCCAGCGATAGAGCAGGTCGTTCAGGCAATGCCCGAAGCGCGAAACCATGATCAGCACTTTTTTCTTCACCGCATCGTCGGTGATCTCGAACTCCATGCCGAATTCCTCCGCGACCGGCGCAAAGGCCTCGCGCAGGCCGTCGAGATCCGCGCTGCCCTCGGAACGGAAGCTCATCCGCATGAAGAACCGGCCGGTCTCGGCATCGTCGAACTGCGCGCTGTCGGTGATGTTGCAGTCCTGCACCGCAAGAAAGCCCGAGATGGCGGCGACGATGCCGCGGGTCGAGACGCAGGTGACGCGCAGAGTATAGCTTTTCATGACCGGTTCCGTCCCTTTCCCTTGCCTGTCAGCGGGTCCTGCCCCGCTCTGTCGCATTTCGACCGAATGCGCAACGACGGCCATCGCGTTTCCGACATTGCCCGTCAGCGCAGCGACATATCCTGCCGGCTCTCATGGCCTTGGGGCATCAATGCAAAGCCGCGTTGACCGCGGGATGGCAGCAAGCGGGCCCGCAACTGAGAAAGAACGGTGACGACGCCCCGCAGGCGCAACGCCCGCCAACGGAGATGGGAACGGACTGCGGGGCAGGCGCCACACCCAGGGGTTTCGGGATATGAACAGCCTCTGCCGCTTACCCCTGATCCGGGTCGTGGTCCTCCGCCCGCAGGGCCAGCACTGGTTTGGGAAGGCCCTTCCCATCGTTCAGCAGCGCTTCCACAGCCCCCAACAGGCCGACCACGGCCCTGGATACGCCTTCTCCCATTGCATCCTTCAAAGCACTTGCGATGCCGGCGTCCAATGCCCAGTGAAGATAGGCCCACTGCACAGCGTTCGCGCTTTCAACATATGCTTTCTCGATGGCATCGTAGCGCTCGTCGCTGACTTCCATCCTTGCCTCCGTGACATGCCAGATCAATGCGGGGCGGAACCCGGGTCCGGCCGGCCGCGCCGCAGGCCCTCATCCGCGCTGGCGCAATTGCAGCATCTGGAAAGGATTCGACGGCGCAGCCTCAGGCCGCGGGCATCCGCGTCTCGATCATGCCGGCATACCAGCTGGAGCCCGCCGGGATGGTGTCATCGTTGAAGTTGTAGGCCGGGTGATGCACCATCGCCGTGTCGCCATTTCCGACCCAGATATAGGCGCCGGGACGCGCGTTTAGCATATAGCTGAAATCCTCGCCGCCCATCATCGGCAGCATGGTCATGTCGACATCGCCGGCGATGCCGCGCGCGACCTCGGCGGCCCATTCGGTCGCCTGATCGTCATTCACCGTCACCGGATAGCCACGCTGATAATCGACCTCGGCCACCGCCCCCATGGCAACCGCGACATTGGTGGCGACGCGGGAGATCCCCTCCTGCAACTGGTCGCGTACCTCGGGATCGAGGCTGCGGGCGGTGCCCTTCAGCTGCACCACCTGCGGGATGACGTTATGCGCGGTCGAGTCGGTCTGGACCACGCAGACCGAGATCACCGCATTCTTCAGCGGATCGACATTGCGCGCCACCACCGATTGCAGCGCGACGATGATCTGCGCGGCGGTCAGCGTCGTGTCGATACACTCATGCGGCTTGGCGGCATGCCCGCCCTTGCCGGTCACCACGATGTCGAACTGGTCGGCCGCGGCCATCATCGGGCCGGGCTTGATGGCGAAACTGCCGACCGGCATGCCCGGCATGTTGTGCATGCCGTAAAATTCCTGAATGCCCCAGCGATCGACCAGCCCGTCCTTGACCATCGCGTCGCCACCGCCGCCGCCCTCCTCGGCCGGCTGGAAGATGACCACGGCGGTTCCGTCGAAATTGCGGGTCTCGGACAGATATTTCGCCGCCCCCAGCAGCATGGCGGTATGGCCGTCATGGCCGCAGGCATGCATCCTGCCCGGCGTTTTCGAGGCATAGTCGACCCCGCTCTGCTCATGGATCGGCAGCGCGTCCATATCGGCGCGCAGCCCGACGACACGGCCCTTGCTGTCGCTCTTGCCGCGGATGACGCCGACGACGCCCGTCCGGCCGATCCCCTCGGTCACCTCGTCGCAGCCGAATTCCCGCAACAGGTCCGCAACCCGCCCGGCGGTGCGGTGAACATCATAGAGCAACTCGGGATGCTCGTGGAAATCCCGGCGCCAGGCGGTGATCTCGGGCAGCAGTTCGGCGAAGCGGTTCTTGACGGGCATGATCGGTCTCCTTCACCGGACAGGATGCGGCGTTTGCGCAGGCTCTGCAAGTCACAGCCACGCCCTTTCAGGCTGATGACCCGGACAAGGCATTCCATGTCGAAAGACCCGGTCCGCGAAGCCCCGCACGGCGCCCCGGGGCCGATCGAGGCAATCTCGCATCAAGCACCATCCGACACGGTTGTTCCCCTCGGGCCACCCGGCTAGAGTGGCGCCGCAACAGCGGATGTTCGATGACCGAGACCCAGCAGACATATCAGGTTCTGGCCCGGAAATACCGGCCCGAGACCTTTGCCGATCTGGTCGGTCAGGACGCAATGGTGCGCACGCTGAAGAACGCCTTCGCAGCCGACCGGATCGCGCAGGCCTTCATCATGACCGGCATCCGCGGTACCGGAAAGACAACCACCGCGCGGATCATCGCCAAGGGCATGAACTGCATCGGCCCCGACGGTGCCGGCGGCCCGACCACCGAGCCCTGCGGCACATGCGAACATTGCGTCGCGATCAGCGAGGGCCGCCATGTCGACGTGCTCGAGATGGACGCGGCCTCGCGCACCGGCGTGAACGACATCCGCGAGATCATCGAATCGGTGCATTACCGGGCGGCCTCGGCGCGCTACAAGATCTACATCATCGACGAGGTCCACATGCTCTCGACCAGCGCCTTCAACGCGCTGCTGAAGACGCTCGAGGAACCGCCGCCGCATGTGAAATTCATCTTCGCCACCACCGAGATCCGCAAGGTTCCGGTCACCGTGCTGTCCCGCTGCCAGCGGTTCGACCTGCGCCGGATCGAACCCGAGGTGATGATCGCCCTGCTGCGCCGCATCGCCACGGCCGAAGCCGCGCAGATCAGCGATGATGCGCTGGCGCTGATCACGCGGGCGGCCGAGGGCAGCGCACGGGATGCGACCAGCCTGCTGGATCAGGCGATCAGCCATGGCGCGGGCGAAACCGGCGCCGATCAGGTCCGCGCCATGCTGGGTCTGGCCGATCGCGGCCGGGTCATCGACCTTGCCGAGATGATCCTGCGCGGCGACGCCGCCTCGGCCCTGACCGAACTCCAGGCGCAATATGCCGATGGCGCCGATCCGGTCGCCGTGCTGCGCGATCTGGCCGAGATCACGCATTGGATCTCGGTCGTGAAGATTACCCCGCAAGCCATCGACGATCCGACCATATCGCCGGACGAACGCATGCGCGGACAGGCCCTGGCCGAACGGCTGGCGATGCGGGTCCTGACCCGGCTGTGGCAGATGCTGCTGAAGGCGCTGGACGAGGTCTCGACCGCGCCGAACGCGATGATGGCGGCCGAGATGGCGGTGATCAGGCTGACACATGTGGCCGACCTGCCCGATCCCGAGGCACTGATCCGCAAGGTTCAGCAGGCGCAGGCGGCGGGCGAATTCACCCGCCAACCCGCCCCCGCCGGCAATGGCCGGCAGCAGCCGCGCGCGGCCCGGCCGGCGCCGGTGATCGCGCGCCAGCCCTCGGGCGCGGCGACCGCGCTGGCGATCTCGCCCGACGCCTTCGCCACCTTCCCCGACTTCGCCTCGGTGCTGGACCTGATCCGGCGGATGGGTGACATGCTGCTGCTGGTGCAGGTCGAAAACCATGTCGCGCTGGTCCGCTACAGCCCCGGCCGGATCGAGTTCGAACCACGCGGCAACGCCCCCGCCGATCTGGCGCAGCGACTGGCCGAGCGCCTGCGCGGCTGGTGCGGCGGCCAGCGTTGGGCGGTGACCGTGACCAGCACCGGCGGCGGCGCCACCATCGCCGAGACGCGTGCCGCCGATGCCGAGGACGCCCGCAGGCGTGCGCTGGACCTGCCGATGGTGCAGCAGGTGCTGGCCGCCTTCCCGGGCGCCAGACTGACAGGTGTCACCCGCATCGCCCCCGATCCGGGCGACGCCGAAGAGATCGCCGCCGAGGGCGCGGCAAACCCGCATGACACACAGGGTCCCGTCGCCGAAGCCGAGGAATGGGACCCGTTCGAGGATGAGGATTAAGCGATGATGAAGGGCTTGGGCGGCATTGGCGACATGGCCAGGATGATGAAGGCCGCCAAGGACATGCAGGAGCGGATGCAGCAGATGCAGGCCGATCTGGACAAGCTGACGGTGACCGGCGAATCCGGCGCCGGTCTGGTCAGGGCGACGGCCACCGCCAAGGGCGAGTTGACCGGGCTCGAGATCGACCCCTCGATCTTCCAGCCCAGCGAGAAGGAGGTGGTCGAGGATCTGATCCTCGCCGCCGTCAAGGACGCGCAGCGTCGCGCGCAGGACAGGATGCAGTCGGAAATGGCCCGCATCACCCAGGAACTGGGGTTGCCCGGCGACATGAAGCTGCCGTTCTGAGCCGATGGCCGAGGGCAGCGACGACATCCAGGCGCTGATCGCGCTGATGGCGCGGCTGCCCGGCCTCGGCCCGCGCTCGGCCCGTCGCGTCGTGCTGCATCTGATCCGCAAGCGCTCGGGCCAGATGACGCAGTTGGCCCGGCTGCTGGAAAGCGTCGCCACCTCGTCGCGCGAATGCCTGACCTGCGGCAATATCACCGACCGCGACACCTGCGCGATCTGCGCCGACCCGGCCCGCGCCAATGGCGAGATCTGCGTGGTCGAAGATGTGGCCGATCTCTGGGCGCTGGAACGCGGCCACGCCTTTCGCGGCCGCTACCACATCCTCGGCGGCACGCTCTCGGCGCTGGACGAGATCGGCCCCGAGGATCTGGGCATCCCGGCCCTGATCGACCGCATCCGGCGCGACAATATCCGCGAGGTGATCCTCGCGCTGAACGCCACCGTCGAAGGCCAGACCACCGCCCATTACATCCTGGACGCACTGCCGGACAGCAATGTCACCGTCACCGGCCTCGCCCAGGGCGTGCCCATCGGCGGGGAACTGGACTATCTCGACGACGGCACCATCAGCGCGGCACTGCGCGCCCGCCGCCGGTTCTGAAAAAGGCGGGCCGTCCGCACCGCCACTTCTTCTTCACGGAAATATCCTGCAGGGGGTCTGGGGGACGCAAAGTCCCCCAGCCGTCGCGGGAACGCAGGCGATCAGGCGTCCAGCTTCTCCACCTTCGTCGCGGTCTTGGCGATCTCGATCCGGCGCGGTTTCAGCGCCTCGGGGATCTCGCGGACCAGGTCGATATGCAGCATGCCGTCCAGATGGCTCGCCCCCTTCACCCGGACATGGTCGGCCAGGGTGAACTTGCGCTCGAAGGCGCGGGTGGCGATGCCGCGATGCAGGTAGCTGCGGCCATCCTCTTCCTCGGCCTTGCGGGCCGAGACGATGACGGCGCCGTCGCGGACCTCGACATTCAGGTCGTCGGCCGAGAACCCGGCCACGGCGATCGAGATGCGATAGGCATCCTCGCCGGTCTTCTCGATATTATAGGGCGGATAGGTCGGCGCGGCGACATCCGCCGACAGCGCGCGGTCCATGACATCAGCCAGACGGTCAAAGCCGACCGAGGCACGATAAAGCGGGGTCAGGTCGAAATTACGCATGTGTCACATCCTCTCAGAAGCGATGCAAGGTGATGCCCCCCGGTTCCCGGGCGGGCGGTGTCCGGCGCCGTTGCGGCCGCCGATAGGACTGATGTAGGCCGGGGGCCCCGTCGTTCAAGACCCCTGCGGCGTCAGGCGACGGCGCCCAGGCCGGGCGGTCGCGGCCCGCCGGTCGCCCAGTCCAGAAGCTGCACCGTATGCACCACCGGCACGGCCGTGCCGCCGCCGATCTGCATCATGCAGCCGATATTGCCGGCGGCGATGATCTGCGGCGCCGTGGCCTCCAGCGTGGCGACCTTGCGGCGCCTCAACTCGGCCGACAGTTCCGGCTGCAGCAGGTTGTAGGTCCCGGCCGAGCCGCAGCAGAGATGCGGGTCGCCGGGTTCGACGATCTGGAACCCGGCCCGCGTCAGCAGGTCCTTGGGCGCCGACCTGATCTGCTGGCCATGCTGCAGCGAACAGGCCGAATGATAGGCGACCCGCGCCCCCTGCCCCTCGGACCGCGCGCGTTCGGGCAGGCCCAGCCGGTCCAGAAACTCGGTCACGTCCTTCGCCAGCGACGACACCCGCGCGGCCTCGGCGGCAATGTCGTCATGCGCGAACAGATGGCCGTAATCCTTGATCGTGGTGCCGCAGCCCGAGGTGTTGATGACGATGGCATCCAGCGGCCCGGCGGCCTCGGCGGCCAGCAGCCGGGCGATGCTGTCCCTCGCGCGCGCCTTGGCATCCGCCTCCTGTCCCATATGCAGGGTCAGCGCGCCGCAGCAACCGAACCTCTCGGGGATCACCACCTCGCAGCCCGCCCGGCGCAGCAGCCGGATGGTGGCATCGTTGATCTCGGTGTTCAGCGCCCGCTGCGCACAGCCGATCATCAGCGCGACCCGGGCACGACGCTGGCCGATGGCCGGGAAGGTCTGGCCGTCGTCGTTGCGGCTGACCGGCGGGATCGCCCTCGGCGCCATCGCCAGCATCGCCCGCAGCCGGGCATCGGGCATCAGCCGGGCAAAGGGCCGGCCCAGCCTTGCCCCGAACAGCGCCAGCCGGAACCGGCCCGGATAGGGGATCAGGTTCCGCAACAGCCAGCGCAGGGCCCGGTCGCGCCAGGGACGGCGATAGGTCGCCTCGATATGGGCGCGGGCGTGATCGACCAGATGCATGTAATGCACGCCCGAGGGACAGGTGGTCATGCAGCTGAGGCATGACAGGCAGCGGTCGATATGCTTGACGGTCTTTTCGTCCGCCGGGCGCCCGGTCTCGAGCATGTCCTTGATCAGGTAGATGCGCCCGCGCGGGCTGTCCAACTCGTCGCCCAGCACCTGATAGGTCGGGCAGGTGGCGGTGCAGAAGCCGCAATGCACGCAGGTCCGCAGGATCCTGTTGGACCGTGCCATGGCCGGATCCCGCAATTGTTCGGGGGTGAAATTGGTCTGCATCAGTCGATCCCCAGAAAGATGCCGCGCGGATCGAACCTGTGGCGCAGCCCGGCCTCGATCCGGTGCAGCACCGGGTCGGGTGACGGCAGCACCATCGTGGCGCTGCCCGAGATGCGGCGGGCATGGCCCGAGAAGCGCGGCAGCTGTGGCACCTCATCCGCGGGCAGCCGCACATGGATCAGCGCGCCGCCCCAGTCCAGCGAGATCGGCGCGGGCAGCGCGGCAAGGATCGCCGGCGCCTCGCCCGGGCGGCAGATGATGCGCCAGAGATCGCCTGATGTGTTCCGGATCTCCGGGTCCAGAAGTTGCCAGGGGTCGTCCTCGGCCTCGGTCACCTCGCTGAAACCGGCCAGCCTGTCGCGCAGCGCGGCGGCCCGCAGCCGCACCGATTGCTCGAGCCCCTCCAGCCGCAAGAGCGCGCCGCGACCCGGCAGCCAGGCCGCGCCGCTGATATCGAAAGGACCACTCAGCGCCGCCGTCAGCGCCGGGATGGCGGCAGCGGCATCAAGACCGGGCAGGCAGAGCGTGTGGCGCACGGGCGGGATCGGCGTCGTGCGCAGGCTGAGTTCGGTCAGGACCCCCAGCCGGCCGCGACTGCCGGCCATCAGCTTGACGAGGTCATAGCCGGTGACGTTCTTCATCACCCGCCCGCCATTCGCCACCACCTCGCCCTGCCCGTCGACAAAGCGCAGCCCGATCATCGCATCGCGCGCCGCCCCGGCCTGCACCCGGCGCGGCCCCGAGGCATTGCTGGCGGCGATCCCGCCGATGGTCGAGCCGGGCTGGCCCATCGGCTCGAACCCCAGCATCTGCCCTTCGGCGGCCAGCACCTCGCGCACCGTGGTCAGCGGCGTGCCGGCGCCCACCACCAGCGTCAGCGCCTCGGGTTCATAAAGCCTCACGCCGCTCAGGCCCGAAACCTCCAGCCGCGCGCCCTGCCCCTCGCCGGGCCACAGCCGCGTGCCGCCGCCGGTGATCGACAGGGGCTCGCGCGCCGCGCGGATCAGATCAGCCAGCGCCGCTTCTCTGTCAGGCCGCATCGGGGGGCAGATTCGGACGCGCCGCGCGGCGGCTGGCCGAAACCTCCAGCGGAAAGACCTTGGCGGCATTCAGCAGCCAGCGCGGATCGAAGACATCCTTGACGCGCATCTGCGCCTCGAGATCGGGGGGCGCATATTGCGCGGTCATCAGGTCGCGCTTCTCGATGCCGACGCCATGTTCCCCGGTCAGGCAGCCGCCGACCTTGACGCAGAGCCGCAGGATATCGGCCCCCATCGCCTCGGCCCGGTCCAGATCGCCGGGCGCATTGGCGTCATAGATGATCAGCGGGTGCATGTTGCCGTCGCCGGCATGGAAGACATTGGCGACCGCCAGCCCGTAATCGCGCGACAGATCCCCGATCCCGGCCAGCACCTGCGGCAGCGCCGAGACCGGAATGGTGCCGTCGAGGCAGATGTAATCGCCCATCTGCCCCATCGCCCCGAAGGCCGACTTGCGGCCCAGCCAGATGCGGCGCGATTCGTCCTCGCTGCGGCTTTCGCGGAACTCGATCGGCGCGAAGGACAGGGCGATCGCGCGGATCAGCGCCAGCGCCTCGTCGATCTCGGGCGGGGTGCCCTCGACCTCGACGATCAGCAGCGCCTCACAATCGGGATAGCCGGGATGGGCATGGGCTTCGGTCGCGCGGATGCAGGGGCGGTCCATGAATTCGATGGCGACCGGCAACACGCCGGCGCGGATGATCGCCGCCACGCAGGCGCCCGCCGTCTCGCTGCTGTCGAAGGCGATCAGCACGGGCCGCGCGCCGGCGGGCTTTGGCAGGATCCGCAGCACCGCCTCGGTCACGATACCAAGCTGGCCCTCGGATCCGCAGACCACGCCCAGCAGGTCCAGCCCCGCCGCCTCACCCATCGGGCCGCCCAGCTCGACCACCGTGCCATCCATCAGCACCATGGTCACGCCCAGAAGATTGTTGGTGGTGACGCCGTATTTCAGGCAATGTGCGCCACCGGAATTCATGCCGATATTGCCGCCGATGGCGCAGGCCAGCTGGCTGGAGGGATCGGGGGCATAGAAGAACCCGTGCCCGTCGACCGCGCCCGAGACGGACAGGTTGGTGCGCCCGGCCTCGACCCGGATCAGCCGGTCACCGGTGCTGATCTCCAGCACCGCGTTCATCCGCGCCAGCCCGATCACCACCGCATCCGCCGTGGGCATCGATCCGCCGGCAAGGCTGGTCCCGGCCCCGCGCGGCACCACCGGCACGCCGAGGCGGTGGCAGATGGCCATCAGCCGCGACACCTCCTCGGTCGAGCGCGGCAGCACGACCGCCAGCGGCGGGCAACGATAGGCCGAGAGCGCGTCGCATTCATAGGCGCGCGTCTCGGCCGGGTCGTCGATCACGGCATCGGGGACCGCCTGCCTCAGTGCCGCCACGATCGCCTCGCGCCGGGACAGGACCGACGCATCGGGTTCAGGCATCTGCATCATGGCTGCGGCCCCTCCCCGGCCGTGGCTGGTCTCAGTCGGCCCTGGCGGCCGACAGCATGCGGGCGATCTCGTCCTTCAGATGGGCGCGCTTGCGGCGCATCTCTTTCTCGGCATCCTCGCTGACAGGATGGACCGAGGTCGCGGCACCATGCACCTGATCGTTGATCTGGTCATAGTCCTCCAGCAGGCGGGCGAAATGCGCGTCCTTGAGCTTCAGCTCGTGGATGCGGTCGCCGTCATTCGGAAATTCTTCGTGGATGGCGTGAGGCGTGGCCATGTAGTCCTCCGGTTCGGGCGCGTTCCTGCAAATGACGATAGTCCCCGCCGGGGGGGCTTTCAAGGCGATGCGACCCCACGTAAAACCCTTGCCATGAACACCGATCCGAACCTTCTTGGCACGACCGCGCTGCCCGATCTGATCGCGGTGCTGCTGCTGTTCGCGGCCTGGCTGGGAATCGGCCGGATGACCGAGCATCCGCCGGCGGGCTTCCCCTCGGTCTCGGTGCTGATGACCCGGTTCCGGCGCGAATGGATGCTGCATTTCGTCAGTCGCGAGCCGCGCATCTTCGACGGCAATATCCTGACCAGCCTGCGCGAGGGCACCGCCTTCTTCGCCTCGGCCTGCATGATCGCCACCGGCGGCCTTCTGGCGCTGATCGGCAATACCGACCAGTTGCGCGGGCTGGCCCGCGACTTCGAACTGGCCCGCACGACCGCGATCCTGTGGGAGGTCAAGCTGCTGGTGGTGATGTTCTTCGTCGTCAACGCCTTCCTGAAATTCGTCTGGTCGCACCGGCTGTTCGGCTATTGCGCGATCATGATGGCGGCGGTGCCGAACGATCCCCGCGATCCGATGGCCGAGGATCGAGCCCTGCAGGCGGCCGACCTGAACATCACTGCCGCGCGCAGCTTCAACGCCGGGCTGCGCAGCGTCTATTTCGCCATCGGATCGCTTGGCTGGCTGGCCGGCCCCTGGGCGCTGATGGTCGGCACGGCGGTGGTCCTGTTCGTCACCTGGCGGCGCGAATTCGCCTCGAACTCGCGCCAGGTCATCCTGCGCAGCCTGCCACCGCCCCGCTTGCCCGGTCATGTCGGACGGCCAGTGTCAGAACCACCGCCCCCGCAGCCGTAAGCGCGATGCCGACGATCCCCGGCGCCCGCCAGCCCCAGCCGGCGGCCAGCGCCATGCCGGCCAGGAACGGCCCGAGCGCGTTGGCGGCGTTGAAGGCGGCGTGATTCATCGCCGCGGCCATGTTCTGCGCCCGGCCCGCGACATCCATCAACCGGGTCTGCAGGGGGATCACCAGCCCCGCCCCGGCCGCCAGCAGGAAGGAGGACAGCACCATCAGCACCCAGTCGCCCACCGCCAGCACCGCGAAGCCCTGCGTCACCGCCATTGCCGCAAGGCTGAGATAGGCGGCCCGGATCTGGCCCAGCCGCTCGGTCACCCGGCCCGAGAACCAGGTGCCGATCGTGCCGCCGATCCCGAAAACCGCCAGTGCCAGCGGAATCGCCCAGCCCGGCGCCTCGGTCGTGGCCAGCATCGCCGCGGTCAGGAAGGCATAGACAGCGAACAATCCGCCGAAGCCGATCGCGCCCACCGCCAGGATCCACAGCACCCGCGGATTGCGCAGCGCCTGCAACTCGTCCAGCGGCCGCGCATCGGGATTGCCGCCCACGCGCGGCGCCAGCTTCAGGATCGCCCAGGCCGAGACCAGCGCCAGCAGCCCCGGCAGCGCAAATCCCCAACGCCAGCCGATCCCCTGCCCCAATGCGCCGGCCAGCGGCACGCCGATGATATTGGCCACCGTCAGCCCCATGATGACCTGTGCCGCGCCGCGCGCCCGCTGTCCCGCAGGCAGCGCATCGGCGGCATAGAGCATCGCCACGCCCAGAAACCCGCCATGCGGCAACCCGGCCAGAAAGCGCATGCCGGTCAGCGCCGCCAGACCGGGCACCATCGCCGCCAGCAGGTTCACCACGCCGTAGAACGCCATCAGCGCCGCCAGATAGCGCCGCCGGGGCAGTTTCGCGCCCATGATCGAGGTCAGGGGCGCCCCGACCACCACGCCCAGGGCATAGGCACTGATGACATGGCCGGCCTGCGGCTCGGAAATGCCCAGATCTGCCGCAAAATAGGGCAGCAGCCCCATCGCGGCGAATTCCGAGGTGCCGATGGCGAACGCCCCAAGCGCAAGCGCAAGGATGGCGTGACGCAGATCACGGGGTTGGGTCATGGCGCGGTCCTGAAAGATGTTGGCCCTAACATCATGCCGCGGGGTGGCAATGCAAGGGCTATCTGGGCCGGGCAGCCTTGCAGCGGCTGCAATGCAACAGCGGGGCTACAGATGCCCGCGCCGGACCATCAGCCAAAGGATCACCGCCGCCAGCACCAGCATGCCGAAACTGACCGAGGCGGCAAAGCTGATCGCCCGGCCGCGCCAGCGGCTGAGTTCGCCCAGCGGGCGCAGATGGCCGATCAGCGCGGCATGGGCGCGGCTGAGACCCTGCAGGTCCAGTTGCCGGGCGACCTTGGGCTGGGCGCTGATCCGGTCGGCCTCGGCCAGTTGGCTGGCCGGCCGGCGCAGCTTCTGCGGCAAGGCGCCGCCGCGGCGCCGCAGCATCACATGCAGGGGTGGCCGCTCGCCCCGGCGCGCGCCGCCATAGCGGGCGACCATCAGGCGCGACACCTCGTCCGCCATCGCCTGAACATCCTCGAAACTCTGCGCCACCCGGGTCATGGCGGCAAGATAGACGGGATGGCGAAGCGGCGCCAGACGCTCTAGGATCGCGCCATGAAACTGAATCACACGATCACGGGGCAGGATGCCGGCCTGCCCGTCGTTCTGGCGCACGGGCTGTTCGGCCAGGGCCGCAATCTGGGCGCATTGGCCCGCCGGCTGGGTCAGGCCCGTCGCATCATCACCGTCGACATGCGCAATCATGGCGACAGCCCGCATGATCCCGACCACAGCTATGCGGCAATGGCCGGTGATCTGGCCGACACCATCGAATCGCTGGGCGGGAAGGCGGATCTTGCCGGCCATTCGATGGGCGGCAAGGCGGCCATGGCTCTGGCGCTGACCCGGCCCGACCTGATCCGCAAGCTGGTGGTGATGGATATCGCCCCGGTCGCCTATTCGCATACCCAGCTGCCCCTGATCGCCGCGATGGAGGGGCTTGATCTGACCGGAATCAGCCGCCGCAGCGAGGCCGACGCCGCCCTCTCCGGCGAGGTTCACAGTGCCGGCCTGCGCGCCTTCCTGCTGCAATCCCTGGACCTCAAGGCCGATCCGCCGCAATGGCGGCTGAACCTGCCGGTCCTGCGCGCCGAGATGCCGGGCATCCTAAGCTGGCCTGCGGGCCTTCCGAAAACCGGCTTCGACGGCCCGGCGATGGCGATGATCGGGGCGCGCTCGGATTATGTGGATGCGGCCGGGCAGGACGCCCTGCGCGCCCATTTCCCGCAGATCCGCGTCGTGACGCTGAAGGATGCCGGCCACTGGATGCATGCCGATGCGCCCGAGGCGGTGGCCGAAACCCTGGCCGCCTTTCTGGGCGCGGGCTGACGCCGCGGCAAGGCGCGCGACCAGTCAGGTCGGGCATCCGGCCGCCCCAGCAGCGAACCGGATTACCCATGCAGGGGACCTTGTCCTCATCCCGGCGAAGGATGAAACCGGCTCCTCGCATTCACCTGATGACGCTGTTCGCCCAAGATGGCGGAGGAGACACTGGTACGGACCGCAAGCCGCGGAGGAGGAACAGGAAGACAGCGCATGACCGGCTTGTTGCACGAAACCGGTTAAGAAAGGGTTAACGGACCGGGATCATCACCCGCGCCGCGATGTGATCGGCGATGGCCCGGGCCTCCTGCCCGATCTCGAACAGCATCCCGCGCGACGAGACATGGCTGCCGCAGACATAAATCCCGCCCTCGCCCAGCAGCCGGCGCTGCCCGACCGGGCGGGCCAGATCGGCCAGCCTCTCGGGCGACAGCGGGGCGATCCGCCCCCAGCCCGGCGCGTATCCGGTTGCCATCACGATCGCATCGAAGCCGGCGCCGCGGCCATCGGCGAAATGCACCGTCTCGCCCTCGATGCGCAGGATATCGGGATAGACGCCGATCCGGCCCCGGCGCATCATCGCCAGTGTCCCCAGATCCAGCAGCGGGATGCGCCCGTGCTGCCGCACCTGCGTAATCGGGCCGTAATCGGGTCGCCGCAGGCCCAGCCGCCGCAGATCGCCCAGCATCAGACGGAACAGCGGCGCCGTCAGCCTATCGGCCAGGGGCGGCGGCAACAGCCGGGCATGACGGCCGATGGTCAGGATCGGGATGCCGAGTATGTCGCGGGGCAAGGCATTGACCGGGCCGCGCACCGATTGCGCCGGCCGCCCTCCCTGTTCGGCCAGATCCAGCGCGATCTCGCAGGCCGAATTGCCGAAGCCGATCACCAGTACGCGCTGGCCGGCAAAGTCCCTGCCCGTCCTGAAGCCCGAGGAATGCAGCACCGGGCCCGGAAAGCTGTCCAGCCCCGGCTTCTCGATCCTGCGCGGAATGGCGTTCAGTCCGGTCGCCATCACCACCAGATCGGCCCGCGCCTCGCCCCATGGCCCGGAAATCGTCCAGGCGCCCATCTCGGGGCGCAGCCTGTCCACGAGGCGCCCGAAGGCCGGACGCAGTCCGAAGGTTTCGGCATAGAGGCGAAGATAGGCGACCACCTGATCGCGCGACGGATAGCGCGGCGTGCCCCGGGGGAATGCCAGCCCCGGCAACGACGAGCCGCTGGCCGGGGTATGCAGGTGCAGGCGGTCGTAATGGCCCTGCCAGCGGGCGCCGATCGCATCCGATGCCTCGAAGATGTCCGGTGCAAGACCCCGGTCCTTCAGCAGTTTCGCAACCGCCAGCCCCGCGGCCGAGGCACCGATGACCGCGACCCGCATGGCTCCGGCCCCCCGCGACCTAGCCGCCCTGCTGGTCGTCGAGACGCTCGGCCAGGGCTTCGGCGCGGGCGGCCAGTTCGGCCATGGCCTCTTTCAGATCGGCGGGGATCACCGGCACCTCGACCCGCGCCGGGTTCGATTGCAGCCGGTTCAGATGGCGCTCGGCCTTCTCGGCGCGCTCTTCCATCGTCGCATAGCGGTCGGCCAGCATCAGCCCGGCCAGCAGCAGCAGCCGCGGCTCGGGCATGCGGCCGGCCTGTTCGACGATCTGCTGGGCCTCGGCGTCCAGCAGCGCGGCGGCGCGTTTCAGCAGCCGCTCCTCGCCGTCCTGCGCGCCCAGCCGGTATTCCTTGTGTCCGATGGTGAAATCGACTTCGGCCATTCAGATCCCTCCCTCGCGCCGGTTCGCATTCCCGGCCATGGCAGCCTCGCCGCCGTCCTCGGCCCCGACCTCGGGCACACCGGCGGAATCGCCCGCGATCTCTGGCAGCGCCGCCTCGTCGCCCCGGCGCGGCGCGGCGGCACCAGCATCCTGCGCGGCCAGCAGCCGGTCGAGTTCAAGCATGATGTCGCCCATCTGCGCGATCTCGGCGGCGCGGGCGGCGCGCAATGCCTCGATCTCGGATTCCAGGGCCTCGATGCTGGCCTGCTCGGCATCGCCCGCAGCCGGTCCGGCCTCGATCAGCGCCCGGTTCGCCGCCGCCAGGGCGTCATTCGCCGCGGCCAGCCGCGCGGCCTGTTCGCCGGCCCCGGCCAGCCTGTCGCGCAGATCGGCCAGCGCATCATCTTCCGAACCGGCCTGCCCGTCGCGCAGCGCCGCCAGTTCGGCTTTCAGCCGGGCGTTGTCGGCCTGCGCCTCGGTCAGTTTCGCCTGCAGCGCGGCAATGGTCGGGCCCGTGGCTGCGGCGGCGGGACGCCCGGCCCCGGCCTCAAGCAGCTGGTCGATACGGTCGAGCGCGGCGCTGAGGCGGCGTTCGCTGACGGAAATGTCGCTCATCGCGTCGGTCCTTCGGTGACGTCAGACACGTTTCTGGCACCCGTCGGAGGATATGACAAGAACGGGCGGGAAATTCCCGCCCGTCCCGAAGCTTGCCCGGCAGGGTCAGGCGAGTTCCCGCCGTTCCCCCTGCAGCCCCTTGATGATCGCCCAGCAGCCACCCAGAAGCACGATGGTGAAGGGCAACCCGGTCGAGACCGCCATGGCCTGCAGCGCCCCCAGCCCGCCGCCCAGAAGCAGCGCAACGGCCACCAGCCCCTCGAAGCTGCACCAGAAGATACGCTGCGGCACCGGCGCGTTGACCTTGCCCCCCGCGGCGATGGTGTCGATCACCAGACTGCCGGAATCCGACGAGGTGACGAAGAACACGATCACCAGGATGATGCCGATGAAGCTGGTGATCGCGGTCAGGGGCAGTTGCGACAGCATCTGGAACAGCTTCAGTTCCAGCGGCGCCTCGGTGATGCCGGTGAAGCCGCCGATGGTCATGCTGATCGCGGTGCCGCCCAGTGCCGTCATCCACAGCACCGAGATCAGCGAGGGCACGATCAGCACCGCGATCAGGAACTGCCGCACGGTGCGGCCGCGGCTGACGCGGGCGATGAACATGCCGACGAAGGGCGACCAGCTGATCCACCAGGCCCAGTAGAAGGCCGTCCAGCCCTGGCGGAAATTGTCGTCGTCCCGCCCGAAGGGGTTCGACAGCGGCACGATGTCGCGCGCATAGGCACCCAGATTGCCGAAGAACCCGCTGATGATCTCGGCCGTGGGTCCGACGGCGATGATGAAGGCCAGCAGCAGGACGGCCAGCACCATGTTGATCTCGGACAGCCGCTTGACGCCCTTCTCGACCCCGAGAACCACCGACAGCGTGGCGATGCCGGTGATGGCGATGATCAGGATGATCTTGGTCGCGTTCGAGTTCGGGATATCGAACAGGAAGTTCAGCCCTGCCGTCGCCTGCTCGGCCCCGAAGCCCAGCGAGGTCGCCAGCCCGAAGATCGTGGCGAAGACCGCCAGCACGTCGATGACATGGCCGACCCAGCCCCAGACCGCCTCGCCGAAGATCGGATAGAAGATCGAGCGCATGGTCAGCGGCAGGCCCTTGTTATAGGCAAACAGCGCCAGCGCCAGCGCCACCACCGCATAGATCGCCCAAGGGTGCAGCCCCCAGTGGAAGATCGTCGCGGCCATCCCCAGCCGGCGGGCCTCCAGCTCGTTGCCGGCCGCGGCGCCCAGGGGCGCCCAGTCGGTGCGCACACCGTCCTCGACGGTGGTGCCGGCAAGCGCGCTCTGGAAATGGCTGATCGGCTCGCCGACGCCATAGAACATCAGCCCGATGCCCATGCCGGCCGCGAACAGCATCGCGAACCAGCCCGTCAGCGAAAAATCCGGCGTCGCATCAGGACCGCCCAGCCGTATCGAGCCCAGCGGCGACACGATCAGCCCGAGGCACAGCAGCACGAACACATTGCCGGCCATCAGGAAGAACCAGTCGAGATTGCTGGTCAGCGCGTTGCGCATGCCGGTGAAGACGGGTTCCAGCTGCGTCGGGAACATCATCGTCACGACCGTGAACAGCACGATCGCCACGGCCGAAATCATGAAGACCGGATTGTGGATGTCGAAGGGAACGGGCGTCACGCCCTCGATATTGCTCTGGCCGATCTGGTAATCGGTCTCGATGATCTCGGTCGGTCCCTCCGGCTCGGGCAGGGCCTCGACGGAGGCGGTCGGCCGTGGTTCCAGACGGCCGCTCAGGGCGTCGCGTTCTCGTCGCTCGTGGCCCGGCTGCCCCTTGTAGGTCCTGTTTCCGGACGTGCGGGTGGTATCGGGTTTGTCTGCCATGCGTCCCCATATATCTGGTGTTAAGCCCGCAGAGGGGCGGTGCGCATCGGGCGACCATTTTGCCGCCAACGGATCGTCATGTTTTCACAATTCCTTCAAAATGACCACCAAAGGCCCCGGAAGGCCCGTTCGATGCGACCCAAAGGCGATGGAATGCGACCCCCCGCGATGTCGCGGCGGCGCTTGCGGGACCACAAGATCTTGGCGGGCCGCGCCGCCCGGCCTATAAGGCGCGGGCTGTGAAAGGATATCCCATGCGCGACGCGACCATCACCCGCAACACCGCCGAGACGCAGATCGAGGTCACCCTCAACCTCGATGGCAGCGGCCGGTATGACAACCGCACGGGCGTGGGCTTCTTCGATCACATGCTGGACCAGCTGTCGCGGCATTCGCTGATCGACCTGAGCGTGCGTGCAACGGGTGATCTGCATATCGACGACCACCACACGGTCGAGGATACCGGCATCGCCATCGGTCAGGCGCTGGTGAAGGCCCTGGGCGACAAGCGGGGCATCCGCCGCTATGGCAGTTTCCTGCTGGCGATGGACGACGCGCAGGTGCGAACGGCGCTGGATCTGTCGGGCCGGCCATTCCTGGTCTGGAACGTCGATTTCCCGACCCCGAAGATCGGCACCTTCGACACCGAACTGGTGCGCGAGTTCTTTCAGGCGCTATCCACGCATGGCGGCATCACCCTGCATGTCGACCGCCTGCACGGGATCAATTCGCACCATATCGCCGAGGCCGCGTTCAAATCCGTCGCCCGCGCCCTGCGCGAGGCGGTGGAGCCCGATCCGCGCATGGCCGGCCTGCTGCCCTCGACCAAGGGCGCGCTTTGATGCGCGTCGCCCTGATCGATTATGACAGCGGCAACCTGCATTCCGCCGCAAAGGCGTTCCAGCTGATGGGCCGGGATGCCGGGGCCGAGGTGGTGGTCACCTCGGATCCCGAGGTCGCGGCGAAGGCCGACCGCATCGTGCTGCCGGGCGACGGCGCCTTTCCGGCCTGCCGCGCCGCACTGGGCCATGTCGACGGCATGGCCGAGGCGCTGCGCGAGGCGGTGCTGGGCCGCGGCGTTCCGTTCATCGGCATCTGCGTCGGCATGCAGATGCTGGCCACCACCGGCCATGAATACCGCGCAACGGCGGGGCTGGACTGGATCGGCGGCGAGGTGGTGACGATCGACACGCCCGGGATCCGCGACATGGGCCTGAAGGTGCCGCATATGGGCTGGAACGATCTGGTCATCGACCGCCCGCATCCGGTGCTGGAGGGCATCTCGACCGGCGATCACGCCTATTTCGTGCATGGCTGGCAGTTCCGCGTGGCCGACCCCGCGCATCTGCTGGCCCATGCTGATTACGGCGGCCCGGTGACGGCGGTGGTGGGCCGCGACAACATCATCGGCACCCAGTTCCACCCCGAGAAGTCGCAGGCGGTCGGGCTGCGACTGATCGCCAATTTCCTGCGCTGGACACCCTGAACCGCTGCCGGCCCGCCCTGCTCAGGGGGCGGCCTTGTCCGGCAGGTGATAGTTCCCCTGCTTGGTGCCGAGATATTGCACCAGCCCCTCGCGCGCCGATCTGAGACCCTGCACACGGATCTCGAACACGCCCGAGATACCCTCGTATTTGCCGGTTCCCCCCAGCCAGCGCCCGGTCCCGACCCGTGGGCCGTCCAGCGGCTGCGTGTCGAAATCGGCCCGTTCGAAGATCTGGTCGCCATCGGCATCGGTATAGGTGCAATGGACATGCTGCTCATAGGTTGCGGCGACCTCGTCCACGAACCAGTCGCCAAGGCAACGCCCGGTCTGATTGTGCAGAAATGCCGCGTTCTCGACGCCCATGGCGGTCATGACCGAATTGCTGAGCCCGGCAAATCGTCCGGGCCCGATCTGCAGGGGCGGGATATCCGCCTCGGCAAGGCCGACGAAATTCGCCGTGAACGGCCCCTCGCCCGCCACCGACTGGGCCTGGGCGCCAAAGGCCGACAGACAGAGGGCGACAGGCAGGCCGCGCCGGAACAATCGGTCAGCAGCCGACCGGATAAAGCATTGCATAATCTGTATCACCCTCCAGCATTTTGCGCACGGCAGTCCGGCTGACCATATCGGCATCAGCCTCGTCTTCCCGCGCGGCGCCCCCTGTCCCGACCTGCCGCATCGCCTTCGCCGAGGCCGCAGTGATCCATGGCTGCATCGCAGGCGCGGCGGTGACATCGGCTTCGGGCACCCCAAGCGGCGCCTCGGGGCTGCCCGGCAGCAGGAACGCGATGGCAAACACGCCAAGAAGGCCCGCGCGGATCAGGTTCCCCCGCGGCATGGTCGCGTAAAGCCGCGATGGCGGGATCGTCGCCGGAAGCCGGGGCTGATCGACCAATGGCGTCAGGCTCGGCCAGGATTCGACGCCGGGGCGGATATCCAGATCCCTGCGGAACAGCTCGATACAGGCATCGCGGGCCCGCACCGCTGCCTGCCTGCGCCCGGCCCGCAGACAGAGCGCGAACAGCGCCGCATGCGCCGTTTCCTCATAGGGCTCGACGGCCACGCGCCGATGCGCGGCCTCCAGCGCCTCGGTCATCCGCCCCACGGCCGCCAGTTCCGCCGCGGCCCGGTCGTGCAGCAGCGCGCAAAGGCGTTCGGCGTCCGAACGCCGTTGCCGCAGCCAATCCTCGAATTCCGGGGCCTTCACCTCCAGCCCGTCGCAGAACGTCCCGCCAACGGAAGCCGAAAGATCGCGGATCCGCGGCCCATCCCGGTCCTTCAGCGCGGCCCGCACAGCCATAAGGTCGATCTCGACCCGGCTCTCCTCAAGCCAGAGGCTTTCGGCATCCGCGCCCAGCAGATCGGCGGCATCCCCCAGGGCCCCGCGCAGCCGCAGCAGGCACTGGCGTAGCGCGTGCCGGGCGGCAGAGGTCGAAGACAGGTCGCCCCACAGCAGTCCCACCAGTTCCGTCCGCGCCATGCGCAATGAGGGCGATGCCGCCAGGCAGGCCAGCACGGCCGCCGCCTTCGGCCCCGGAAAGGCCAAGGCCATGCCATCCGACCGCTCGAACCGCGCGGCACCCAGAACGAAGATACGAAGCTGGCTGGGCAAAAACTCTCCTCCGAATACCCGGAATTATAGCACAAACCCCGGAGATTCCGAAACAAACAGTCCTTCTGACGCGCTTTCCGCCCCGCGTGACGGGCCGCGTGACGGTCGGCTGACGCGCGCAGGCCAGACTGGAAGCCGGTGCTGGCCACCCGGACCGAATCGCCGGTTGCCGCCCAAAGCCGAAGGCTGGGTCCCGCTGCTCGGGGCGCTGCGCAATTGGCGGGCAATCCAGCCTTCAGACGCAAAGGAGTTGCATCATGATCGAACTGATTTTCACCGCCTGCCTCGCCGCCATGCCCGAGCATTGCCGCGAAAGGACCCTGCTCTATACCGACATCACGGTAAACATCTGCATGGCACAGTCCCAGCCGGTGCTGGCGGGATGGGCATCCGATCACCCGAACTGGCGGATCAGGACATGGACCTGCCGGGTGCAGGATCCGACGCAGGCCAGGATCTGACCAAACCACCATCCCCCGGCTGCCGGTCAACGGCCGAAGCCAGGCGCCCCTGTCAGTGCTGCGACGGCCGGTCCGAGAACGGCAGATCGCAGCCCGGCATGTCCCAGTGATGCTGCAACCCCGCCATGGCCGTATCCAGGCGAAGAACCATGCTCTCGAGGATCTCGGCGATGGAATCCTGAACGCGCGGGGTCATCTTCTCGCCGGAATAACCCTCTAGTCACCCGGAACTGAATTTATCATCATTGTTTTGAGGCAAATCAGGGGGCGAGCATGCGTGGACGGGCATCGGTTGCGATAGACCTCAGCGATGAGGAGCGGAGTTTTCTGGAAGCGCAGTTGCGCAAGCACAAGGCGGAACGGTCGCTTTCTGACAGATGTCGGATCGTGCTGAAATCTGCGGAGGGTCTGACCAGCAAAGAGGTTGCCCGGCAACTCGGTCATGCCGAGCATACCGTTGGCAAATGGCGCAGGCGGTTTGCCGAGCATCGGATCGAAGGCCTTTCAGATGAATACCGGGCCGGTCGCCCGCGCTGCATTTCAGACGCTCAGGTTGCCGAGATCATCAAGCAAACGCTCGAGACGACACCACGCGATGCGACCCATTGGTCGATCCGGTCCATGGCGGCTGAGACGGGGTATTCGCACACGACCATTCGCAGGATCTGGAACGCATTTGGCCTGCAGCCACATCGCAGCGAGACGTTCAAGCTGTCTACCGATCCGCTGTTTGTGGACAAGGTGCAGGACGTGGTGGGGTTGTACATGTCGCCACCCAATCGCGCTATTGTCCTGTGTCTGGACGAAAAATCACAGATCCAGGCGCTGGATCGTGAGCAACCCGTTCTGCCGATGGCTCCCGGCGTCGCAGAGCGGCGCACCCATACCTACCTGCGCAACGGAACCACGTCGCTTTTTGCCGCGCTGGACATTGCGACCGGGGCTGTGGTCGGGAAATGCTACAAGCGCCATCGCGCGACGGAGTTTCTGGACTTTCTCAAGGAATTGGGCCGCAACCTGCCGGAAGCCCCCGAAGTGCATTTGGTTATGGATAACTATGCAACGCACAAGACGCCAAAGGTCAGGGCATGGCTCGCGCGCAGACCGCATTGGCACGTTCACTTCACGCCGACATCAGCCAGTTGGCTGAACCAGATCGAACGCTGCTTCGCTGAATTGACCCGCAAACAAATCCAGCGCGGAGTACACCGGTCGGTTGCCGAGTTGGAAGCCGACATCATGGCTTTCATTGACGCACATAACGACGATCCCAAACCCTATCGATGGGTCAAATCCGCCGATCAAATCCTCGCTTCCGTCAAACGCTTTTGCATCAAGACAATGAACCGAACTTCGATTCCGGGTGACTAGGGCCTGTTGACGTTCATGATTGAACGAAGCCGCTGACGCGGGAGAGGTGTCTGTGTTGGCGGGAATGGCCCCCTGATGGGAAGGTTTGGTTGCTGAAGACCAACCTTTCATCAGGAGACCCTC
>NZ_JAHKNG010000043.1 GCF_018860165.1 Paracoccus marinaquae
TCCCTCAACGGCCCGGCGCATCAGCTCCCGAAACCAATCCGAAGTCCCCCGCCAAGCCGCTTCATGCGGGCTTCAGGCCGCAGACCTGCCCACGAACAGCGGAAAACGGTGAAAATTCGAGGTGCCCTATTGTTAATCATCACATGAATGGATGTGCCAATTCTTCTCGGAATGCGGCTGGCCGATAGCGTTGATCCGTGACGACCCGGCACCCATCGCGTCAACTTTGTCGGCCAATGCCTGCGTCTGCCTGCTTATGCGTGTCGTTGCAGTTTTTGGTGTCCGGTGTTGATGTGGCGTTGATGTAGACGCGCGATTGGGTGGTGGTATGGATATACCAACTGATTATCGTTTTGATATCTTTTATATTTTTGATTGCGTGGGTAGGATTTGAACCTACGACCTTCAGGTTATGAGCCGATCCGGGCAGAAATTCGAAAGTCGAACGATTTCAGCGACTTATACGACAACCGATTGATTTCTTGCGATTTCCATTCCGGCGTTCAACTGCATCAAGCGGCTTTGGGCGGAGCAACCTGCGCGAAAACTGCAGCCAAGGGTTGAGGTGGCGTTGAGGTACGCGATTAGCCTACCATCGAGTCTGCGAGGCAAAATCCTACCAAATGACTGGCTCGCATTTCTTTTTGGCGGAACGGTCGCATTCTCCAAGTGACGATCACGCCTGGCCTTCGGCCAAAGGCCAAATCTCATTTCTGGGCCTCCGGCCTGCCGTTCATGCGTTGCAAGGGAATGTGGGCCGTGAGGTTCACCTCACGGCCCAGCAAAGATTGATGAAGGGTCTGCCCTGTTCTACGGGAAGAACGGGAACAGGATCGGCAGCAGGATCATGGCGACCACTGTAGAGACCACGATCAACGGCAGACCAGCCTTTGTGTAATCCATGAATGTGTATTTGCCCGGGCCCAATACCATCACATTCGCGGGCATGCCGATGGGCGTGGCATAGGCCAGCGAGCCGCCGATCACCGTTGCCATCAGAACGGCGCGCGGATCGGCGCCGATCTGGGTCGAGATCGACAGGCTGATCGGCACCAGAAGCGCGGTCGTCGCGGTGTTCGACATGAAGTTTGTCATGACCACAGCCAAGAGGAAAATGACCAGCAGGAAGACGAACATCGGTGTCTCAGGCCCGGTCATGCCCAGCACAGTTTCGGCGATGATTTGCCCGGCGCCGGTCTTTTCCATCGCGGTCGCCAGCGACAGGATGCCGCCGAACAGGATGATCGTCTTGGCGTCGATGGAGCGATAGGCCTCATCCTCGCTGATGACGCCCAGAAGGATCAGCGCAATGGCCCCAATGGCGCCGCTGATATGCAGGCGGATGCCAATCTGCTTTTCAAACACCATGGCGAGGATGGTCAGAACCAGAACGATCAGCGATGCGTTCTTCTTCCACTGCGGGACTGAGGGGCTGGTCAAGTTCAGGCTGTCCGCCGCCATCTCTTCGGTCTTGTGATCGGGCAGCAGCCGAAAGCCCACGGTGGCAATGAACAGGATGCCGACCAGCAGGATCGGAAGGCCTACAAGCGCATATTCGAAGAAGCCGAAACTGAGCCCCTGTTCCTGCAACGCAGCCTGGGCGATCATGTTGCCCGGTGCGCCGATCAGGCTGAGATTGCCGCCCATCGCGGCCGCAAAGACAATCGGCATCAGCAGGCGGGAGCGCGCGAAGCCCGATTTCGCGGCAATCCCGATCACGACCGGGATCAGCACCGCAGCCGTGCCAGTATTCGACAGAACACCCGACATCAGCCCGGTGATCAGCATGATCGCGACAACCAACTGCCGTTCGGTCCGGGCAAAGCGCGTGACCAGCCCGCCGATCTCGGCCGCCATGCCGGTCTGGAACAGCGCACCGCCAATGATGAACATGTCGACGAACAGGATGACATTGCTGTTAACGAAGCCGTCGAACGCCTCGCCCGCGTCCAGCACGCCGGTCAGGACAAGGCTGACGCAGACGATCATGGCCGTAACGGCCAGCGGCACTCGCTCCCACACGAACATGACAATCGCAAAGAGCAGTAATAGAAGCGTAATGTTTGCAGGGTCCATGGTTTCCTCCCAGATTTCCGGTTCTGGCCCTGCGGAAGGGCACAGATCGGAACCGGAATACGCGGGAGATGACCGGCAATAAATTTGCCAGGAATTATATTAAATTTCGTGATAATAATCGGCGATTATTGGTGTCACGCGCTCGCTTCGATCGCCTGCAGGTTTTTGTCCAGCACCGCCAGTAGCGCGTCACGCTGGTCGTCACGGGTACCACGCGCCCAGGCGGCGGCGAGGATCAGCTTGCCACGCGTGGTGCCCTCGGGCAGCACCAAGGGCACGAAGCTGACGCCCGGAATCGCGATGCGGGATGCCCAACGCGGCACGATGGCAAGCCCCGTGCCGGTCGCCACCAGGTTGACGATGGTGTGCTTTTCCTCGGCGATCTGCGCTATTCTTACCGTCAGCCCTGCATCGGTGAACAGCTTTATGGTCAGATCATGCGAATGTGGACGCGAGCGGCGGTCGGGGACGATCAGCGGCTCATCCGCGATATCCTGCACCTTCAGTTCGGCGCGATCAGCCAGGGCATGACCTTCGGGCAATGCGACTACGGCAGTCTCAAAGAACAATGTCTGGAAGTGGATCTTGGGATCGCGGATATCGGGCGGGCGACAAAAGGCGATATCGAGACTGCCGCTAAGAATGCGCGGCAAAAGATGGATGGTCTTCTGCTCGACCAGCTGCACCTCGATCTCGGGGCGCTGCGCGCGCAGAAGCTGCAAGAGCTGCGGCATCAGCCCGGCCGCCGCACTGTCGATGGCGCCGACCTTCAGCACCGCGGTCTCGCTGCGCCTGACCGCGCGGATGCGCTGATCGAACAGATCGGCCTGCGCGACAAGTGCACGGGCGTCGTCAAGGATCGCCGTGCCAGCCTCGGTCAGCGCGACATTGCGAGTGGTGCGCAGAAACAGCCGCGTCTCGAAACGGTCTTCCAAGAGCCGGATCTGCCGACTCAGCGAGGCAGGTAGCATGTCTATCGCCTGCGCCGCGCGACCGAAATGCAACTCCTCGGCCACCGCCAGGAAACACCTGATCTGTTGAATATCCATGATCTCCTCCGCGATCATATTATTGCATTTCTGTATATAATTCTACGCAAATTGAGGGATCGTCTCGCCTGGCGCAATTTCGTCCTGTGATCGCCGCAGGGCGTCGCAAGGGAGGAGATACGAGGGGCACTCACGGCCCGCCCGGCGACGCATTCGGCCCCATTAACCGAATGAGGAGAAAGCCCATGAAAACCTACAAGATCGCGTCGATCCCCGCCGACGGTATCGGCCCGGAAGTCATCGCCGCCGGGTTGCAGGCACTGGAGGCTCTGGCGCGCCGCGACGGCAGCTTCCAGTTTGACGTGACTGAGTTCGACTGGAGCTCGGATCGCTACAAGAAAACCGGCGCGCTGATGCCCGAGGATGGCGCAGAACAGCTGAAAGCTTTCGATGCCATCTTTTTCGGTGCGGTCGGCGCGCCCGACGTGCCGGACCATGTGACGCTGTGGGGGCTGCGCCTGCCGATCTGCCAAGGGTTCGATCAATACGCCAATGTGCGCCCCACAAAAATCCTGCCGGGCATCAAGTCACCGCTGGAAGGCGTCGGGCCGGGTGATCTGGACTGGGTGATCGTGCGCGAAAACTCCGAGGGCGAATATTCCGGCCATGGCGGCCGCGCCCATAAAGGCCTGCCCGAAGAGGTCGGCACCGAGGTTTCGATTTTCACCCGTGCGGGCGTCACCCGGATCATGCGCTATGCCTTCAAACTGGCGCAGTCGCGGCCGCGCAAGCTGCTGACCGTGGTGACGAAATCAAACGCGCAGCGGCATGGCATGGTCATGTGGGACGAAATCGCCGCCGAGGTGTCTAAGGAATTCCCCGATGTGACCTGGGACAAGATGCTGGTCGATGCGATGACCGTGCGGATGGTCAAGAACCCGCAAAGCCTCGATACCATCGTCGCCACAAACCTGCATGCAGACATCCTGTCCGATCTGGCAGGCGCGCTGGCGGGCAGTCTGGGTGTTGCACCGACCGGTAATATCGACCCGGAAAAGCGCTTTCCGTCCATGTTCGAACCGATCCACGGCTCGGCCTTCGACATCACGGGCAAGGGGATCGCGAACCCGGTCGCGACCTTCTGGACCGCCGCGCAGATGCTGGAACATCTGGGCGAACCCGCCGCCGCCGACCGGCTGATGCGCGCGGTCGAAAAGGTCTGCGCCGATGGCGTGCTGACCCCCGATGTCGGCGGCAACGCCAATACGCAACAGGTCACGGATGCCGTCGTCGACGCAATCCGCGGCGAGAACATCTGAGGTCCGCCATGAGGGAGGAGGACGCAAAAGACCTGCTGAAGCGGATGCTGAATGCGGCGATTGCGGCGGCTGACCCCGCCGCCGTCCTCGCCCGGCATCTGCCCGAAAAGCCAACTGGCCGCTGCATCGTGGTGGGGGCCGGCAAATCCGCCGCCGCAATGGCGCGCGCCGTCGAGCGCGCCTGGCCCGATGTCGATCTGTCGGGCGTTGTCGTGACCCGCTATGGCCACGCCATAGAGACCGACCGAATCGTGGTGCGCGAAGCTTCGCATCCGGTGCCGGATGAGGCCGGGCACAGGGCGGCGGCGGAAATCCTCGCGCTCGCGCAATCGGCAGGGCCGGATGACCTTGTGCTGGCACTGATCTCGGGCGGAGGCTCGGCGCTGATGACTCTGCCGGTGCCGCCGCTGACGCTGAATGGGAAGATGCAGGTGAACCGGCTGCTGCTGGCCTCTGGCCTGACCATCGAAGACATGAACAAGGTCCGCCGCCGCCTGTCGCTGGTCAAGGGTGGCGGGCTGGCGCGGGCAGCCGCCCCGGCGGGGCTGGTGACGCTGGCGATCTCGGACGTGCCGGGGGACGATCCGGCGGCCATCGCCTCGGGTCCGACCGTGCCCGACCCGACGGCGAGCGAGGATCTGTCGCATCTGGTTGCGAAACTGGGTCCAAACCTGCCTGATGCCGCGCGCGAACTCCTGCTGCGCCCGGCCCAGCCGCAGGCCGATTTCGCGCCCGACTACCGCATGATCGCCACGCCGCAGATGTCGCTGGAAGCCGCCGCCGAAATCGCGCGCAAGGCGGGCGTCACACCCCTCCTGCTGGGCGATGCGCTGGAAGGCGAGGCATCCCAACTTGGCATCGCCATGGCGGGCATCGCGCGCGCCGCTGCTGCCCATGGCACGCCGGTAAGACCGCCTGCCGTGGTGCTGTCAGGCGGCGAGACGACCGTGACCATCGGCGACAGGAAACCGGGGCGTGGCGGCCGCAATACCGAATTTCTGCTGAGCCTCGCGGTCGCACTGGACGGCCATCCCGGTATCCATGCGCTTGCCGCCGATACGGACGGCATCGATGGCACCGAAGATGCCGCAGGCGCGATCATCGCCCCGGATACGCTATTTCAGGCCGAGAATGCCGGCCTGAAACCGCGCGATTTTCTGGACGATCACGACAGCTACAGCCTGTTCGATGGGATCGACGCGCTGATCCGCACCGGCCCCACATTGACCAATGTCAACGATTTCCGGGCGATTCTGATCGCCTGAACCCCGAAAGGAGCACCCCATGATGCGAGACAGACGCGCAAGGATCGTGGCGACCGTCGGCCCCGCCAGCGCGGCCCCCGACATGCTAGGCCAACTTTTCCGGAATGGTGTCGATACCTTCCGCCTGAATTTCAGCCATGGCGAACACGACACCCATGCGGGTGTGATCGCCGCCATCCGGGCATTGGAGGCAGAGGCGGGCGTCCCCATTGGCATCCTGCAAGACCTTCAGGGCCCGAAGATCCGGCTCGGCAAGCTCGGCGGTGGGCCGCAGATGCTGGAACGCGGTCAGATGGTCGCCTTTGCGCCTGACGAAAGGGCCGACGCATTTCCCCTGCCGCATCCCGAGATTTTCGCTGCACTTCAGCCCGGCCATCGCCTGTTCATCGATGACGGCCGGGTGCGGCTGGCTGCGCGGCGCGTCGCGCCCGACCGGATCGAGGCCGAAGTGCTGGAGGGCGGCCAGATCAGCGATCGCAAGGGCGTCAACCTGCCCGATACGGTGCTGGACCTTCCGGTCCTGACCGAGAAGGACCGTCGCGATCTGGATTTCGGGCTGGCGCATGGCGTCGATTGGGTGGCGCTCTCCTTTGTGCAGAAGGCCAGCGATCTGGACGAAATTACGCGCATCATCGACGGTCGCGCCGGTCTGGTTGCCAAGATCGAAAAACCCTCGGCGCTGGAAGATATCGACGCCATCGTGGCCAGATCCGATGCGATCATGATCGCGCGCGGCGATCTGGGCGTTGAGATCCCACCCGAGGAGGTGCCAGCCCGCCAGAAGGAGCTGATCGCGCTGTGCCGTCGGGAAAGCCGCCCGGTGATCGTCGCGACGCAGATGCTGGAATCCATGACCGCCTCGCCCGCGCCGACCCGGGCCGAAGCATCGGACGTGGCAACCGCGATCTATGACGGCGCCGATGCGGTGATGCTGTCGGCCGAAAGTGCGGCGGGTGCCTATCCGGCCGAGGCCGTCGCGGTGATGGACCGCATCATCCGCAGCACCGAGGCCCACGCACATTACGCCCGCGTCATCACCGCCTCGCGCGAAGCGGCGGCAACACCTGCCGATGCGATTGCCGATCATGGCGCAATGCTTGCCTCCGCACTTGGCGCGCGCGCCGTGGTCGCCTATTCGCGCAGTGGCAGTACCGCCGCCCGGATTTCTGCCCGCAGGCCCTTCTTGCCACTGATCGTCCTGACACGCGATCTCCATGTCGGTCGGCGGATGGCGCTGCTCTGGGGTGCTCAGGCGCTGACCGAGGATTCGGTCAATGATTATGACAGCATGGTCGAGACCGCCCTGCGCGAAAGCCGCCCGCTTGTGTCGGCGAGTTCTGGTGACAGCCTCGTTATCCTGTCTGGCGTACCCTTCGGCCAATCCGGCAGCACCAACAACATCCGCGTCGCGACATTCGCCTGACCCATCCGACGAAAGGAACAACTCATGACCGCCATCATCGACATTTACGCGCGTGAGATTCTGGACAGCCGTGGCAATCCGACCGTCGAGGTCGATGTCACGCTGGAAGACGGCACCATGGGCCGGGCAGCCGTGCCCTCGGGCGCTTCGACCGGCGCGCATGAGGCCGTGGAAAAGCGTGACGGCGACAAGTCGCGCTATATGGGCAAGGGCGTTCTGGAAGCTGTCGCCGCCGTGAACGGCGAGATCGCCGAAAATCTGGTCGGCGAGGATGCAACCGATCAGCGTGCCATTGACGAAATCATGATCGAACTGGACGGCACCCCGAACAAGGGTCGCCTGGGTGCGAACGCGATCCTTGGCGTGTCGCTGGCCACCGCGAAAGCTGCTGCTGATGCTTCGGCTCTGCCGCTCTATCGCTATGCCGGCGGTGCTGCCGCGCATATCCTGCCGGTGCCGATGATGAACATCATCAATGGCGGCGAACATGCCGATAACCCGATCGACATCCAGGAATTCATGATCATGCCGGTTTCCGCGGAGAACATCCGCGAGGCCCTGCGCATGGGTTCCGAGGTGTTCCATACGCTGAAAAAGGAACTGTCGGCGGCGGGCCTGTCCACCGGGATCGGCGACGAGGGCGGCTTTGCCCCGAACCTTTCCAGCACCCGCGACGCGCTGGATTTCATCCTGAAAGCTGTCGAAAAAGCGGGTTACAAGCCCGGCGACGACATCATGCTGGCACTTGACTGCGCCTCGACCGAATATTTCAAGAACGGCAAGTATGAGATGGTCGGCGAAGGCAAGACCCTGACGCCGGGTGAAAACGTCGATTATCTGGCCGCACTGTGCGGCGATTATCCGATCCTGTCGATCGAGGATGGCTGCGCCGAGGATGACTGGGATGGCTGGCGCCTGCTGACCGAAAAGCTGGGGAAATCGGTGCAACTGGTCGGCGACGACCTGTTCGTGACCAACCCCGCCCGTCTGGAAGAAGGCATCCGGCTTGGCTGCGGCAACAGCCTGCTGGTCAAGGTGAACCAGATTGGCACGCTGTCGGAAACGCTGGACGCGTTGCGGATGGCTGATCGCGCGGGCTATACGTCGGTGATGTCGCATCGTTCCGGCGAAACCGAGGATGCGACCATCGCCGATCTGGCGGTGGCTACCAATTGCGGGCAGATCAAGACCGGATCTTTGGCCCGGTCCGACCGGCTGGCGAAATACAACCAGCTTATCCGTATCGAGGAAATGCTGGGCGCTTCGGCTGTCTATGCTGGCCGCTCGATCCTGCGCGCGTGAGCTCCTTTCGATTCTCGAGGTCCGTTTCAGCGCGCCTCCGGCTTTCAGTAACGCTTCGAGTCCTTTCAACGAAGGCGACACCGGCAACCCCCTCGCCGACTTCCGCCACCTTCCGCCTCCCTGCCGGTCTGATGGGCGATGTATGACTTGCCCTGCGCGCGAGGCTGAGCCTCATGTGGGACGCAAGAAGGAGGCGATGGGCATGGTGAAGCGATTGAGGTTGAACGAGAAATCGGTGCGGGAGGCGGCGCCGGAACCGGGACGGGACTACCAGATCTTTGACAGCGAGGTTCGGGGGTTTGCGATCTGCATCTACCGCTCGGGCAACCGGGCTTTTACTCTGGATTACCGCCATGCCGGACGGCAGCGGCGGATGACGCTGGGGCGCTGGCCGGAATGGTCGACGGCTGCGGCGCGGGAACGCGCGAAGGAGCTGCGGCGCGATATCGATGCCGGGGGCGATCCGCTGGGCACCAAGGAGGACGGGCGTGAGGCGCCCCGGTTCAAGGATCTGGTTGACCGCTATACCGAGGTGCATCTGCCCAATCTGGCGAAGACCAATGCGTCCGATCAGCGCTCCATGCTGACCAAGCTGGTCGGGCCGGACTGGAACAACAGGCTCGTCACGGAAATCACGCCCTATGATGTCGAAAAGCTGCTGAACCGGATCGCCGAGGGCCGGTGTCGTCCCCATAAGGCAAAGCCGAACAACCGGGCAAGGAAGCTGCAGGGCGCAAAGCCGACGCCGGTGCGCGCCAACCGCGTCGGTGAGGTGCTTCGAAAGATGTTCACCTATGCGCAGGGCTGGGGCTGGCGGGAGGATAACCCGGCCTCTGGCTTCCGCCGCCGGATCGAGAACCCGCGCGAGCGGTTTCTGTCGCAGGACGAAATCCGGAAGCTTGCTACCGCGCTGGACGCGGCCGAGGATCGGCGCGCGGCGGATATCATCCGGCTCTGCATGCTGACCGGCGCGCGGGTCGGCGAGGTCCGGCAGGCGCGGTTCGAGCATTTCAACCTTGAACATCTGAGCTGGTCAAAGCCCGCCAGCATGACCAAGCAGCGCAGGATTCACCGGCTGCCGATCTCGGACGAAGCCGCAGCCATTGTTCGCCAAAGGCAACTGCTGGTGCCGCGCGGCTGCTCATACCTGTTTCCGGGCGATGTGCCCGGCCAGCCTGTGAAGGAAATCCGCCGCTTCTGGCATCAGATCCAGAAGCAGGTCGGGATCGAGGATGTCCGGATCCACGACCTGCGGCACACCTTTGCCTCGCTGCTGGTCAGCGGTGGCGCGTCGCTGGAAATGATCGGCAAGCTGCTCGGTCACAGCCAGACGCAGACCACGGCGCGCTATGCCCATTTGATGGATTCGCCCCTGCGTGCTGGCGTCGATGCCGTGGCCAGCGCCTTCCGGCCGAAGCCGGTGCTGGTGCATGATGCATGATGCCGGGGCGCAAGATGATCAGGCGCGCAAAAGCGCCTGACCAATCGTCGGCTTCTCGCAAGGGGCGCTATGGGGTTTCCCGCAGCGCCCGCCAGATCGGGGTCAGTCGCCTTCGGATCGTACTCTCATCAGGTATCTCGCGACCCGGAGAGGTCGTTGCGAACCAGTCCTGAACTTCCGCAACCCATTCACCCTGCGTTGCAGGCAGGCCATCCTCGTGCAGACGGACCATCTGCGAGATATAAAGACCTTCCCAGTCATAGCGGGATGGCGCACCGCCCGGATCTGCCGCACGCTTGGCGAGACCGTGGGCAATCTCGAACTCGTAAACCTCATTCGCGAGGATCAGCAGGTCGGAGGGTTCGACGGTGATGTGATTTTCGGGATCCGCGATCATCACCCAGTCCTTCTGGCCAATTGGTCGAACCCGCCGGATCACGCGGCGTTGCGGCCCGCTGGCCCAGCGCCGGAACATGCTGAGGATATCGACCACGGGCACCACGACCAGCCCTGACAGAATCGTCCCGTTCTGCTGGATCGGCTCGATCGCCATGACGACCTCGGGCTTTCCGTTGATGGCCCAACCCGCCAGATCGTCGAGGCTGCAATCCCATCTGATCGCAACTTCCTGAACCGTGAAAAACGTGCGTTGCGGCAATCCCATCTTCTTTCGTCTCCCTGCTCGTAGGCGCTGGGCTGCCCTTCTTCCGATCCCAAAGCGCCTTGCCTCAATCCTCTCGCGCGCAGACACAGATTTCCCGATCACGGGCCTTGCAAAGGCTCGCGTCGCTCGACCGCATCCGGCGTGATTGGCCGACTTCTTCACCACCAGAACGAGACTTGTCCAGACGATTTCACTGGGGACAACCGACTCTTTGTTCTTGACATGTTCCAGCCCCAACAAAGGCTGAATCTGACACCGGCGACCGGCAGAACCGGTTCTGCCGGTCGCCGGATTTTGCCTCTTGACAGCCTGTCTCGCAGTGCATGCGCATCGCCAAACCCAGCAAAACATGGGGTGGCATAACCTCCGGGAGGTTACGCCACCTTCCGCCTCCCTGCCGGGCCTTTTTATGTGATTGTTCTTCTCCCCGTCAGCGGCCCGGTCCGGGCGATGCAAGATGGAGGCAAGAGCATGACACAACCCATGAGTGCGGAACCGACGGTTGAACCGCGCTTGCTGCGCGGCTGGATCAGCCGCTACGATCTGGCGCAGGAGCTTGGCCTCACGGTCGATACGCTGGGGCGCTGGGAGCGGCGGCGGAAGGGTCCGGCCTGTGTCCGCGCCGGTCGCAAGATTTTCTATCGGATGAGCCTGGTGCAGGACTGGTTGCAGTCGCAGGAAATGCCGCGGGTCACCGACGCGAAACCCGGCAAGGCGCGGGGGCGGAAATGAACGCTATGTCCCAGATTCCCGATGCCGCTATCGATCATAGCTCTACGACCGATACTGCCTGCCCGCCGGACTGGCCCGCCCAGCGCCTCTCTGAGGCCCGGGGCATTGTCGCCGATTTCGTCCATCACCCGGACAGCCTGATCATCCTGGCCTGCCGCGCCATCGCCGCGCACAGCCCCGAAGATCAGGAACGCCGCGAGGCCTTGGCCCTTGCCGGTCTGCTGATCGCCGTGTCGAACCGCAAAGCGAAAGGTGGTGACGCATGACCCGTCGAACACCCGAGGCCGATATCCAGCGCACCATTGTCCACACATTGCGGATCGTCCTGCCCCGCGATGCCATCATCCACCATTCCGCCAATGAGGTCGGGTCGGGTGGCAAGGCCGCACGGCAGCGCCAGGCGATCCTGACCGGCATGGGCGTGTTTCCGGGCTTTGCCGATCTGGTCGTCCTGACTGGCGGGCAGGTGTTGTTTCTGGAGGTCAAAAGCCCGTCCGGCCGCCTCAGTCCGGCCCAGAGAGCGTTCCGCGACATGGTGAAGGCCCAAGGGTTCGGCTGGGCGCTGGTCCGCTCCGTCGAGGACGCGCTGGGCGCGCTCGCCGATCACGGCATCACGACGCGCGCCCAAGCGCTAAACCCGCGACGGAGGGCCTGCGCATGAGCCACTACGCGACCAACTGGGCCATCCTGCAGCGTGGGCTGAAGCCCGCCACCAAGATCGTGCTCTGGCATCTCTGCGACCGCCACAATCCGGATTTTGGCTGCTTTCCGACGCAGGCGCGGCTGGCGGCCGATTGCGAGATGTCGGTGTCATCCCTGAACGACCATCTCCGGGCGCTGGAAGAAGCGCGGCTGATCCACCGGGTTCGCTGTCACGATCCGCAGACGCATCGACGCCAGGCGACGCGCTACATCCTCGGCTTCGAAGATCGGTTTCCAGATCCGTCGGACGAAGAAGACGACTGCGCTTCCGAGCCCGACGATGGCGATGACAGCGACGATCCATGTCCGGATTCCGGAGATGGAGCCATCTCCGAAAAATCGCCAAAGCCATCTCCGAATTTGGCCGGTTTCCATCTCCGAAATTCGGAGACTAACCCTGTAAGAGAACCATTAAGGGAACCAGTAAAGGAGGAGGAGGGCGCGCGAGCGCGCGATGATCGATTTGAAGAGTTTTTTGAAAGGCTGCTCGACGCGCTGGGTTTGGACACCGATGCGGGGCTTCCCGGCTGGTGGCAGGGATGGCCACCCCGCGAACATGTCCGTCGCTGGATTACCGATCTCGGCCTGACCGAGGACCGGATCGTCGCGGTGGCCCGCGACAGCCGCAGCACCCACCCCAATCCGCCGGATGGACCTCGGGCGCTGGACAGGGCCATGGAACGGGCGGCACGGACAGCCGAGGCAAAGACACCCGCTGAGGGCGAAAAACGCCGCAAGCGCAGCGGCAAGGCTGCGGATACGCCGCGCGCCAGCATGGACGAAATCGCGGGCTTTTACGCCGGGCTGGTGAACGGGGATGGCTATCTGCCCTCCAACGCCATCTCGAACACCGTGCGCAATGCCATGCTGGAGCGCGGTCTGGTCACGGCCGAACGGCTCAGGGCGCGGGGTGTGCTGTGACGGTTCACACAAACTTCCCGAACTGCAGCACCCGAACCAAACGCGCGCTGGGCGTCCAGCAGGTGCTGGAATGGGCCTTTCGCACCGAGAAAGCCCGGCTGGAACTCCCTGAGCCACCTGACCCCGAACGCGGTGACGGTCCTGGCTTCGGCCTCGAATATGTGCTGATGCAGCGCGCCGCGCTGGGCTGTCGGATCGATGGCGGCCGATACAAGCCCGACAGTTCCACCCATGAGGATGCCGAGGTCGTCGCAGCCTGCGTGGCTGGCCTGCCGACCTCTCTGGGCGGGTTGCGCATGGCGATCCGCATCGCCGAACTGGCCCGTGCCGGGGTGACGCCGGACTGGATGCCAAACGCAGTGCCCCGCTGCGTGCCGGTCGAGATGAAGCGCAACCAGCACGGCGAACGCTCGGTCACCATCGCGATCGGCACGACCCGCGTGCTATCACGCGGCAAATGGCGGACGGTGGAGGTTCGCGCCTGCCCGGTCACATGGTCACCGCATCCGGATCAGATCAGAGCTGCGCGTCGCCACTACGCGCAATGGTGGCTGGCGCTGGAATGGGTTCGGGACGGGCTAATCGCGGGCGGCATGCTACGCAGCATCGACGTCACCGATGCCATGCCGAAGAGCGAGCCCTGGCGAGCCAGCACCCGTGTATGATGACCCTGAACCATCACGGCGTTGGCGAAGGATCAGGTTTGAAGGCCCAGTATCGCGACAGGAAAAATGTGAACATCGCAGCGAGCAAGGTCGAGACGAGCAGAGTCAGCTCCGCAGGGGCCGCTACAAACTTCAACAACAGTGCAAGGCTCGACTCATTGGCGATGAACCCAAGGACTGCGACGATCACAAAGCGGAACAGCGAATTTTGCACATCCACACCATGCCCGGCGAAGGTGAACAGGTGATGCCCCCAGAAGCTGACAATGAAAGCGGTGGCGAAGGCTGCGGCATTGCCGATCAACGGGGCAACGCCAAGCCGGATCAGCATGATCGCGACGGCCAGATGCACCAGCGTCGCCACCCCTCCGGTCAGGGCGAAACGCGCGGCGGCGCCTAGCATTCGGGCATCGCGGCGATGGTGACATCTTCGGCAATCAGATAGCCGGGGCGACCTTTGACCTCACTGAAGACGCGGGCCAGATATTCGCCCAGCACGCCAATGGACATCAACTGAATGCCGCCGAAGAAGAAAATCGCCACCGCCAGTGTCGACCAACCGGGCACATCGTGTCCCAGAAACAGGGTGCGGCTGGCCAGGAATAGTCCGTATAGGATCGAGAGCGACGCCAGGACCATGCCGATCCCGGTCCATATGCGCAGCGGCCAGTCGGTAAAGGCGGTCAGCCCGGTCATGCCTAGTTTCAACAAACGGCGGAAGCCGAATTTGGTGCTGCCACCACCACGAGGCTGCAACTCGACCGGGATCGCAAGCGAACGGAAGCCTACCCAGGCATAAAGCCCCTTCATGAAGCGGTTGCTTTCGGGCAGCGCACAAAGCGCATGGACGACCTTGCGATCCATCAGCCGGAAATCGCGTGCACCGGCAGGCATCGGCACTTCGCTTCCGATGTTCAGGAAACGATAAAAGGCGGCGGTGAAGCGGCGCTTCAGCCAGCTTTCGTCGTTACGATGGGCCCGCACGGCATAGACGATCTCATAGCCCTCGCGGTATTTCTCAAGCATCGTGTCGACATAACGCAGGGGCTCCTGCAGGTCAGCGTCGAGGATCACAACCGCCTTGCCCGCCGCATGGCGCAGCCCTGCCATGATCGCCTGTTCCTTGCCGAAATTGCGCGACAGGCGCAGCAGGCGGACCGGCACGTCCCAATGACCGGACTGCACCAGTTCCAGAGTTGCATCGGTGCTGCCGTCATCGACCACCAGAATTTCAGATTGCGGAACCAGCCTGCGCGCCTTGCGCGACACCCGGTTCAGTGTTTCCACGATAGTCTCCGCCTCGTTAAAGGCCGGAATGACGAAGGACAGATCCGGCATCGTCGGACCGAGGTGGAGTGCCCGTGGCATGGTGCTTGCCGTTTCGCGGGTGATATCCTGCATGCGACCCATCATTTCACCTCGCCTGCGGCTGGAGTGACGAACAGGACATGCCGTCCATATTCACCTAGGCTTTCAAGTCCGAATGCTGCGGCCGCTGTAGCTTGATCGGGCGGCACCGAAAATGCAGCCGGTGCGCCGTCAATAGCCAGCCTTGCAAAGTCTTCGTTCTCAATGGCCCGCGCTTTGCCGCCCGAATAGAATTCAGCCGAGTAGCTGCGACCACCGAGGGTATAAAGTTGCGCGTCGGGCAATGCCGCACTGGCTGCGGCGACCAGCGCCTTGTCGGATTTCAGCCGAATTTGCTGAGGTGCAAAAATGGCGCCCGAGGTCAGCGAGAGGAAAAGCGCAAATATCGCCGATGTCGCGATAGCGAAACCGACCCGCGTCGCACGACCCGGCTGAGTCTCGAACACCTCTGCGAACAGCACGACCAGCAGGACAGCGGCGGCAGGCAGACCGGGAAGAACATAGGCGGCAAGGATGTTGGATGCCGGTGTGAACAGGAAGACCGGCGACATTGCCCAAAGAAGCAGATAGAGCAGCCAGCCAGAACGATCCTGTCGGAGCGTCGTGACGGTCTTGCCGGGACGGGTCAGCAACAAGGCCGGAACCAAGCTCCACGGCAGGGCGGCCATCAGCCAGAACAGCCAGATCATTCCCTTGGCCTCCTGATGCCCGGACCCGTAAAGATCGCCCTGCCAGCCCGGGGTCAGAAAGCGCTGCACATGCTCTCCGATCAGGAAATAGTGCAGGAAGCCGGGAGTCGCGATTTCGGCGGCGACATACCAAGGCACGACCAGCACCATCAGCAGTGCCATGCCGCGTAGCCAAGGAAGCAGGCGCAGCAGATGCCAGTTCCATGTCAGCGCCAGCCACAGCGTCAACGGTATGGCACACAGCACGACCGCCACCGGACCCTTGGCCAGCATCCCGAGTGCCAGCCCGAGGAAGACGGCATAACCCCAGCGACTACCCGCCCCGGTGACCGCCTGCCAGAACCCGACCATGACCAGTGTCGTGCCCAGAACCATCGGCATGTCGGTCATCACGAAGGCAGACGCACCAAAGAACATCCCCATCGTCGCCAGTACGACAGTCGCGATCAATGCGGTGTTACGCCCAACGGTATCGCGCACCCAGAGCCAGATGAGAAACAGCACCGCCAGCGCGGTCAGCAAGATCGGCAGGCGTGCGGCAGCCTCATTTACACCAAACAGCTGCATCCCGCCCGCCGACAGCCAGGTATGCAGCGGCGGTTTACCCCAAAAGGGCACGCCATATTCGAATTGCGGCGTCAGCCAGTTTCCGGTCTCGACCATCTTGCGCGCGATTTCCGCATAGCGCGCTTCGGTCGTGTCGGTGAAGTGCACGGCAAACATCGCCCAAATGCGTAGAAGCCCGAAACCTGCCAGAACCGCCAGCAGAAACCAGCGAGCGGTGCTATCCAGCTGCATATCACGCAGCGTCGGGCGCAAAAGTTGTCGGGCGTGAGTCGCCGCTGGCCGCTGGGCCGGATAGGCCTCGTTTATTGTCATTTTCTGGTCCTGCTAGATAGGCGAAGAGTTTGTATTCACCGCCATTTACCAAGCGAGACCTGTCCGGGCCGTTGCCGGAACTATACCAATCCGTAATGTCCCAAGGCTTGACCCAGACACAGGGCGGGCTATCCCTGCGAAGGGAACAACTGAAAGCAGCACCAATGCGCGTCCTTGTGGTCGAGGATCATGCAGAAACGGCCGATTACATCGCCTCCAGCCTGCGCGCGCAGGGGCATCTGGTCGATCATTGCGCAAACGGCCGCGAAGGCTTCCTGTCAGCGCTCGACAACAATTACGACGTGATGATTTTCGACCGGATGTTACCCGGTCTGGACGGGCTGACCCTGATCAAATCGGTCCGCGGCGCTGGGGTTGAGACGCCAGTCCTGATCCTGTCGGCGATGGACGGGATCGACGACCGGGTCGAAGGACTTGAGGCCGGTTCGGACGATTATCTGGTCAAGCCTTTCTCATTTCAGGAACTGTCGGCGCGGTTGGCGGCCCTGACACGTAGACCGCCCCTGAAGGCAGAAGAAACCGTCTTGCAGGTCGCCGATCTGGAAATGAACCTGGTCCGCCGCACCGTCACGCGGTCGGGCGTTTCGCTGGATCTGCAACCCCGCGAATTCGGCCTGCTGGAATATCTGATGCGCAATGCCGGGCGCGTGCTGACCCGCACTATGCTGCTGGAATCGGTATGGGACTTTCATTTCGATCCCAAAACGAATGTTGTCGAAACGCATATCAGCCGATTGCGCAACAAGGTGGACAGGCCCTTCGACACTGCGTTGATCCACACCATCCGCGGCGCCGGATACAGTCTGCATGGCTAAGGCTGGCAGCATACCGCGGTTCTTTCGCTCGACATCGGCGCGCCTGTCGCTGCGGTTCGCGGCGCTTTACGCCATCATCACCGCTTTGGTGTTCGGGCTGAGCTATCACTTCGCGGATCGCGAAATCAGCGAATGGGTATCGGACCAGCTGGCCGAGGATGCGGCGGGTTTCGCGCACCTTTATGAAAGCGATGGGCTGGAGGCTGTTCAGGCAAAGCTGGGCGGCTTCGCCGGGTTCAACTTTGAGGACTATCGAATCTATCTGCTTGAGGATGCCGATGGCATCATTCTGGCAGGAAATGTCGATGCCATCGACGGACAGGGCGGCGGCTATGTCGCGGTCGATGCAATACACGCCGAAAAGCCACGCTATGAGGATGTAACCGGCTATCTGCTGCATTCGGTACAACTCGGCCCGAACCGGCTGACATTGGGCACAAGCACCTATTTTCTCGAGGAACTGCGTGAGGTTCTCGGACGCGGCTTCGTTACGGGCTTCATCCTCTTGCTGCTTGCCGGTTTGCTTGCGGGGATCATTGTCGGTCGCAGAACCGAAAAGCGGCTGACCCAGATTTCAGCCACATTGAAGTCGGTGGCACTTGGCCAGTTGGAACGCCGCGTCCCCACCACTGGCAGCGACAGCGATGATCTTGCCCGCATGGCAGATGAAATCAACCGGACCATCGCGCAGCTTCAGCAGATGGTCGAAAGCCAGAAGCAGATATCAGCAGATATTGCCCATGATCTTCGTACCCCTATGCAGCGTCTGAGGCAGCGGTTGGATGTGCTGCTGAATGCGCCAGATCTGACGCCTGGAAACAGGGAGGTCGCGGAGCAAGCCGTCGAGATTGCCGACGATCTGATCGAGATATTCCATGCTCTGCTGCGGATCGCGCAGATCGAGGCTGGTCAGCGTTCAGTTCGGTTCGCTGCAACCCCGCTCGCCCCGATCCTCGCCCGGATCGAGGACGCCTATGGCCCCGTTGCCGAAGAGAACGATCAGACGCTGGTGTTTGGCATTGAGGATCAGGACGCAATTGTCCTTGGCGATCAGCACCTGCTGACTCAAATGATTGCAAACCTCGTTGAAAACGCCCTGCGCCACAGCCCCTCGAGAACGAGGATCGAGGTGACACTGGCAAGGGCAGATGACAGCATTCTGCTTCAAGTTTCAGACGATGGACCCGGCATCCCAGCGGAAGAGTGGGACAAGGTCTTCCGCCGCTTTTATCGCCTTGAGAAAAGCCGAACCACTCCGGGCAACGGCTTGGGCCTTAGCATGGTCAGAGCGATCGCGGAGCTACACGGCGCAGCAGTGACAATGAACGATAACAATCCGGGCCTGAGCGTTCTGCTGCGTTTCAGCAAGGCAGCGCCGCGAGGAGCCTAACCTGGACAATACAGCCTGCGAGACCTTGAAAGTGCCACACGAACAAACCCGCAACAAAACAGTTTGACATTCGTGCCCGGGTTGACTCATAACCCAAGCATCGAAGACGAGCGCCCAGAGAACAGACCCGCTTCAGGCGCTCTTCGCAAAACCCTTCCAGCCCTACCCCCCTGCCCTGGTTCCTCCCCGGCGCACCCCGTATTCGGGGGGGCGCAGCGCGGAAGTCTTCTAGCGACAGCCGATTTCACCGGGGAAGCCACCCGGAATCCAGGCAGCCAGCCTGAGAGCCGTTTCGGTCAATAAAACAATACCTTGAGCACCCCACGAGGGTGGCTTCCTGCTGGATTCCGGCAGAATCCAGGAAGCCATCTTCAGGATCCACTTTGCGGAAGCCAGCGCCACCGGAAGCCACCGGGATCCAGTCGGGATCCACCCCGCCAGAAGCCACCCAAACCACAGGACTACCCCGCCCCATGGACCTCGCCTTTGCGCCGCGCCAGATCGAGTTCTGGCCGATCGAGCACCTGCGCCCCTATGCCCGGAACGCCAAGATGCACGGGCCCGATCAGGTGGCCCGCATCGCCGCCAGCATGGCCCGCTTCGGCTGGACGGTGCCCTGCATGGTCGGGGACGACGGCGAGTTGATCGCCGGTCATGGACGGGTGCTGGCGGCGACGGAACTGGGGCTTTCGGAGGTGCCGGTGATCCGGCTCGGCCATCTCGATGAGGCGGAACGCCGGGCCTACCGGATCGCAGACAACAAGCTGACGGAACTCGGTGACTGGGACGAAGCGCTGCTGCGCGACGAGGTCGCGGGTCTGCTGGCCGAGGATTTCGACCTGTCACTGCTGGGCTTTGCCGAGGATGAGCTGGAGGCGCTGCTGCAGGATCCGGAGTTCGGCGAGAATGTCGGGGCGGAGGGTGAAGACGAGGTGCCCGAGCCGCCCGCCGATCCGGTCTCGGTGCCGGGCGATCTCTGGCGGCTCGGGCCCCACCGGCTGATCTGCGGCGACAGCACCTCAGCGGATGTCGTCGGCAAGCTTTTGGGCGATGTCCGCCCACTGCTGATGGTCACCGATCCGCCCTATGGGGTGGAATACGACCCGAACTGGCGCAATGCCACGGGCGCGGCCAAGACCAAACGCACCGGCAAGGTGCTGAATGACGACCGCGCCGACTGGCGCGAGGCCTGGGCGCTGTTTCCGGGCGATGTGGCCTATGTCTGGCACGGCGCGCTGCATGCGACCACGGTCGCCGACAGCCTGATCGCGGCCGGCTTCGACATCCGCTCGCAGATCATCTGGGCCAAGGACCGGCTGGTCCTCAGCCGGGGCGATTATCACTGGCAACACGAGCCCTGCTGGTACGCGGTGAAGAAGCGCGGCAAGGGTCATTGGGCCGGGGACCGCAAGCAGACCACCTTGTGGCAAATCGCCAACAAGGATCAGGACGCGGAAACGGTTCACGGCACGCAGAAGCCGGTCGAGTGCATGCGCCGGCCGATCCTAAACAATTCCAGCCCTGGACAGGCGATCTACGAGCCTTTCATGGGCTCGGGCACCACGCTGATCGCGGCCCAGACCACCGGCCGGGTCTGCTACGGGATCGAGTTGAACCCCGCCTATGTGGATGTCGCCATCGCCCGTTGGCAGAACCTGGCGGGTAAGCCCGCCGTGCTGGACGGTACTGGCCAAACCTTTGCAGATCTGACAACCTCCCGACGCTGAGACCAGAACTCTCGCAATCTTCGCCATATCGTGAGGACTGCGACCTCCCGAACTGTTGCACCGATGCGGGTCTACGAAATTTGGTCATCTGGGCGATAAGCTTGACACTCAATCGCTTCATGACAAGGTGCTCGTAACAAAATCGAACAATCGGAACTCCTATGACAGTGCAGCGTATTGAGAGCAAAGATTGCTCGATTAAAGACCTTTTCCACCAATTCTACGCTGTTCCCGACTACCAGCGTGAGTATGTTTGGGGTCCAGAGGAGGTGGAGCAGCTTCTGTCAGATATACGCGGTGAAATGGGCGAAGCATCAAATCCCGAAGCTCCAGAATACTTCATCGGCAGCATTGTCGTCTGTCCCAGCAATAACATCGACGATGTCCTCGATCTGATCGATGGACAACAGCGGATGACAACACTCTATATTTTGCTTTGCGCTATCCGTGATCGATTGAAAGACTTGGGAGCTGCCGAGTTAACGACGCTAAAGTCCCAAATCGCAGATTCAACTGTCGACGACATCGGTAACGAGACCTTCCGGCACCGTCTCGAACTGCAATACGAAGATAGCGGAGATGCCTTGACTCATATTGCGACGGGCAGGCCCATCGGCAACGCTACGACCACCTCAATGAACAATATGGCCGTTGCCCACCATGTCGCGAAAAAGTTCCTTGCCGCCGAGTTCGATGAGGATCCTAACGCGCTACGCGCCTTTTACGGCTATCTTACCAACAAAGTTAAATTAATCCGGATTCAAACCGAGGATGTCGCAAAAGCGCTAAAGATCTTCGAAACGATCAATGATCGCGGCGTCGGCCTCAATTCTATGGACCTGTTGAAGAATCTACTGTTCATGAAAACCGCGCCCGACAAGTTCGACAAGCTGAAAGCTAGCTGGAAAGAACTTCAGGATGTTATCTACGACATGCGCGAGAAACCCCTTCGATTTCTACGATATTTCATAGTCAGCCGATACAACGTAGATATCATTCGTGAAGACGAGATTTATGGCTGGTTTTCCAGCAGGGATTCCGAGATTGGGTACTCCAAGGACCCGAAGCTTTCGTTAGAGAGTTGATATCGGCGGCACGCGCATATAGCAACTTCAGGTCTGGCAACGATCAAAATGGCAAACGCAATCGCTACCTAGACAATATGCGCCTTTTGGGCGGCTCTGCAGCGCGGCAGCATTTGATCTTGCTTCTTGCCGGACGGCATCTGGAACCAGAACTTTTTGATCGGCTGGCGGCGGAGGTCGAGAATCTCTTCTTCTGCTATGTCATCACGCGTGAGCCGACGCGAACATTTGAACGCAATTTTGCTCGTTGGGCAACCGAGCTTCGGAAAGTAAATTCCTTGGAGCAGTTCGACACCTTCATTTCAGAGCGCTTCGACAAGGAGAAAGCAACACTGGCAAACCGCTTCGATGATGCGATAGGGCGACTCGAGCTGGGCAAACTCCAACTGTACAGAATGGTATACATCCTTGGAAAGCTGTCCCAGCAGGTCGATATCAATGCTTATGGCGAAACACCCGGCACCGCTTGGCTCGATCACTATATGAGCAGCGGATTCGAAATCGAACATATCTACCCGCAGAATCCGACGCCCGACGCTTTGGAGGAGTTTGGAGAAATAAGCGATCCGACCATCGTGCAGAGGCTCGGCAATCTAGTGCTGGCCGAAAAATCTATAAATGCTTCGCTTGGCAACCGCCCCTACTCCGAAAAGAGACCGGTTTATCAGCAATCAAAGCTTCTGTTGACCCGCGCACTTAGTGAAAGGCCGAAGGTCGGAGCGAATACACGCATTGACCGTGCCGTAGCAAAAATAGAACCTTACCCAAATTGGAACGAGGGCTCCATTAACGACCGGCAAAAAGCACTTGGAACATTATCGCGGGCGATTTGGGGCATGCCGGAACGCCAGCAAGCGTTCGGCACCTGAGAAAATAGCGGCCAGCATCACTGTTTCGACCTGCGAAACCCCCGCAAAAGTGGGGTCGTTCAGTCGGATAACGCCTTTACACGGATTTCACTATTCGCTGAGTGCCAGCCTGTAGATCCTTCCTCGACCGTCCACCTTTTCGGAGGTCACGGTCAGCCCCAGCTTTTTCTTCAGCGAACCGGAAATGGCCCCACGAATCGAATGATGCTGCCATCCCGTCGCCTCGGCGATCTCGGCGATGGTCGCGCCGCCCTCCGCCTGCAGCATCGCGATCAGCCGCGCCTGCTTGGTGCCGGGGCGCTGGGCGGCGGCGATGGCCTCAGGCTTCGCGTCCCGCAGGCCCGCCATGGTTTTCACCACGACCGGGTCGATCCCGACTGCCGCAAGGCCCTCGGGCGTCGCGATCAACGTGGTGCCATGCCCGTCGCCGGTCTCGCGCCAGAGCGGTTCCTTGTGCCGGAGATTGGCTTCGACCTCCTCGATGAGGCCGAGCTTGATCATCCGGCCGATGGCCATCTTCGCCGCCGCACCATGCAGCCCGTCGGGCAGCGGCAGGGCGAGACTGCCCGGCCGGGCGCTGGCGCGGGTCAGGATCAGGGTCTGGGTGTCGGTGAGTTTGGTCATTGCTCGCTCCGTGCATCGCCGCCGCAGGTCACGGTCGGCTTCTACGGAGCCGGGCCCCGCTCTCGGCGGGGCGTGACAGTCGTCTTTATCGGCCCGCGCGTCAGGCGGCGTGTTCACCCTCGCCGAATGTAAAATCGCTGATCTGCTTCAGCAGGTGGGCCTGATATTCGAGGCTGCCGACATCGCCCCAGTTCAACCGCTCCGGGTCTGCCCCGAAATGATCCTCGCTGAAGTCCTGCAGCCGGGCCAGCATCGCGTCGATTTCGGTCTTCTTCGCGATAAAGGCGGCAAGGGCGGCGTCATTGGTGCGGGCGGTTTGGCGGGTCATTTCGGTCTCCGGGAGTTGCGTTTCGTTGATGCAGCATCGCTCCGGGGCCTCCTGAAGTGTAGAGAATTCGGAGCAATAACAGTGCTTTCTGATGCACATCACCATCATCTTCGGTGGCACCTATGAAGGGCATGAGCGAGCGGGCCTATGCGGCCCATGCCGGACTGTCGCGCGGGGCGATCCAGAAGGCGCGGAAGAGCGGCAGGCTGGTGCTCTTCGCCGATGGCTCCATCGACGCGGCGGCGTCGGACGCAAGGCGCGCGGCCACAACCGATCCTGATCAGCAGCAGCGGGCGAAGGGCGGCACCGCGCGACAGTCAACGGCAGCGCAACGCACGCCGGATGCCAACCTCACCGCCCCGTCGATCTCCGGCCCGGGCGACAGCTCGTCCTATCTCAAGGCCCGGACGGCGCTGACGGTCTATCAGGCGCAGGAACGCCAGATCGCCATTCAGAAGAAGAAGGGCGTGCTGGTCGACCGGGCCCGCGCCGAGACGCTGGTTTTCCGTCTCGCGCGGCAGGAACGCGATGCCTGGGTGACATGGCCCGCGCGCGTCGCCGCGATCATGGCAGCGGAGCTGTCAGCGGAAACCGAGAAAGCGGCCGGAGATGCCGTCACGATCAGCACCGGGGTGCTGCAGAGGGTGCTGGAAGTCCATGTCCGAGACCAGCTCACCGCCCTCGCCGATCTCAAGGTTTCTCTTGAATGATGACGATGGGAGCGATGATCACAGCCCCGACCTGAGTTTCGACGGCGCCGAGGACATGTTGCGCGCCTGGTCGCGCGGCATCCGGCCCGATCCCGATCTGACGGTCTCGGAATGGGCGGACAGGCATCGCTGGCTGTCCTCGCGCGCCGCCGCCGAGCCGGGGCGCTATCGCACCGCGCGGACGCCCTATCTGCGCGAGATCATGGATGCGCTCTCGCCGGGCCATCCGGCGCAGCGGATCAGCTTCATGAAGGCCGCGCAGGTCGGTGCGACCGAAGCGGGCAACAACTGGATCGGCTTTGTGATCCATCACGCGCCGGGCCCGATGCTGGCGGTACTGCCGACGGTCGAGATGGCGAAACGCGCCTCGCGCGGCCGGCTCGACCCGCTGATTACGGATTCGCCGGCCCTGCGCGAACGGGTCAGCCCGGCGCGGTCGCGCGATGCCGGGAATTCGATGCTCTCAAAAGAGTTTCCGGGCGGCATTCTGGTGCTGACCGGCGCCAACAGCGCGACCGGCCTGCGTTCCATGCCTGCACGCTATCTGTTTCTGGACGAGATCGACGCCTATCCGCCCTCGGCCGACGAGGAGGGCGATCCGGTGACACTGGCGGAGGCCCGCAGCACCACCTTCGCCCATCGCCGAAAGGTTTTTCTGGTTTCGACGCCGACGATCCGGGGGCTGAGCCGGATCGAGCAGGAATTCGAGGCGTCCGACCAGCGACGCTATTTCGTGCCCTGCCCGCATTGCGGTGCGATGCAATGGCTGGAATTCGAGCGCCTGCGTTGGGACAAGGGCAAGCCCGAGACCGCTGCCTATGTCTGCAACGCCTGCGATACCCTGATCGCCGAGCATCACAAGACGGCCATGCTGGAAGCGGGCGAATGGCGGGCGACGGCGGTCGCAACTGACCCGTATCATGTCGGCTATCACCTCTCGGCGCTTTATTCGCCCATCGGCTGGAAGAGCTGGGAACAGATCGCCCGGGAATGGCTGGCCGCTCAGGGCAATGACGAGATGCTGCGCGCGGCGCGCAACACGCTTCTGGGCGAGACCTGGGTCGAACGCGGCGAGGCACCGGAATGGCAGCGGCTGGCCGACCGGCGCGAGGTCTTCGCGGCGCAGATCCCCGAAGGCGGACTGTTCCTGACCGCCGGGGCCGACATTCAGAAGGACCGCATCGAGGTCGATATCTGGGCCTGGGGACGGGGCCTACAAAGCTGGCTTGTCGATCACATCGTCATTCCCGGCGGTCCGGACAGTCCGGCGGCATGGGCGGAACTGACGAAGCTTCTGACCCGCACATGGCAGCACGCACATGGCGCGGTGATGCCCATCGCAAAGCTGGCGATCGATACCGGCTATGAAGCAGCAGCCGTCTATGCCTGGGCGCGGGCGCAGGGCTTTGAACAGGTCGTGCCGGTCAAGGGCCTCGAAGGCTTCAACCGGGCAACGCCGGTCTCGGGCCCGACATTTGTCGATGCGACGGTGGGCGGCAAACGCCTGCGGCGCGGTGCCCGGCTCTGGTCGGTGGCCACGGCCACGTTCAAGATCGAGACCTATCGCTTCCTGCGGCTGGAACGGGTCACGGATGAAGAGCGGGCGGCGGGCCAACCCGATCCGCCGGGGATGATCCATCTGCCGGACTGGGCCGACAGCGAATGGCTCAAGCAGCTGGTCGCCGAGCAGCTGGTCACGGTGCGCAACAAGCGCGGCTATGCCCGGCAGGAATGGCAGAAGCTGCGCGAGAGGAACGAGGCGCTGGACACCCGCGTCTATGCCCGTGCCGCCGCCTGGATCATGGGCGCGGATCGCTGGGACGAGCGCATGTGGCGGCAACTGGAGGCGCAGGCGGGCGTCACGGCACCCGAGACCAAAGCTACCGACGCCGCTGAACCGACCACCGACCCGCCTGCCCGTCAGGCCGGTGCACCACCAACCACACCACGCCGCAAGCGGCAAACCTACACACCGCGTTTCATGAGGTGAGAGATGGAAATCGACCGGATGCGGGCTCTGCTGTCGGCCCTACAGGAAGCCCGGTTCAGCGGGCTGCGCGCCGTCAGCTATGACGGCAAGACCCTGACCTATGGCTCGGACACGGAACTGGCCGCCGCGATCAGCGATCTGGAAGCCCGGATCGCGCGTGCCGCTGGGAAGACCCGCCGTCGGCACTGGGGCACCGTGGCCACGAAGGGGCTCTGAGCCATGGCGTTCGACGGCATCCGCGCGCGGCTGGGCGCGATCATCGGCGGGTTCGATGCAGCACAATCCCATCGCCGGTTGCGCGGTTTCCGGGCATCCCGCGCCCATGTGAACACGCTGATCGCAAGCGCGGGCGAGACCATCACGGCCCGCGCCCGCTGGCTGGCACGGAACAATGGCTATGCCTCGGGCGCCGTGGAAGCTTTCGCAAGCAATGTCGTGGGCGATGGGATCAAACCCTCGTCCTCGATTGCGGATGCAACCCGGAAGGAGGCGCTCCAAAAACTCTGGCTCGCCTGGACGGACGAGGCCGATGCCGAAGGGCTGACCGATTTCTACGGGTTGCAGCGCCGCGCCGCGCGGGAACTGTTTCTGGCGGGGGAAGTATTTCTGCGCCTGCGCCCGCGCCGACCCGAGGACGGACTGTCGGTGCCGCTGCAGCTGCAGATGCTGCCCTCGGAAATGCTGCCGATGGATCTGAACCGCGAACTGCCCGGCGGAGGCACGATCCGTCAGGGCATCGAGTTCGACGGGATCGGCCGGCGCGTGGCCTATCACCTGCTGCGCCGTCACCCGGGCGACATGACCGATCCGGGGCTTGTCGGCGAGACGGTCCGCGTACCCGCCGGCGACATCATTCACGTCCTCGATCCGGTCGAGGCCGGACAGTTGCGCGGCGTCTCGCGCTTCGCCCCGGCCATCGTCAAGCTGTTCACGCTGGATCTTTATGACGATGCCGAGCTGGAGCGGAAGAAGACGGCGGCGATGTTCGCGATGTTCATCACCTCGCCCGCCCCGGAAACCCCGCTGCAACCGACTGATGAGGATCTGGAGGTCGAACCGGGCCAGGTCGTCCGTCTCGATCCGGGCGAGGATGTTTCGACCCCGGCCACACCAGACTCGGGATCGACCTATGAGCCGTTCCAATACAGGACCCTGCTGCAGATCGCGGCGGCGCTGGGCATTCCCTATCCCTATCTGACCGGCGATGCGGCACGCGGCAACTTTTCCAACACCCGCGTCGCGCTGCTGGACTTCCGCCGCCGCGTCTCGGCGATCCAGCACAGCGTGATCGTCCATCAGCTCTGCCGCCCGGTCTGGCAGCGCTGGATTGAACTGGCGGTGCTGTCCAAATCCATCGACCTGCCCGGCTATGACCGCGACCGCCGCACATACCAGGCGGTCAGCTGGCTGCCGACGCGCTGGGATTGGGTAGATCCGATGAAGGACGCCTCGGCCGAGATCCTGCAGATCGAGGCGGGCCTCAAATCCCGCAGCCAAGCGATTTCCGAGCGGGGCTATGACGCCGAACAAGTCGACCGCGAGATCGCGACGGAACGCAAGCGCGAGGCCGCGCTGGGCCTCGATTTCCGCCGCCCGGGATCGCCCGCGCAGGGGCCGAAAGGTGAGGCGGGGTCCGAGGAAGGCGACGCGGCGGGTGATCGCAGCAATGACGACTCGGATGCCGACGAGACCAACGATGATGATGCCAAACCCGGGGAGGACCGCTAATGCATCACGCCCATATCGCGCAGCTGTTGATTGCCACTGAGAATTGACCCGGCATTGTCACCGAGATCTGACCCACCCGGTTGTTATGTTCTGCGCGTCATGTTGGCGTCAATGCAGATGTCTCCTTTCGTTTCTTTTTCGCCGTCTCG
>NZ_JAHKNG010000044.1 GCF_018860165.1 Paracoccus marinaquae
TCGCGACGCCGGCGATCTTCGCGGCCCCGGCGGCGGCGTCCCTCGCATGGGCCCCGGCGCAGAGCACGGTCACATCGCCCAGGCCCTTCAGCGCCCCCACGGCCTTGCCCGTGGCATCCGCGTTCAACTCTCCATTGGTGACTTCACCCAGCAGCAGAACAGCCATCAGATCACCCCCGCTTCCTTCAGTTTCGTGACAAGCTCATCGACCGAGCCGACTTTGATGCCGGCGCTGCGGCCCTCGGGCTCGCGGGTCGAGACCACTTCCAGCCGGGGCGAGACATCGACGCCGTAATCGGCCGCCGTCTTCTCATCCAGCGGCTTCTTCTTCGCCTTCATGATGTTCGGCAGGCTCGCATAGCGCGGCTCGTTCAGGCGCAGGTCGGCGGTGACGATGGCGGGCAGTTTCACGCTGATCGTCTGCAAGCCGCCATCGACCTCGCGGGTGACCTTCGCGGCCTCGCCCTCGATCTCGACCTTCGAGGCGAAGGTCGCCTGCGGCCAGCCCAGAAGTGCGGCCAGCATCTGCCCCGTCGCGTTCATGTCATTGTCGATCGCCTGCTTGCCGGCGATCACGAGGCCCGGCTGTTCCGCGTCAATGACGGCCTTCAGGATCTTCGCCACTGCCAGCGGCTCGATATCCGTGTGCACGTCATCGGCCGCCACCACCAGGATCGCCCGGTCGGCGCCCATCGCAAGCGCGGTGCGCAGCGTCTCGGCCGCCTGCTTGACCCCGATCGAGACGGCGATGACCTCCTCGGCCACCCCCTTCTCCTTCAGACGGATCGCCTCCTCCACCGCAATCTCGTCAAACGGGTTCATCGACATCTTCACATTCGCAAGATCGACACCCGAGTTGTCGCCTCTGATCTTGGGCTTGACGTTGTAATCAATGACCCGTTTCACGGGGACCAGGATTTTCATCGATTTCTCCTTGTTCTGGCAAACCGGGGAGGACCAGGGGCGTCGTACCCTGTCACTTCTGTCGGCCGGTCTTGGGGTTGCGATCAGCTGTTCAGCGCCTTGGCACGGTCGCGCAGCATGAATTTCTGGATCTTTCCGGTCGAGGTCTTGGGCAGTTCGTCGAAGATGAAGGTCTTCGGCACCTTGAAGCGGGCCATGTGCTGGCGGCAGAACTCGGTCATCTCCTCGGCGGTCAGGCTGCGGCCCGGCTTCACGGTGATGAAGGCGCAGGGCGTCTCGCCCCATTTCTCGTCCGGCCGTGCGACCACCGCCGCCTCCATCACGTCGGGGTGGCGATAGAGTACGTCCTCGACCTCGACCGAAGAAATGTTCTCGCCGCCCGAGATGATGATATCCTTGGAGCGGTCCTTGATCTCGACATAGCCGTCGGGATGCATGACCCCCAGATCGCCCGAGGCGAACCAGCCGCCCTTGAACGCCTTCGCGCTGGCCGTGGGGTTCTTGAGATAACCGCGCATGACGTTGTTGCCGCGCATGAAGATCTCGCCGATGGTCCGACCATCCGCCGGCAGCGGTGCCAGAGTCTCGGGATCGGCCACCATCAACCCGTCCAGCGCGATGTTCCTGACCCCCTGCCGCGCCTTCAGCCGCGACCGCTGGTCGGCATCGACCCCGTCCCATTTCGACTGCCAGGCGCTGACCACCGAGGGGCCGTAGGTCTCGGTCAGGCCATAGACCTGCGTCACCTCGACGCCCATCGCCTCCATATTGGCGATGACGGCGGCGGGGGGAGGGGCGCCGGCCGTCATCACCTTCACCTCATGGGTGAAGTCCTTCAGCGCGTCGGGCGCGTTCACCAGCATCTGCAGGACGATCGGCGCGCCGCAGAAATGCGTCACCTTCTCGTCGCGGATCAGCTGGAAGATCGGCTCGGGCCGCACCGCGCGCAGGCAGACGCAGAGCCCGGCATTGGCCGCGATGGTCCAGGGAAAGCACCAGCCGTTGCAATGGAACATCGGCAGGGTCCAGAGGTAATGCGAATGCTGGCCCATGCCCCAGGTCATGATGTTCGACATGGCGTTCAGCGCCGCGCCGCGGTGGTGATAGACGACGCCCTTCGGGTCGCCCGTGGTGCCCGAGGTATAGTTCAGGCTGATCGCGTCCCATTCGCTGCCGGGCAGCGACCAGGCGAAATCCGGATCGCCCTCGGCCAGCAGATCCTCATAGGTCAGGCGGCCGATGCGGCTGCCGCCCTCGAAGCTAGGGTCCTCGATATCGACGACCAGCATCTCGGGGCGGTGCGCGATCTTCACGGCGCGGTCGACCACTTCGGAAAATTCCGGATCGACCAGCAGCACCTTGGCCTCGGCGTGATCGAGGATGAAGGCGATGGCCTCGGCGTCCAGACGGGTGTTGATGGTGTTCAGCACGGCGCCCGACATCGGCACGCCGAAATGCGCCTCGAACATTTCCGGAATGTTGGCGGCGACGACCGAAACCGTGTCGCCCTTGCCGATCCCGCGGCCCACCAGGGCACTGGCCAGACGGCGGGTGCGGGCATAGGTTTCGGCCCAGCTGCGCCGCACCTCGCCATAGCTGACCGCCTGCAGGTCGGGATAGACCGAGGCCGTGCGCTCGATGAAGGAAAGCGGCGTCAGTTGCACGAAATTCGCCGGATTCCGGTCCAGCCCGAGTTCGTAGATGTTCGAGTGCTCAGCCATTCTTTTTCCCCGAAGACAATGTGTGACGACAGCCTGCGCGCCATGACGGCATCTATTAGCCATACAGTGTTGCCGCAGTTTGCGCGAAATGTACTCAATTGTGACGGCTGTGCCGCAAGACTTGCGCAATGCCGAAAAGCGCCGATCCTGCATGCGTGGTCTCTTCCGGGAAGGGTTCTCGATGGACGGATTGGAACATGGCGAAAAGATGCGCCACATCCTCGAGGGGTTGGAGCATGTGGCGCAGGGCGTGACGATCTTCGACCAGTCGCTGAAGCTGGTCGCCTGGAACAGCACCTTTCTGGCGATCTACGGCTATCCGAGAAGCATGGCTTTTCCCGGCGCCGATTTCGAAAGCTTCATCGCCTTCAATGCCCGGAAAGGCGATTACGGCCCCGGCGATGCGGCCGCCCAGATCGCCGAACGCGTCGCCATCGCCCGGCAGTTCCGGCGCCATCGTATGCAACGCCGGCGTGCCGACGGCAGCAGCATCGAGATCGAGGGCCACCCGCTGCCCAGCGGCGGCTTTGTCACCACCTATACCGACATCACCGACGTGGTCCGCCAGCGCGAAATCCTGCGCGAGGAGGTGGCGCGAAAGACCAGCGCGCTGCACCTGAGCGAACAGCGGCTTGGGCTGATCGCGGACGAGGTTCCCGCCGGGATCGCGCATCTCGACGAGGACATGAATTTTCTCTATGTGAACAAGCGCTTTGCCCATGCCTACGGGCTGGAAGCCTCGGCGGCGATCGGCCTGAATGCGGCCGAAGTCCTGCATCCGCGCACGCTGTCGGAATCGCGGAAGTTCTTCGAGCAGTCCCGACGCGGCGCGCTGGTCGATTTCGAGATGCAGATCGAACTGCCGGGCGGGCGGTTCAAAGACATTCGCACGCTGTTGCGGCCGGAACGGCCGGCCTCGGGCGAGGCTGCGGGGTTTTATCTGCTGTCGATCGACATCACCCGGCGCAAGGCCACCAGCAACGCGCTGATGCGGTCGCAGAAGATGGATGCGCTTGGGCGGCTGGCCAGCGGAATTTCACATGATTTCAACAATCTGCTGACGGTGATCCTTGGCAATCTGGTGCCCCTCGCCGAGGGGCTGGATGATGCGGAACTGGTCAGCGAGTTTCTGACGCCCGCGATCTCGGCGGCGCGGCGGGGCTCGGCGCTGACGAAACGACTGCTGACGCTCGCACGGCGGGAAGAGCTTGATCCGCAGCCGACCGCCATTCCCGACGCGATCGAGGATATCTGCAAATTGCTGGCCGCCACCCTGCCAGGCAGCCTGCGGCTGGTGCAGGACCATGGCGATGACCTGCCCCTTGCGATGGTCGATCAGGCGCAGCTTGAAATGGCCCTGCTGAACCTGGCGATGAACGCGCGTGACGCGACCGAGGGCCAGGGCACGATCCGCATCGAGACATCGCTCTACGCGCTGCAACCCGATGAGGCGGGTTTCCACCACATGCGCGCGGGCGACTATATCCGCCTGCGCGTGTCGGACGATGGCTGCGGCATGTCGCCCGACATGGCCGAAAAGATCTTCGAGCCCTTCGTCACCTCCAAGGCGGCCGGCAAGGGGTCGGGGCTGGGCCTGTCGATGGTCTATCGCTTCGTCCGTCAGTCGAACGGCGCGATCTGGGTCGACAGCCGGCCGGACCATGGCACGGTCTTTACCATCATGCTGCCCGTGGATCATGGCGGCAGCGTATCCGCCCCGGCTCCGTCATCGCACACCCCTGCCCCGCCCGACGACCAGCCAAGGCTGATCCTGCTGGTCGAGGATGACCCGGATGTCCGCCGCGCCATCCGCAGGCAGATCGGCAGGCTTGGCCATCATCTGATCGAGGTCGGCAGCGCCGACGAGGCCCTGGTCCTGATCGAGCAGGTCCACGGCATCGAGATCGTCCTCTCGGATATCGACATGCCCGGCAGGCTGGACGGTTGCGCCCTGGCCGAACGCCTCTGCGACCGGCAGCCCGCCCTGCCCGTCGTGCTGATGAGCGGCAAGACCGATCCGACGCGGGCCAACAATAGGCTTGCCAATGTTCCCTTTCTGGCCAAACCCTTTACCGACGAGGATCTGCGCGACGCCCTGCAAAAGGCCGTCGTGCTGCCGGATCGGGGGGCCGCGCCGAATGAAACCGCTGATCTATCTGGTCGAGGATGACGCAGACATTGCCCGGCTGATCACACGCACGCTGGAGCAGCAGGGAACCGAGGTCAGAACCTTTCGCCGGCTGGCCGATTTCCAGCGCGCGGTCGCCCTGAAGGCGCCGGACCTCTGCCTTGTCGATCTCAGCCTGCCGGACGGGGACGGCCTCAGCGTCGTGCATGGCGGCCTGCCCGCCTCGGTGCCGAAGATCATCGTCACCGGTCGCGGGCAGTTGACGGACCGTGTGGTCGGGCTGGAGGTGGGCGCCGATGACTATATCGTCAAACCCTTCGAGCCGCGCGAACTGGCGGCCCGGGTCAAGGCGGTCCTGCGGCGCAGTCAGCCGGTCAGGGGAGGCCCGGCAACGGCTTCGGGAAGGATCGCGTGCTTTGGTGACTGGACCGCCGATTTCGAGGCCTGCACGCTGTCGCACAGCGATGGCGAGGTGATGCAGCTCAGCGCCGCCGAGGCGACGCTGCTCTCTGCCTTCACCGATGCGCCGGGGCGGGTCCTCAGCCGCAACCAGTTGCTTGATGCAACCACCGGACGGGCGGACGAACCCACCGACCGCAGCATGGATGCCCGCATCAGCCGTCTGCGAAAGAAGCTGCGCGACGATCCCTATTCACCCAGCATCATCCGGACGGTGTATGGTGCCGGCTATGTCTTCTGCCCGGTGCCCTCGGCGCAGGCCACCTGACGCCGCGCGGTGCTCCACGCTCAGCGGCGCAGCGCGTTGATCACATCCAGCGCCATCGTGTCGCTGAAGCTGACATGCGCGATCATCAGGGCGCGCGCCCGGTCGCCCGCCGCATCCAGAATCGCCGATGTGATTTCTTCATGGTCCCGAACCGAGGCTTCCGCCTCGCCCAGAAGCCGGTGCCGCGCGGCAAGATAGCCGATCAGCCTGTTGGCGGCCCCCAGGGCCATCTGGCTCAGGTATTCATTGCCCGCGGCCGCCATGATGCTGCGATGGAAATCGAGGTTCAGGTCGTAATAGCCGTCGCCCGTGCCGGCCTTCAGCCAGTCGCGACAGGCGCGCGCGGCCTGTTGCAGACGCTCGGCCTGGGCCGGGTTGATCCGCCGGGCGGCGCGGAAGGCCAGGGCGCCCTCGGCTTCGGCCAGGACCTCGATCATCTTCATCAGCCCTTCGGCATCCAAGGCGGCGATGCGGGCACCGTCCCTCGGCCGGCGCTCGACCACGCCCAGGGTCTCCAGCGCGATCAGCGCCTCGCGAATCGGCGTGACGGACAATCTCAGCCGCTCGCGCAGGTCAACCTCGTCGATGCGGTCGCCCGGCATCAGAAGGCGGCCCTGCACCCGAGCCAGAATGTCGTCCCGAACCTGATCGGCCTGCGCGCCCATCCCAAAGCAACTCCTTGATTTATCTCATTCAGCCGGCAGTATCACATAGCCTGTCGTCACTGATGCTATAATTACACTATCTATAATTATATTTATAGTTGACGAATCGCCCGTTCTGATGGATTGTGCATCCATCGCTACTGTCATGGAGGGGGAGGTCATGACCACCAACGCAGAATTTGCGTCATCGCCAAAGACACCGCATCAGCAACCGCGGCCAGCCTTTACCGGGCCGGATCTGTGCCGTCTTGACGCCACCGAGGTGGTCAGCCTGCTGAAGCGGCGCGAGGTTTCGCCCGCCGAATTGCTGGATGCCGCATTCACCCGGCTGCGGGCGGTCGAGCCGGCCATCAACGCCACGCCGATCCTTTGCGAGGACCGCGCCCGCGCCGCCGCGCAAAAGCTCGATTTCTCGGCGGCGGATCATCCCGGCTGGCTGGCCGGCCTGCCGATCGCCATCAAGGACCTGACCGCCGTGGCCGGTGTCCGCACGACCTTCGGCACCCGCGGCCTTGCGGATTTCGTTCCCGAAGCCTCCGATCCGCTGGTCGAGCGGCTTGAGGCGCGGGGCGGCGTCGTGGTCGGCAAGACCAACACGCCGGAATTCGGCGCGGGCGGCAACACGTTCAACGATGTCTTCGGCCCAACGCTCAATCCCTGGGATACGCGACTGAACGCCGGCGGCTCGTCAGGCGGGGCCGCGGCATCGCTTGCGGCGGGCGAGGTCTGGCTCAGCCACGGGTCGGATCATGGCGGTTCGCTCAGGACCCCGGCGGCCTTTTGCGGCATTGTCGGGCTGCGGCCCAGCCCCGGTCGCGCCGGCGGCGGGTCCGATGCGATCGGCTTCATGATCGAGGGCGCGCAGGGGCCGATGGCCCGCACGGTGCGGGATTGCGCGCTGTTTCTGGATTCCATGGCGGGATACGAGCCGCGTTTCCCGATTTCCTACCCGGCGCCGGACACCTCGTTCCAAGATGCCGTCGAACGCGCCGATCCGCGCCTGAAGATCGCCTTCACGACCGATCTGAACGGCTTCTCGCCGGTCGATGCCGAGGTCGAAACGCATCTGCGCGGCGTCATGACGGCGCTGGAACGCGAGGGGGCAACGGTCGAGGAAACCTGCCCCGCCCTGCCCAATCTGGAACGGACCTATCATGTCCTGCGCGGCGAGATGTGGGCGACCATGGGCCGCCGGTTGCCCGATGCGATCAGGCGGCACTTCAAGCCCACGCTTGAGGAAAACATGGCCTTCGGCGAGGCGCTGACCATGGCTGATATCGCCGACGCCCAGTTGGACCGCACGATCCTCTACCGTAACATGCTGCGCCTGTTCGACCGCTTCGATGTGCTGGCGCTGCCGACCGTCGGCTGCCTGCCCCATCCGCAAGAGGAAGAGTGGGTGCGCGAGGTCGGTGGACGGCACCTGACCGGTTACATGGACTGGCTGCGCTTTGCCTTCCTGGCAACCGTCACCGGCCTGCCGGCGATCTCGGTCCCGGCCGGGATCGGGCCGCGCGGCCTGCCCGTCGGGCTGCAACTGATCGGAAAGCTGCGTGGCGAGGCTGCGTTGCTGGCGGCGGCGCGCGTGGTCGAGATCTCGGCCGGCGGACCGCTCGGGCCGATCGACCCGGTGGTCCGGCAGGGATAGCAGATCGGCGCGGGCGAGGCCCGGGCGGGGAAGGTCGCGTCAGCGATCCCGCATCGTCCGCGCCTGCTGCGCCGCTTCGTCAAAGCGTGCCCCGGCCTCCTGCTCGAACTGGTCGCTGTCGACCCATTGGGCCAGCTTCTCCATCGTGCCGATGAAGGCCGCGACTTCGGACGGTTCGAGATGCCGGAACAACAGCTTCAGCCCGGTCTCGGACAGCAGGTCGGCCCGGCGGCGCGCGGCGCTGCCGAACGGGGTGCTGTGCAGCCCGAAGCGGCGGGCGTCACGCTCATCGTTGCGGCGCTCGATGTGATTGCCCCGGACCAGCACCTGAATCAGGCGTGAGACGAGGCTTCGCTCCATCGCGCCCAGGTCGACGATCTCGGCAAAGGTGATGCCGGGATTGTCGTCGATCAGCCGCAGGACGCGAATGGTGCGGATGTCCAGTCCGACCACGTTGAGAAAGTGTTCCTGAACCGTCTCGTTCACGGCATTTGCCAGCATGTTCAGCTTGTAAGCGGCATTCCCCTGCCGAAAGGCCTTTGACCAGTTCCTGAACATGCAGCCCTTCCTGTGAGGTTCACGACCGCGTCCCGTCGGGGGGCGGCATGAAAACGATCAAAGCGTAAATTATCGCTTTGTTCAATAGTCGCAATATAAGATAATCTTAGACAGAGACAACATCTAATCGATTCGGAGGATGAAATGGGAGTTATCGAAGATATCGTCGCCAAGCAGGGCACCTTCGCCGAATGGCGCCAGGCCATGCATGAAAACCCGGGCCTTGGCTTTCAGGAGACCTTCGCGGCCGAGATGGTCGAGGCGAAGTTGAAGGAATTCGGCATGGACGAGATCCATACCGGCATCGGCGGCACCGGCATCGTCGGCGTGCTGCATGGCAAGCGCCCCTCGAACCGGTCCATCGGCCTGCGCGCCGACATGGACGCGCTGCCGATCGAGGAAGAGACCGGCAAGCCCTATTCGTCGAAGGTTCCGGGCGTCATGCATGCCTGCGGCCATGACGGCCACACCGCCACACTGCTGGCGACCGCCTGGCACCTGTCGCGCAACCGCGACTTCGCCGGCAAGGTGCATTTCATCTTCCAGCCGGCCGAGGAAGGTCTTGGCGGTGCGCTGGCCATGCTGAAGGACGGGCTGCTGGACCGCTTTCCCTGCGACCGCATCTATGCCTATCACAACATCCCCGGCTGGGAGACGGGCAGCATGTTCACCCGGCCCGGCCGGCTGATGGCGGGCAGCATCTTCTTCACCATCCGCGTTCAGGGCCGGGGCGGTCATGCCGCCATGCCGCAATCCACGGTCGATGCCACGCAGATCGCCGCGAATATCGTGACGACGGCGCAAAGCATCGTCGCCCGGAACATCGACCCGACCGAGACCGGCATCGTCTCGTTCACCGATGTCTATGCCGGCACCAACAGCTTCAACGTCATTCCTGACAAGGCGACGCTGAAAGGCTGCCTGCGCTTCTTCGACAAGCAGATCGGGACCCAGATGGCCGAGCGGCTGGAAGCCGTGGCGAAGGGCGTGACGGAAACCTATGGCGGCAGCGTCGAGGTCGAATTCGAAGAGATTTTCGTGCCGCTGGTCAACGATCCCGAGGCGACTGCCGTGGCCGTCGCGGCCGCGATCGAGACGGTCGGCGCCGACAAGGTCGATGGCAACATCAGGCCGATCACCGGCAGCGAGGATTTCGCCTACATGATCGGGGATCTGCCCGGCAACTACATCTGGGTCGGCGCCGGTCCCGGCGCGATGCCGCATAACCCCGGCTTCGATTTCAACGACGAGATCATGCCGGTCGTCGCCAGCTATTTCTGCAACCTGGTTCAGAAAGAACTGGCCTGAACCGCCAACCTGATAAGGAAAGAACGACATGGAACAGGTCCTTCAGACCGCAAACGGGATGGCGCTGTGGCTTTTCGCCCTCCTCGTGGTCAGCATCGTGGTCGTGCAGGCGCTGATGTTTCTGCGCATGACGCTGAATTTCTCGAACCGCTTCGGCATCCTGACCCCGGCCGAGCGGGGCATCGTCTACAAGACCGCGACGATCAACTCGATCGGGCCGGCGATCGCGGTCTTCTTCGTGGCGGTCACGCTGGTCGCCATGGTCGGCGGGCCGGTCACGCTGATGCGGGTCGGCGTCATCGGCTCGGCGGTGTTTGAATTCGTCGCCGCCGACCAGGGCGCCAAGGCGGTCGGGGCGGAACTGGGCACCGACAGCTATACGCTCGAGGCCTTCACGGCATCGGTCTGGGTGATGACGCTGGGCGGCATGGGCTGGCTGATCTCGACCTTCTTCATGACGAAAAGCCTTGACCGGGCGCAGGACCGCATGTCGGCCAGCAATCCGGCCCTGATCCGCGCCATCGGCACCGCGACGCCCATCGCCATCTTTTCCCTGCTGGGCGCCAATGCCGCGATCGACAAGAGCTGGCTCAGCAATGTCACCGTGGCGACGGACGATCTGATCGCGACGATCTCGGCGGCGGCGGCCATGATCCTGCTGCACGCGGCGGGCAAGCATCGCGCCTGGTTGCGCGAATGGGCGGTCGGCTTTGCGCTGATCGGCGGGCTTGCGGCCGGTTACATCGCCAGCCACGCGCTGGCCTGAGATACAGTTTTCGGGAGGAACATGACAATGACCGATCAATCCATCGACAGCTTCTACAGAGGCGAATTCATTCCCCGCGCGCATCGCATTGGCCGCTCGACCGTTCTGGTCGCCATGGTCCTGTGCGTGCTGCCCGCGCTCTACCTGTCCTTCGTGCTGGGCGCCTATCCCGGCATCGGGCCGATCATGCAGGGCTTTCTGGCCATCGCCGCCTTCGTCGGCATCATGTGGGTGGTCGAACCGATCTCCTACTTCCCGGTTCTGGGCGTCTGCGGCACCTACATGAGCTTTCTCTCGGGCAATATCGGGAACATGCGGATGCCGGTGGCCATCTCCTGCCAGAGCGCCATTCAGGCCGAGACCGGCACCCGCCGGGCCGAGGTCGCCGCAGTGCTGGGGATCGCCGTCTCGGTGATCGTCAACCTCGTCTTCCTCATCGCGGTCGTGCTGATCGGCGGCGCCCTGATCGCGGTCCTGCCCACGCCCGTCGCCGACGCCATCAAGAACTATACCCTGCCGGCGCTTTACGGCGCGGTGCTGGTGATGTTCGTCAACAGCGCCACCCGCCGCAATGCGATGACCGGGCTGCTGGCCGGACTTGCGGTGTTCCTGTCGCCGATCTCGGAAATCTACGGATCGGCCGCCGCCGGCATTCTGGCGATCATCCTGGCGGTTCTGCTGAACATGGGCTGTCAGAAGAAGCCGGTGGAAACAGCGGCGTGAACGCCTTCGCGCAGGGGGGCCACCTGACGACCAGGTGGTATCCCCTGCGCCGCGGGCCAAGGCCGGCACCCGCCTTCATGCACACCGACAGGACCGCGCCCGTCACAAGGCGCGGTCCTGTCAACTGAATCTTCTCGCCGGGTCAGGCCGAGTCGCGGAACCGGCCGGCCGATTGGCCTATCCGTCCGGATGCGCCTGGGCGCGATCATCCAGACGCAGCGAGGCGATCAACTCGTGAAAGCGGTCGCCCTGAATGATGACATGCGCCTTCATTTCGGCTGCGGCCCCTTCGGCCTCGCCGGCCTCGATCAGATCGGTGATCCTCTGATGCTCGGCCAGCGACCGGGCCATCCGGCCGCGCAGCTGCACCTGCCGGCGGCGATAGGGCTGCAGCACGATCTGCAGCCGCAATGCCTCGCTTTCCAGGAACCGGTTCCCCGAGGCCGCGTAGATGGCCTGATGAAAGACCGTGTTCTGGTGATAATAGGCGTCGCTGTCGCCGGTATTCGCGGCCTCTTCGCAGCCGCGCTGCGCCGCCTTGATCGCCTCGACCTCGTGATCGGCCCCGCGACCGGCGGCCAGCCTTGCGCACATCGCCTCCAGTTCGGCCATGACCTCGAAACGCTCGGTCAGTTCGACGACACCCAGTTCGGTGATGAAGGTGCCGCGCTTGGGCTCGACCCGGACAAGGCCCGAGGCCTCCAGGGCCTGCAGCGCCTCGCGGATCGGGGTGCGTGAGCAGGAAAACTCGACCGCCAGAGCCTCGGGATCAAGCTTCTCGCCGGGGACGAATCGGCCGTCCACGATCTGGTTTTCCAGCGCCTGCCTGATCTGCTGCGCGGTCATTCTTGCGGGGCGATCCACGGCGCCGTCCTTCAAGCTTCTGCAAAGTCTATGGAATTTAACACATCACAGGGTAACATCCAACGTATTATTTGTTATATACAACATGAATTGAAATGTGTATAAGAGATGCAGGAGGACATATCATGGCACGCCCGAGACTCGCCTTTCTGACTGATCTGGTTCAGGCCATCACCGGCGGCGACAAGGCCGGCCGCGACACCGCCGTGCTGGATGAAACGGCCGCGCGCCGGGCCCTGTCGCGGCCCGCGCCCGAACGCCTGATCGCCGCCTGCGACGTGCTGATGGGACGGATCGGCGATGCCGCCCGCATGGCGGTGGCCGAACAGGCGCTGGCGGCCTATGCCGAACTGGACGCGGGCCAGAAGGCGGGTTTCTTCGCCCAGATACGCGACGGGTTCAGCCCCGATCCCGCGCATATCCGCGCCGCCTTTGCCGCCTATGACGCCGATCCGTCGGCGGGAACGCTGGTGCCGCTGTTCAATGCGGTCGAGCCGCCGCGCCAGACGCTGCTGCGCCGCCTGAACACCGCGCCGGGGGCCACGCTGAAGCTGGTCAACATGCGCGCCGATCTGCTGGCCGCGATGCGGAAAGATCCGTCGCTGGCGCCACTGGATGCGGATTTCGCGCATCTTTTCGCGTCCTGGTTCAACCGTGGCTTCCTCAGGATCGAGCGGATCGACTGGTCCACCCCGGCCGCCGTTCTGGAAAAGATCATGAACTATGAGACCGTCCACCCGATGAAGGGGTGGGAGGATCTGCGCCGCCGCCTGGACCCGGCCGACCGGCGCTTTTACGCCTTCTTCCATCCGGCCACGGGAAATGAGCCGCTGATCTTTGTCGAGGTCGCCCTGACCCGCGACATCCCGGCCGAGATCGCGCCGATCCTGACCGCACCGCGCAGGGCCGCGGCGGACGATGCCACGACGGCGGTATTCTATTCGATCAACAACACGCTGGAAGGGCTGAAGGGCGTGTCCTTCGGCAATTTCCTGATCAAGCAGGTCGTGGCCGAACTGGCCGCCGAACTGCCGGCGCTGAAAACATTCGTCACGCTGTCGCCCGCACCCGGTTTCGCGGCATGGCTGGCCAGCGGCGAAGACCCGCAGGCGGCGGATCTCTCCGCCGAGTTGGACCTGGGCGCCTGGCTGAACGACAGGGACGAGGCCGCGCGGTTGAAGCCGCAGGTCGAGGCGCTGGCGGCACGGTACTTCACCGGCGCGCGGACGAAATCCGGCGCGCCGCGCGACCCGGTCGCCCGCTTTCATCTGGGCAACGGCGCCGCCGCCTGGCGCGTCAACTGGCCGGGCGACCTGTCCGACGGCGCGATCCGGCGCGCCCACGGGCTGATGATCAACTATCTCTACGAACCCGCCGAGATCGAGGCCCAGCACGAGGCCTTTGTCCGCGACGGAACCATCGCCACCGGCGCGCCCCTGGCCGCCGTCCTGGCCCGCTGAACCTGCTAAGGGAGGAGACTAATGCAGACCATCTATGAAAGCTTTCTGGCCTCAGTCGATGCCGTTCCCGGCAAGGCGCTGTTCGAACGCCCCGGCGCGGCTGATATCAGCTATGCCGAGGCGCGCGATCTGGTGCAGCGCCTGGCCGCCGTGCTGACCGAGACCGGCGTGCAGCCGGGCGACCGCGTGGCCGTGCAGACCGAAAAAAGCGCCGAGGCGATCTGCCTCTATCTGGCGACGCTTCAGGTCGGCGGGGTCTATCTGCCGCTGAACACCGCCTATACCGGGGCCGAGATCGACTATTTCATCGGTGACGCGGCGCCGCGGCTGTTCGTCTGCACCCCTGCGGCGCTGGCCGATCACAAGGCCCGCGAAAGCGGCGATCTGCGGGTCGAAAGCCTTGGCGCGGATGCCGACGGCACGCTGATGGACCTGGCCGGTGCCGCCGCGCCGCGCGGCGATCATGTCGCCCGCGGGATGGGCGACCACGCCGCGATCCTCTACACCTCGGGGACCACGGGCCGCTCCAAGGGCGCGGTCCTGACGCATGGCAACCTGGCCTCGAACACGGCGGCATTGCTGCAAAGCTGGCGCTATAGCGGCGATGACCGGCTGATCCACGCGCTGCCGATCTTTCACACCCACGGCCTGTTCGTCGCCGCGAACATGAGCATCGTCGCCGGCGCCACCATGATCTGGCTGACGAAATTCGATGGCGAGCAGGTGATCGACCTGATGGCGGATGCGACCGTGCTGATGGGCGTGCCGACCTTTTACACACGGCTTCTGAAATCCGACCGGCTGAACCGCGACACCACCGCCAACATGCGGCTCTTCGTGTCGGGCTCGGCCCCGCTGCTGGCCGAGGATCACCGCGCCTTCGAGGAAAAGACCGGGCACCCGATCCTTGAACGTTACGGCATGACCGAGACCTGCATGATCACCACGAACCCCTATGACGGCGCGCGCAAGCCGGGCGCCGTGGGCATGGCCCTACCGGGGATCGAGATCCGCGTCACCGACCGCGAGACCGGCGCGACCCTGCCCGATGGCGAGATCGGAGCGATCGAGGTGCGCGGCCCGAACGTCTTTGAAGGCTACTGGAAGATGCCGGAAAAGACCGCGGCCGAATTCCGCGCGGATCGTTTCTTCATCACCGGCGATCTGGGCCAGATCGGCGAGGACGGCTATCTGCGCATCGTCGGGCGCGACAAGGATCTGGTTATCTCGGGCGGCTATAACGTCTATCCGAAAGAGATCGAGGGGCTGATCGACGATCTGCCCGGCGTCGTCGAAAGCGCCGTGATCGGCCTGCCGCATCCCGATCTGGGCGAGGGCGTCACTGCGGTCGTGGTGGCGCAACCGGGCGCAAGCCTCGACGAGGGCAGCGTCATCGCCCAGATCGGCGACCGGCTGGCCCGCTTCAAGCAGCCCAAGCGCGTGCTGTTCGTCAAGGAACTGCCCCGCAACGTCATGGGCAAGGTCCAGAAGGCCGAACTGCGCAAGAGCTACGCCGAACTTTACAAATAGGCCACAGGCGCGTCGCCGGGGCCGGAGGAGGCCCCGCCACCGCCGATCCAGGGAGGAGTGGATCGATGATTATCTACGGAGTCGCCGTTCTGGCGGGCTGCCTGCTGGCCGGCATGGTCGTGGGCGATGCGCTTGGTGTACTGCTTGGGGTCGAGGCGAATGTCGGCGGCGTGGGCTTTGCCATGCTACTGCTGATCGTGCTGACCGACCGGATGCGCAAGGCGGGGCGCTTCCCGCAGCACAGCGCCGAGGGCGTCCTGTTCTGGAGCGCGATGTATATTCCCATCGTCGTCGCCATGGCCTCGACCCAGAACGTCGTCTCGGCCGTCGGCGGCGGGCCGGTGGCCCTTCTGGCCGGTGTGGCTGCGACGGGTGTCTGCTGGTCCCTCGTCCCGGTTCTGTCCCGCATCGGCGGGGCCGAGGAACCCCTGCCCCCCGTCAGCGAAGAAGAGGAGGTCTGAGATGGAGCTGCTTGCCGAAGTCCTGATCAAGAACGGGCTGCTGTTCGCCTTCCTGATTGTCGGCGCGGTCATGTGGGCCAGCTATTACGCCTCGCACCACCTGACCAGCGGCCGGTTCCACGGCTCGGCCGTGGCGATCATCGCCGGGCTGGTGCTGGCCTATGTCGGCGGGGTCTTCACCGGCGGCAGCAAGGGCATGGCGGATATTCCGCTGTTCGCCGGGCTGGGGGTGATGGGGGGCGCGATGCTGCGCGACTTTGCCATCGTCTCGACCGCCTATGGCGTGGATCTGAGCGAGATCCGCCGCTCGGGCCTGGTCGGCGTGCTGTCGCTGATCCTGGGGATCTTCCTGTCATTCATCGTGGGCGCGATCATCGCGCTGATGTTCGGCTATACCGATGCGGTCAGCATGACCACGCTGGGCGCCGGCGCCGCAACCTATATCGTCGGCCCGGTGACCGGCACCGCCCTTGGCGCCTCAAGCGAGGTCGTGGCGCTGTCGGTGGCGGCGGGTCTGGTGAAATCGGTGCTGGTGATGATCGGCACGCCCTTCATCGCGCCGCTGATCGGGTTGAACAATCCCAAGGCCGCCATGGCCTATGGCGGGCTGATGGGCACCACCAGCGGCGTCGCCGGCGGGCTGGCCGCCACCGACAAGCGACTGGTGCCCTATGGCGCGATGACGGCGACCTTCTATACCGGCCTCGGCTGCCTGCTGGGACCGTCGGTGATCTACTTCATGATCCGCGCCCTGATGGGCGGCTGATCGCGACCCCGAGGGTGCCACTGGAAGGGCGGCCGATGGTTGTTGCCATCGGCCGCCCTCAAACCGGATAGTCCTGAAATATCCGGGGTGCCGCCGCGCCGGTGGAAAAGCCCCGGATCAGCCATCCCGTTCCGCCGCCTGCGGCGCGCCGAGGCCGCGAAACACCCAGCGGCGGCCGTTGCTGCGGAAATCGGCGAATGCCAGCGGGGCCACGTCGATGCGCCAGAAGGAGGCCGGTCCCGCGCCGATGACGTGAACGATTGCGGCGCGGATGACCGAGGCGTGGGTGATCGCGAGACCGCGTCCCCTTTCGCGCGATCGGGCGTCGAGCCAGACACCCACGCGTTCGCACAGATCTGCAACGGCTTCGCCACCATGCGGCGCAGTTTCCGGGCGGCGCATCCAGGAGACGAGGCTGCGCGGCTCGTGACGCAGGACCTGACCGAAGCTCTGCCCGCTCCAGCGGCCAAAGTCGCAATCGCGCAGTGCATCGTCGATCACACCGCTCAGCCCCAACGCCGCCGCCGTCTGGGCCGCTGCGGGCGCCGGGCTGATCAGCAGCCTGTCAACCTTTCCCAGCCCCGAGGACAGGTGCCCGGCCGCCTGCCGCCCGGCCGCATCAATGTCGTCGCGAGCGCCGAAAACCGCCGACCTCAGCCCGCGCGTCGAGGCATGCGCGACAAGGGTCAGGCGACGGGCAGGCATCGGATGGCACGCGCGGATCAGGCCGTCAGGATGCCGCCTCTCGCCGCCGGGCGACCGGGAAACAGGCGTTCCGCGGCGATCCCGAACGCCAGCCCGATAACAGCCCAGATCACGAACATGATCCCCAGCGACGCGATGCGGAAATCCCAGAACACATCGGCGGGGAACGCCTCGGGCGTCTCGTTGACCGCCGGCATGGCGCCAAGGACCAGCCCCACCGCAACCAGATAGCAGATCACGGCGATCACCGACGCCCGCCACGCCCCGTGTTGCGGCAGAAGCTTCCGGCGCAGCATCAGGCTGCCGGCACTCGCCGCGATCGACAGGGCCAGCATCAGGAAATACAGCTGGGTCCGATAGGCCACCGTGTCGTCAAAGGTCGAAGCGGGCGGATTCGCCGGGTATTTCAGCCAGGGGACCAGCGAGACCGTGACAAAGCAGAGCGCCGCCAGCAGTGCCGAACTCTGCGGCACGCCAAGGTGGCCCAGCCGGCCATGGGCAAAGGCAAAGACGATCGCGAACATGCCGCCCAGCCCCATCGAGAGGATGACCGTGCCCGTCAGCAGGCCCGTCGTCGCCTGGGTGGTCCGGCTGACCGGGGCTTCCTCCTCGACAGCATGGGGATCGGGCACTTCCAGCGCCGCCATCTGCTCCTCGAAGAGGATCGCCTCGGACAGTGGCGGCTCGCCGAACAGATATGCGATACCGAAAGCGACGATACCCGCCAGAAGGCCGACCAGCAGCCCGCGCATCAGAAGTTTTCCAACCATGTCATGTTCCCGGTCAGCGGGATCGCCTGCGCCCGCTTGTAAGTTTCTAAGCCGAATTGCCGCGTTCAGTGGCAGGGAAAGCCCAGCAGGTGCCGCGCGTCATGCACATATTCATGAATCGCAGAACCGTCGAAGACGGCGGTGGCACCCTGCTCCAGTCCCGTGAAGTAAAAGGCAATCACGCCGATGACCGCGGCGAAGATCGCCCAGGGCATGATGTCACGGACAGGAAGGGGGGTCGGTTCGAATACGGGCGCGAGCGTCGCGTCAGCCATGGCAATCTCCCGGGAAGCCGTGTCCCATTGAAGTATGATCTTTGCAGTTGAAGGTCTGACTTCCGGGAGTGATCCCGGTCACAGTGGCACGACCGCACCGGATTTGCACCGGTTTCCCCAACTGAATTTCGTGCCTGTCACGCTAGATATCCCGTGGCGCATTGTCAATTCGCAACGGCCCGAAACCGAACGGGTTTGGGCTTCATGCAGCCGTGATGACGTGAGCCCCCCACGTTGCTAAGGACCGGACCCGCGCGACGATATCGCGCCGGCCGCACGGGCGCCGTCACGGCAGGACGGTGATCTGCGCCGCGGCCGAGCGGCCGCGGGCGTCGATGACCGCCAGATCGACGAAGCCCGCGCCCGGCGGCAGGTCGATCTCGGTGGCCGGGTCCGGGCTGGCGACCGCGACCGGCGCACCATTGGCGAGCCAGGTATAGGGCGGGGCGCCGTCGCGGACCTTCACGACCAGCCGGCCCGAAGGGGCCTCGATCCGGGCACCGTCGGGCGGGAAGGCCATCTGCGGCGCGTTGCCGCCCGTCCGGGCGTCGGCCACCGCCTGATCCGGCGCGCGGAAATGCCGCAGCGGCTGCGGCAGTTGCGCATTGCCCAGCATCAGCGTGGCCGGCGGCGGCGGGGGCAGCGGCGTTCCCGGCGCGCCGACCCGGGCGAACAGCTCGAACAGCACCGGCGCGGCCCGGTCACCGCCGAAGGCGCCGGGAACGGGCGTGCCATCGGCGCGGCCCATCCAGACCGCCCCGACATGACGGCCGTCAAAGCCCAGTGCCAGCGCATCGCGATAGCCATAGCTGGTGCCGGTCTTGTAGGCGATGCGGTCCGGGGGGGCACCCTCGGGCGGCGCGATCCCGGCCAGCATATGGCCGACCTGCCACGCCGCCACGGGCCCGAAAAGCCGCTGGCGGCGCCTGCCGCCCTGACCCGGCAGGGGCGACAGATCGACCCGCTGGCCCAGACTGGCCAGCCCGGCATAGGCCTGGGTCAGGTCGCCCAGACTGACGCCGGCGCCGCCCAGAACCACGGCCAGCCCCGGCTCGCCGCCCGGCAGCCTGATCCCGGCGCCCGCACGCTTCAGCAGTGCCATCAGCCGCGCCGGCCCGACCGCATCGGCCAGCCGCACCGCCGGGATGTTCAGCGAGGCCGTCAGCGCCTGCCGCAGGGTGACGGTGCCGCGGAACCGGCGGTCGAAATTCTGCGGCGCATAGCGGCCGAGGGCGACCGGGCGATCCTCGATCAGGGTCTCAGGATGGGCAAGGTTGTCGTCGAAGGCCAGCGCATAGACAAAGGGTTTCAGGGTCGAGCCGGGTGATCTGAGCGCCGCGGTCATGTCGATGAACCCGGCCTGCCGGTCATTGGTCCAGTCGGCGGCGCCGACATGGGCCAGAACCTCGCCCGTCCGGTGATCGGCGAAGATCAGGGCGGCGGTCACCGCCTCGGCCTGACCGCGGATGGCACGGCGGGCCAGCGCCTCGGCCGCGCGTTGCAGCGCCGGGTCGATGGTGGTGGCGATGCGCCGGGCGGCAGGGTCGGCGCGGTGCAGCGCGCCGGTCAGATGCGGCGCCAGCGCCGGAAAGGGCCGGCGCGCGAGTGGCAGGGCCTCGTCCCGCGCCGCATCGGCCTCGGCCCGCGACAGCACGCCGCGCGCGGCTGCCCGCGCCAGCACGCGGTTCCGCGCCGCCCAAGCGGCATCCGGGCTGCGGTCGGGGCGCCGCGCGGTGGGCGATTGCGGCAGGGCGACCATCAGCGCTGCCTGCGCGGGCGTCAGGCGGCGCGGCTCCTTGCCGAACCAGGACAGGGTGGCGGCGCGGATCCCCTCAAGATTGCCACCATAGGGCGCAATGCGCAGATAGAGGTCGAGGATCTGGGCCTTGCCGAGCCGGCGTTCCAGCGCCATGGCCACGCGCATCTGGCGCAGCTTGCCGCCGATCTCGCCGGTCGGGCCTTCCTCCAGCAAGCGCGCGACCTGCATGGTCAGGGTCGAGCCGCCCGAGACGAAACGCCCGGCCAGCAGCGACTGCCCGGCGGCCCGCAGCATGGCCAGCGGATCGACGCCCGCATGGCGATAGAAGCGCCGGTCCTCATAGGCCAGCAGCATCGCCACGAAGCCCGGATCGACCGGGCCGGGGTCCAGCCGCCAGCGGCCATCCGCGACCGGGAATGCGCGCAGCAGGCTGCCGTCGCGGGCCAGCACCTCGGCCCCGGTGGCGACGGCGAGGGGCGGCAGATCGGTCCGCTCGATCCAATCGTCCAGCGCGTCGCGCCCGGCGGCCGTCAGCCACAGGGCAAGGACCAGCAGGAACAGGCCGTGTCGCCGCATGACGCCCCTGCCCGCCTAACGCTCGCCGGTGACGGTAACGCGGCCGCTGTCGGTCCAGGCGCGGTATTCGGGCCGGTACATGTCGATCACGCTGGCCGCCGGGTGGTCAAAGCTGCCCGGTGTGATCGCCCGCACCCGATAGGCCAGCCGCAGCGTGTCGCCGCCGCTCCAGGTGATGGCGGTCAGAAAGCGGTCGGTCAGGAACTCGCTGCTGTCGACCTCGGATTCGACCTCCAGCCAGTCCAGCCCCTCGGTTTCGCCGGATTTCAGCAGATGCGGATTCTCGATCTCGAACCCGGCGGGCAGCGGGTCGTCCACCATCAGCCGGCCGCCACCGCCCTGCCCGTGCGGATCGACGGTCAGGACCACGACCAGCCGCTGGCCCTGCGCCACGCTGGCGGGATCGACCGGCTGCCCCTCGGGCGTGTAATAGGCGCGGCTGATCGAATAGCCCTTGCCACCCGCCGGTTCCGGCAGAAGGGGAACACCGCGCAGGGTCAGCGTCACCCGCGTCTCGCGGCCCGAGCCGTTCGACAGGACCGCGCCCGCACCATTCGCGGTCACGTCGCGGATCAGCGGCCCCTCGATCTGCTGGCCGTTCATCGAAATGCCCGGCAGGGCCAGATCGGGGGTCAGGGCGCCGGCAGCCATCAGCGACCAGACCGCCTCCTGCGGCGACAGCGGCTGGCCGGTCAGGCTGTCCTCCAGCGACTGGCCGATCCGGTCCAGATCGGCCGAGCCGGATCCGGCGGCGGCGGCCAGCGACAGGACCCCGGCACGGTCGCGCAGGCGGGTGCCGAAATCGGACCGCAGGGCGGTGTCATCGGGCCCCGGCGGATGCAGCATGCCGGCGGCGCGGGCAAACAGCGCATCGGCGCGCGGCTGGTCGCCGACCAGGGCCAGCGCCATCCCAAGCTGCGCCACCGCAAGGGGCGATGCGAAATCGCCCGCCTTGGCATCGGCGTAATAGCGCAGATCGCCCACGGCGGCAGCGTTTTCCCGGGCCAGCACCATCAGCGCATAGGCCAGCGCCTCGCCGCCGCCATTGCTGTTCGCGTCGAAATCGGCCGCGTAATTCACCTGATTGCGCAGATTGTCCAGCGCCGAGCCGAAGGCGGCGTCGGGCACCGCATGTCCCGCCGCCCGCGCCCGCGACAGGAAATCGGTGACATAGGCATCAAGCCAGGGATCGCCGCCCTCGGGCCGCCACAGGCCGAAGGCGCCGCTTGCATCCTGACGGGTCAGGATCTTCGCGATATGCTGATCGACCCGCCGGGCGGCGGTGTCCGCTTCGGGCAGACCCCCGGCCATGCTGCCGAAGGCCAGAAGCGGCATCGCCATCGAGGTCAGCTGCTCGGTGCAGCCATAGGGATATTGCTGCAGGTCGCGCATGATCGCAGCGGAATTGAACCGCGCCGCCGGGCCGATGGCCACCGTGGCCGAGCCGCTGCCGGGGCGCATCCCGGCCATGAGATCTCCCGGCAGGGTCAGGTCGTCGCCGGCCGCCAGCAGGAAGCGGCTTTCGCGGCTGATCTCGGGGCCGTTCGCACGGATCGGGATATGCACCATCTGTTCCAGCCGCCGCCCGTCCGGGGTCGTCACCGCAAGGGCGATCCGGGCCGGGCCGGCCGTGTCCGGCGCGGTAATGGGCAGGGTCAGGCGCGCGCTTCCCAGGTCGGTCAGCACCACGCCTGCCGGCGGCGGGGCGGTGAGGCTGATGCCTTCGGGCAGCGCCTCGATCCGCATCTCGCCGGCGGGGCCGGCGGCATGGGTCAGTTCCAGCAGGACCTGCGTCCGGTCGCCCGGCGCCATGAAGCGCGGGGCCGAGGCGGCCAGAACCACCGGATCGCGCACCATGACATCGCGCGTGGCCTGCCCGACCGCGCGGCCCGACCAGACGACCGCCATCAGCCGCACGGTGCCGTTGAAGGCCGGCAGCGGAATTTCGGCGCTGGCGGTGCCATCGGCGGCAACCGTCAGCGGACCCGAGAACCACGCCATCAGCTCTTCGGTCGGCGGTGGCGCCTGCCGCGCGACGGCCGAGCCCGCATCCCCGCCCGAGCGGATCGCGCCCGGCGTGCCCGCCTGCCCGTCGATCAGCCGGCCATAGATGTCGCGGATGCCGACGCCCAGCCGGCGCTGGCCGAAGTAATGCGCCGCAGGGTCGGGAGGTTCAAAGCCGGTCAGGTTCAGGATCCCCAGATCGACGGCGGCCAGCGTGGCAAAGACCTGATCGCCGGGCTTCGCGCCCTCGACGCGCAGGGTGACCGGCAGGCTGCCGCGCGGATCGGCGGCCTCGGGCGCCTCGATCACGGCGCTCAGCGCCCGGTCGCCCGACTCGATCGCCGCATGGGCCAGCCCAAGCGCGCGCACCGGCGCGTGGCCCGCGTCCTGACCCACCGGCCGGATGGCGCTGGCCATGACATAGGCGCCGCTGCCCCAGGCATCGGTCACGCGCAGCTCGACGCTGTTCTGGCCCTCAGTCACTTCGACCAGTTTCAGATCGACCACCCGATTGGTCAGCACCGAGACCAGCGCGACCCCCGCACGCGGTGCCTCGATCCGGGCGATGGCGGTATCGCCCGCGCGATAGCCGGGCCGGTCCAGCGAGACGGCCAGGCGATCCGGCGTCGGTGTGGCGCCGCCCGAGGCCGCATACCAGCCGACATCGAAGGCGAAGGATGCCGCGCCATTGCCGCCCTGCGCCCCGGCGGGGGTGGCGACGATCTCGTACCGGCCCCAGTCCAGCGCCGGCATCCGCATCTCGGCCTGACCATCGGCCAGCGCACCGGCCGTGCCGCGCGAAATTTCGATGCGCCGGGTGACCGGCTCATAGTCCCAACGGCCGTTCAGCGCATACCACTGATAATCGGTCTCGACCCGGTTCACGATCCAGTCGACTGCGCCACTGATCCGGGTTCCGTCCGGGGCCAGCATGATGACGGCAAAGCCCGCATCGCTGCCTTGGGCGATGGCCTCGCCCTCAAAGAGCGGCCGCAGGCCCGCGACCGGCACCCCGGGCAGGACGGTGCGTTCGATCCGACGCTCGACCGGGCGGCCCGAGCCTTCGCTGACCGACAGGATGAAATCGGCCGTCATCGGACGGGCCGCCTCTGCACCCGGATCGGGCAGGGCTGCGGTCAGGGACAGGCGGCCCTGATCGTCGGTCCGGCCGGTGCCGAAATAGTCGATCCGGGAATCAAAGCGCGCATCCTCGCGGCCGAAGACAAAGCCTTCCTGCCCGGCCAGGCTGCGCGCCGCCGTCAGCCGCGCCTCGCCGGTGACCTCCAGCCCGCCCGCCGGCGCGCCGAACAGATAGCGGACCTCGATCCCGATCGGCGGCGTGTCGGTCACCGCCAGCGGGCCTTCGACCATGGTCGGAACCATGTCGATGCGCTCGGGCAGAAAATCCTCGACCAGCAGTTTCTGCGAGGCCAGAGCGGGCGCCTTGGGATCGGCCAGCACGTCCAGCCGCCAGGTGCCGCGCGGCGCGGTTGTCGGGATGGCGAAGGCCGCGGTATGGCCGCCGGCGCCGGCCTCGGGCGCAAGCTGGCGCGCGAATTCAACCCCGTCGGGCCGCGACAGCACCGCCGTCAGCGGCAGGCCCGGCAGGGCGCGCTGATCGGCGCCATTGCGCGCCAGAATGGTCGCATGGACCGTCTCGCCCGCGCGATAGGCGCCGCGATCCGTGGTCAGAAACACATCCATCGGCGGCGCGGGGGGCAGCCCCTCGACGCCACGGTCGGACAGGTCGAACTCGGCGTCGTTCAGCGGCAGGAATGCCAGATCATCGCCATCCATCACCGTGATCGCCGCCGGCGCGGCATTGCCGGTACCGCGCGTCAGCCCGGCCTCGAAGACGGCGACACCATCGGCATCGGCGGTCGCCCGGCCAAGCAGGTCATTGCCGCGCGACAGCAGCTGAACCTCGACCCCCGGACGGGCGGCGGCGTCCGAAAGCCCGCGCACCACGACATGCAGCCCGCCCGCCCCCGACAGCGAGGTGATGCCGATATCCGAGACCACGAACCATTGCGTGGCCGGGGCAATCTCTTCGGGGTCGCTTTCGGGGATGCTGGCCTGAAGCGCATAGATGCCTGTGCCCAGCGGGCCCGTCACCTCCTGCACCGGCAGGCGCGTGGTCACGTCAAGGTTCCGCTCGACCCCGACATCGGCCTGTCCCTGCCAGACCACCTCGCCGATCTCGGCCGAGAAATATTCCTCGGACCAGTAATCCATCGGCCGGGCAAGATAGCCGTCGCGCAGCGTCCGCACGAGGTTCCGGTCCGAGACGCGGATCAGCTTCAGATCCAGTGCCGGGGTGTTGACGGTGATGACCGGCAGGCCGGCATCGGCCATGCGCGGCAGCACATAGCTGCGCCCCTCGAAGCGGACCTGCGGGCTGCGGTCGCGGATGTAATGGGCCATCTCGACATCGCGCAGCATGCCCTCGCCCGAGGCCGAGGGCAGCCCCTCGCGGAAGGTCAGTTCATAGCGTTGGCCGTGTTCCAGCCCGCCGATGCACAGCCTTTCGCCCGAAGCCTCGACCGTCAGATCGCCCGCTGGCAGCGCGACGAAGGGCGCGTAATCCACGGTCTCGTCCAGAAGATCCGAGAAGACCGCGCAGATCCGCGGATCGGCGGGATCGGCCTCGACCTGCTGATCGGTGATCCGAAAGCCGTATCTGCCCTCGGCATCGGCCAAGGTGGCAGCCAGAACGTCCGAGGGTGCGAGCTGCATCGCCAGACGCAGGGCCTCGATCGCGCGCCGTCCGTTTTCATGCATCAGATCGGCCTCGGCCATCAGTTGCAGGGCGGTGGCGGCCTGCCGGGCGTCGCCCGCGCGCAGATAGGCGTTCAGCGCCGCCGTCCGGGCCAGAGACGGATCGCTGCCAAAACGGTCGTTTCTGGCCAGCCACAGCCGCGCATATTCGGCCCAGTCGCCGCTGGCATCCAACAGGTTCGTGGCCGCGCCGATCATCCGCCTTGCACCGGCCAGATCGCCCGCGATCGCGGCCGCGCGCGCCATCCCGACCAGATCCGAGGCGCCAAGATCGCCGACCAGATGGTTTTCGGCCAGATCCGCGGCCATCCCGCGGGCCGCCGACAGGTCATCCGGCCGCAGGATGCCGCCGGCCTGATCGACCCAGGCGCGGGCCCGGTCCGCGGCCCCCGCCGGTGCCGCCAGCACCAGCCCGGAATAGGCACCCTGATAGGGCACGGCGGACTCTGCCGCCGATTTCGGGAAACAGGCGTTCGACCGGGCGTTGAAGGTGAAGGCGGTGCAGGCATCATTCGCCAGACAGGCCTCGATGCAGGCGTCGATCGAGACATCGAAGATCTGCGAGATGTCATTGCCCGGCAGATCGGCATTCTCGGTGATGATCACGCGCCGTTCGGGGATCAGCGGGCCTTGCTGGGCCGCGACAAACTGCGGCAGAAGCGGCGAAACAAGGGCAATCATCCAACCGGCGCGCATGGCCATCCTCCGCGAATCCAACAAGGCGACGGTGGCACGCTGGTCCCGAGTCGGGCAAGGCGTGTCAGGCGCGCGGGGTCCGCAGGAGGGTCATGGACATGGCCCTTAGATAAGTATAAACATATCTATCGGATATGGGGGTCAATGTCATGCTCAATGCGGGAACCAGAGCGTCGGAACACCTGCCGGTGGTCCTGACATGAGGCTGGTTCGCTGGGGCGAGGGCAAGGCGATGCCCTGGAAGAATGGCGGCGGCATCACGCATGAGGTGGCCGTGTCGCCCCCGGCTGCCGGGCTTGCCGATTTCGACTGGCGCATCAGCATGGCCGAGGTCGCCAGCGACGGCCCCTTTTCCCGCTTCGAGGGGGTCGACCGGACGCTGTGCCTGATGCGCGGCGCGGGCATGATCCTGACCCTGCCGGAAGAACGCCGCCAATTGACCGCCGGCGATCCCATGATCCGCTTTCCGGGCGAGGCCGAGGTCATGGCGCGGCTGAGCGATGGCCCGATCCTCGACCTGAACATCATGACGCGCCGCGCGCGGCTACGCCACCGGGTCCTGGCGCTGGATGTCACCGGCGAGATCCGCCCGGACCTGCCCGCGATACTGGCCGTCATCTGCCGGCGGGGAGAGGTGTCCGTGTCGGGCCGGACACTCGGCGCGCGCGATTGCGCGTTTCCGGGCGAGGCCGGACTGCAGATCGCCGGCGAAGGCGCCGTCTTCATCGTCCAGTGCCAGCCGGCACCATTCGTGGAGACATGACGTACAAGATTCGTGGAGACATGACGTACAAGCCACGTCCAGAACCGCGATGATCGCTGCGGCTGCCCACCGCGCTGCGCTGACGTTGCGTCCGATCACGTCGATCCTTATCCTGCGCGGTGGATGCAGTTTGCGCATTCGCCCGGTGTGATGTCATTGAGGGTAGCGCAGAGGCCCTCGGGACATCTGCCCGCGCCACCTGACGCGCGCCGAGCCATGTCGGACTAAAGATCTTCGCCGCCGCGCCATGCAGCCCCTCGGGCAGCGGCGATGCAAGATTGCCGGGCCGGGCGCTAGCGCGGGTCAGGATCAGGGTTTGGGTGTCGGTGAGTTTGGTCATCATTGGCTCCGTGCATCGCCACCGCAGACTGCGGTCGCCTTCTACGGAGCCGAGCCCCGCGCGGGGCGGGGCTCAGCGGTCGGTATCCGCAGTGGCGTCATGCCGCGTGTTCGACCTCGCCAAAGGCAAAGTCGCTGATCCGCTTCAGCAGGTTCGCATGATATTCGAGGCTGCCGAGATGGGCCCAATTCACCTGCTCTGGTTCGGTGCCGAAATGGTCCTCACTAAAGGCCTGCAACCGGGCCAGCATGGCGTCGATTTCCACTTTTTTCGCGATAAAGGCAGCGAGGGCGGCGTCATTGTTGCTGGCGGGCTCGTGGGTCATGTCGATGCTCCGGTTCAGTTCGTGGCGGCGGCAAGACCAGCGGCATAGGCCTCTTCCAGCTCGCTGCGGATCGCCCAGACTGCGACATCGTGGAAATCCAGCGCATCGCGGTTGCGGGTCTCCAGCGTTTCCAGCCCGTGAAAATGGCGCTGGGCGATTTCGGTCAACAGGGTGTCGGTGGCGGTCCGGTTCGGTTGGGTCAAGATCTGGCCTTCGGTGGTGAATTGCTTTCACCTCGCACGATCAGAGTCGCTCTGACCCACGATCATGTGAACCACTACCGGCTGACGCCGGTAGCATCCCGTTTTCCATGCAGTTCCAGATACTGAAGTATGATGTCGTCGGTGACATTGCCCGAGGTTGTCGAGAAATATCCGCGGGCCCAGAACCGCCTGC
>NZ_JAHKNG010000045.1 GCF_018860165.1 Paracoccus marinaquae
CCGAGACGGCGAAAAAGAAACGAAAGGAGACATCTGCATTGACGCCAACATGACGCGCAGAACATAACAACCGGGTGGGTCAGATCTCGGTGACAATGCCGGGTCAATTCTCAGTGGCAATCAACACGCTGACTCTCGGAAGGAAGAATTATCTCTTCATGGGCTCCGAAGGTGGCGGAAAGGCTGCCGCAATCGCCTATTCCCTTATCGAAACCGCACGCATGAACGGCGTCGATCCGGAAGCCTGGCTGACCTGGGTGCTGACCCACATCGCCGATCACAAGATCAACCGCATCGACGAACTCGCACCTTGGAACTGGCAGCCAAGTTGAACGTCAACGGCGGGCACGCCGGACGGATACCCCTGAATCGTTTGGGCCTCCGCTGAAGCGCTGATCGTGATTCCCTTCGGTCAATGAGGATTGGTCATGTCAGCACCTTTACCGTCGGCACTTCGGGCTATCGAGGCTCACCGGCCACGAGATCGCCGCATTGGAAGAGACGTTGTCACGGCATTCGCGGCAGCATGAACCGCCGCTGATTGTCGTCAATGCCAACCCATCCAGTCATCCAAAAAAGCTGACAGGCGAGCCGCGCCACAGCACGTCAGAACACGATATCTTGCGATCAGAATGTGAACATCATCTGCGCACAATGTCAGACAAGGCACTGTTTTTTTTCAAATAAAATATTTCCAATCCATCATCGGCGCCACGGACAGTCTAGCGTGTTGATATGCGTTCATTTCCTGCCATAACCCGCTGCGCGAACGCGCGTGCGCCCCGCAGCACGACCCTGTAGGATGCTTTTCCCCAGGTTCTGGATACTCGGATGATCTCGTGCGTCTTCGCCGTGCTCCCGTGACGAACCTGCCTCACAGGGCCTCCTTCCATACCGTAGAAAGAGGCCCCAGCAAACCCCGGGCTCAGACACCTATATCGTGACCTTCCCGAAGCTGTCGCGCAGGGCTGCCGACCAGGCGGCGGACATTTCCATGAAGGCCGGATCGCCCTCAAGGATGCGGCGTCGGTGCGAGACGCGCAGGTCGTCCCTTTCGACGACCGCCAGATCCAGCGGCATCCCCACCGACAGGTTCGAGCGCAGGGTCGAATCCATCGACAGCAGCACCGCCTTCTGCGCGTCGGCAAGGCTGGTTTCGGGCGTCACCACCCGGTCGAGGATCGGCTTGCCGTATTTATGTTCGCCGATCTGCAGGAACGGCGTGTCCTCGGTCGCCATGATGAAATTGCCCTGCGGATAGATCAGGAACATCCGCATCTCACCGTCCCGGCGCTGGCCCGCGACGATCATGCTGGCGCTGGCCTGCTGGTTCAGCTCGCGGGTCTGCTCGGCGATCTCGCGGCAGGTGCGGTGCAGCGTGGCGCCGATGATGGTCGCCACCTGCAGCATCGAGCCGGCCTGCATGATCGAGGTCGTCTCGTCCGAATCGGGATCGTCGATCGCCTCCTGCAGGCGTGCCATTGTGGTCTGCGTCACCGACAGGCTGCCCGCCGTGGTGACGACGATCACCCGTTCGCCCGGCTCTTCAAAGAAGAACATCTTGCGATAGGTCGAGATGTTGTCGAGCCCCGCATTGGTGCGGCTATCCGACAGCAGGACCAGGCCCGCATCCAGTTTCAGCCCGACACAATAGGTCATCGGTCCCGCCCGTTGGCATATCCACCCGACAGGGTTAACCTTGGGCCGCGTTTGCCGCAAGCCGGGCAGGTTCCGGTCATTGCTGGATTTCCTCGACATGCACCCGCACGTCCAGGCTTTCCCTGCTGGGACCGAAGGCCATGCCGCGCACGGGCGCCGCATCCGGCGCGTCATAGCCCGAGCCCAGCCGGATATAGCGATCATCCGGGCAGCAGGCATTGGCGGCGTCGAAGCCGACCCAGCCCAGCGTGCCGACATGGATTTCCGCCCAGGCATGGGCGGCATCATGGGGCGTGCCGTCGAGGTTGGAATGCAGATAGCCCGAAACATAGCGCGCAGGCAGGCCGCGCGCGCGGGCGCAGGCGATCAGGGCATGGGCGTGATCCTGACAGACACCCTGCCCCAGTGCCAGGGCCTCGGCCGCCGAAGTCCAGACCTCGGTCGCGCCCGGCACATAGGCGATGGCGCCATGAACCGCGGCCGAGAGTTCGTGCGCCAGATCCAGTCCATCCTCGCCCTTGACGGAATGGGCCAGGGCCTGGAGGGCGTCGTTGCTGCGGGTCGCGGGGGTGCTGCGCATATAGACCAGCGGGTTGATCGTCTCGCGATGGCCGCGCAGGACGCCGGCGGTATCGCGGGTTTCGATCAGGCCCTGAATCGTCACCACCACCTTGTCGATCGGCCCGCGCACGGTCCAGCCCTCGACCCAATCCCCGGCGCCGTCGCGGAACCCCGCGCCGCGCTGCCCGCCCGACACCGAGATGCGCCATTCCCCGACCCTTTGCCCTTCATGCACGGAAGGGGTCAGCCGCAGGCTTTGTGCCAGCGCCTCGATCGGGGCGTCATAGCTGTAACTGGTTTCATGCAGGATTTTCAGTTTCATCGGCGCGCCCTCCTACATCCGGCCGCTGAAATAGTCGTCATGGACCGCATCCGAAATACTGCCGATCTCGCCGATGAACCATGACAGGAACTCGTGCAGCCCTTCATCGAAGATCGCGTCGATGTCATGCGCCATGAGCCGTTCAAGCGTCTCATGCGCCAGGGCCGAGGCCGAGGCCGGCACAGCCTCGCCATAGCGCCGGGTCAGCCGGTCAAGGTTCCAGACCGCTTCGTAAAGCGAACTCAGCAGCGAGCGCGGGCTTTCCCCGTTCAGGATCAGGAAATCCGCCACCTTGCCCGCGGTGATCTCGCCACCATAGGCCCAGTGGAAGGCCCGGTGCGCCGACAGCGCGCGCAGGATCACCTGCCATTGGTAATTGTCGAGGCCCGAACCGATGAACTCGATCCGGGGCAGCAGCACGAAATATTTCACGTCCAGCAGCCGCGAGGTCGCGTCCGCGCGCTCGAGCGAATAGCCCAGATTGATGAAATGCCAGCCGTCATTGCGCAACTGGCTGGCGTTGATCGCGCCCCGCACCGTGGCGCCGTGGCGGGTGGTGAAATCGGTCAGCATGGAGGTGTCGACCTGGCTGCGCAACCGGCGCGAGAGGTCGCGCAATTCCTGAAAGGCGACATTCAGCGCGTCCCAGACCTGGCTGGTCAGGGCCGTGCGCACGATCCGCCCGCCCTCGCGCGCCTGTTCCAGGCAGGAGGTGACCGAGGAGGGGTTTTCCTTGTCGAAGAACAGCCAGGATTCGATGTTTTCCTGGGTGATGCTGTCGCCGTAACTGCCGGCGAAGCTATGCTGCGACCCCGCCGCGCGCAGCAGCGATTCCCATTCGTTGCGATACCCGGCCTCGGTATTGGGCAGAAGCGTCATCCGGGCGCCCACGTCCAGAAGGCGCGCGGCGGTTTCGGCACGTTCCAGATGGCGGCCCATCCAGAACAGGTTGGCGGCGGTGCGGCAAAGCATGGCGGGACCTCCTTATTCCGACAGAACCCAGGTGTCCTTGACCCCGCCGCCCTGCGACGAGTTCACCACCAGCGATCCCTCGCGCAGGGCAACCCGCGTCAACCCGCCCGGCACCAGTTCAAGCCGGTCGCCGCACAGGCAGAAGGGCCGCAGATCGACATGGCGGGGCGCGACCCCTTCGGCCACGAAGGTCGGGCTGGTGGACAGCGCCAGCGTCGGCTGGGCGATGTAGTTGTCAGGATTGGCGCGAATGAGATCGGCGAATCTGGCGATCTCATCCTTGCTGGCCTTGGGTCCGATCAGCATCCCGTAGCCGCCCGAGCCGTGAACCTCCTTGACCACCAGATCCGCCAGATTGGCCATGACGTATTTATAGTCGTCCTCCTTCCACAGCGTCCAGGTCGGGACGTTCTGCAAAAGCGGCTCCTCACCCAGATAAAAGCGGATCATCTCGGGGACATAGGTATAGACTGCCTTGTCATCGGCCACCCCCGCCCCCGGCGCCGAGGCGATCGCCACCCCGCCCGAGCGGTACACATCCATCAGCCCCGGCACGCCCAGCATCGAATCCTTGCGAAAGCACAACGGGTCAAGGAACGGATCGTCGATCCGGCGATAGATGACATCGACGCGCTTTGGCCCCTCGGTCGTGCGCATGTAGACAAGCCCGGCATCGACGAACAGATCGTTGCCCTCGACCAGTTCGACCCCCATCAGATTGGCCAGAAAGCTGTGCTCGTAATAGGCGCTGTTGAAATGCCCCGGCGTCAGGATCACCACGGTCGGCTCGTCCGCGCATTTCGCCGGCGCAACCGAGGCCAGCGTGCGGCGCAGGATTTCTGGATACTGGTCCACCGGCTCGATCCGGTTGTTGCGAAACAGCGCTGGAAACATCCGCATCATGATCTCGCGGTTCTCAAGCATGTAACTGACACCCGAGGGGGTGCGGCAATTATCCTCGAGGACATGAAAATCGTCCCGCCCGGTGCGCACGATATCGATGCCGACAATATGCGAGAACACCCCGCGTGGGGGCACGAAGCCCACCACCGCCTTTTCATAGGCCGCGTTCTGATAGACCAGACGCGCCGGGATGCGGCCCGCGCGGATGATCTCGCCGCGCGAATAGACATCGCGCAGAAAGGCATTCAGCGCCCGCGCCCGCTGCTTGATCCCGCGTTCGAGCCGGCGCCATTCGCCTTGCAGAAAGACGCGCGGCATCATGTCGAAGGGGATCAGCCGGTCCGGGTCGCCGCCCTCGCCATAGACGGCGAAGGTGATACCGATCCGGCGGAAAAGCGCCTCGGCCTCGGCCTGCTTCATCTGCCGCATGTCGGCGGGCATGGTGTCCACCCAGTCCGACAGCATCGCATAGGGCGCGCGCACCTCGCTGCCTTCGAACATCTCGTTATAGAACATCGCGACTCTCCGGAACCCGAGGCCATGATCCTGGCAATCACTGCCTGCTGTCCATTCCGCCAACAGAAATCGTCCCGGGCCGGCCCTTGCTGCCCAATGCCAGGTCACAACTGCCTAATTTTCGGGCATATCCCGGTGCCTGCGCCGGCATCAGACATGGCCAGCCGACGCTTGGCCGCGCGCGCGTCCCTCAATAGACCCGTTGCACCTGTCGCGACAGGAAGAAGCCGTGGCCATCGGCATTGCGGCAATCCAGCCCCTGCCTGGTCGAGCTGCAACTGATCCCGTTCCAGTCGGCCGAGGTGACGCCATATCCCGCCACCTCGAACATTTTCAGGTTCTGGCCCGGACCGCCGCAGGCCATGGTGACGCGCCCGCTGCTGAGCGTCGAGAAATGATGCCCCCAGGCTGCCTTGCAGTCCGCGGGCCTGGGCAGGGCGGGATCGCCGCTGCGGTCATGAATGATGCACTGGATATCCGAGGTTCCCTGCTCAATCCCGACCGAGCAGTCGATATTGCCCGAGGGCGTTTCAAAGGTGAACACCTCCGCGCCTGCGGGCGCGGCCAGCATCGCAAGACAGACGGTAAGCGGTCTGAAAACCATTGGACCCTCGTGACCATTTCCGGATGCGGAAAGGATGCCTGTCGGCGGATCATCGGTCAATGAAGTCCGCGCAAGGCGCGGGTCCCTGCGGTATGCCTCGACCCCGGCAAGCTGGCACGCTATCCAGTCCACAACCCGCCGGACGAGGACAGAATGCGCGACATTTCCGATCTGCGACTGAAGAACATTCTTCTTGCACTGGATGATGATGGCATCGCCCAGGTCACCCTGAACCGCCCGGACAAGCGCAACGCGCTGGATCTGGCCACCATCGACGAACTGGTCGAGATCTTCGCCACCCTGCCCCGCGCCGGTGTGAAGGCGGCGATCCTGCGCGCCAACGGCGATCATTTCAGCGCCGGGCTGGATCTGGTCGAACATCACCGCGAGAACCGCTCGGCCAGCGATTTCATGCATGTCTGCCTGCGCTGGCACGAGGCGTTCAACAAGATGGAATATGGTGGCGTGCCGGTGATCGCGGTGCTGAAGGGCGCGGTCGTCGGCGGCGGGCTGGAACTGGCCTCGGCCGCGCATATCCGGGTGGCGGGGCCGGATACCTATTTCGGCCTGCCCGAGGGGCAGCGCGGGTTGTTCACCGGTGGTGGCGCGACGATCCGCGTGGCCGATCTGATCGGCAAGGCACGGATGATCGACATGATGCTGTCGGGGCGCCTCTATCGCGGGCAGGAGGCGGTGGATGTGGGCCTGTGCCAGTATCTGGTCGAGGATGCCGAGGCCAAGGCGTGGGACATCGCCCGCAGTGCCGCGCAGAACCCGCCGCTGTCGAATTTCGCCATCTGTTCGGCCATCAGCCACATGCAGAACATGAGCGCGCTGGACGCCGCCTATGCCGAGGCGGTGGTCGCGGGCGTGGTCAACACGCAAGAGGCGGCAAAGGCGCGGCTGGAGGCTTTTGCCAAGGGCACCGCAAACAAGATCAAACCCGAATCCTAGGCCGGCCGCGCATCGGCGCCAAAGGTTGCGACCATCTTTTTCAGCAGCCGCAGAAACTCGGCCCGCTCTTCTGGGGAAAGGCCGTGCAGCGCCTCGGTGTTCTGGGCCATGGCGGCGGCGATGGCCGGGTCGCGCAGCGACTTGCCCCGCTCGGTCAGCCAGTTACGCTTGATCCGGCCATCCTCGTCGTCGCCGTGGCGTTCGATCAGCCTGTCACGCTCCATCCGTGACAGCGAGTTCGCCAGCGTCGCCTGCTCGATCCCGACCTTGACGACCAGATCACGCTGGGTCTGGCCGTCCTTTTCCCACAGGCACAGCATGATCGGAAAGATGCCGGTCGACAGTCCGAGGGGCTTGATCCGGCTTTGCAGCCCGGCCGCGAACAGCCGCGCCAGATGATTGGTCAGATAGCCGGGCGAGTCGTTCCGTGAGAATGCCATATCGCCTCATAGCATACACAGCATGCTATACAATATTTTAATAGCATGCTATTCTTATCTCTCAGGCGAGTCGCGGATCGGCCCGCTCGCACCCATAAACATAGCAAGCTATGGAGAATCGGTATGCCACGCAGCCTTCACCCCATCGCCGGATGCGCTGCCCTCGTCATCATTGCGCTGTTCTGGTCCTCGACCGTTGTCAGCGAGTTGTTCGGAACCATGGCGCAGGTCGTCACGGTCAAGACCACGATCCCCTGGGGTTTCATCATCCTCATTCCCGCCCTCGCCGCGACCGGGATCACCGGCATGCGCCGGGCAGGCCGGCGCAAGGGCGGCCTGATCGCACGCAAGCAGCGCCGAATGCCGTTCATCGCGGCCAATGGGCTGCTGGTCCTGATTCCCTCGGCCCTGTTTCTGGCCGCGAAGGCCGAGGCACGGGACTTCGACACACTCTTCTATGCCGTTCAGGTGCTGGAACTGCTTGCCGGGGCGGTGAATATCTCGCTGCTGGGGCTCAGCATGCGCGACGGGTTGCGGCTCACGCGCGGGCGCCGCTTACCCGCCGCGGCGGGTTAAGGGCGCGCCGCCGTCAGCGCCCTGTCCAGCGCCTGCAGGAACCGGGACCGGTCCGCCCTGGAAAATGCCGCGCCGCCGCCCTGCATGAAGGGATTGGCGGCGCGCAGGTCGCTCATCAGGTCGCGGGTGGCGAGGCGCGGGCCGATATTGGCCTCGGTCAGAACCTCGCCGTCATGCTGCAACACCCGCGCGCCGGCCTTGAGACAGCGATCCGCCAGCGGCAGATCGGCGGTCACCACCACGTCGCCCGGCCCGCATTGTTCCGCGATCCACTTGTCGGCCTCGTCCGGCCCCTCGGCCACGATCTTCAGCGTCACCAGCGGATTCGCCGGCACCCGCAGCCCGCCATTGCAGACCAGCACCATCGGCACGCGCAACCGCGTGGCCACGCGCTCGGCCTCGGCCTTGACCGGGCAGGCATCGGCGTCGATGTAAAGCGTGACCACGCGCGCCGGTCAGTCGCGCAGAAGATCGTTGATCGAGGTCTTCGAGCGGGTCTTGGCATCCACCCGCTTGACGATCACCGCGCAATAGAGGCTGACACCGTTCTTCGACGGCATCGAACCCGCGACCACGACCGATCCCGCCGGCACCTCGCCATACATGACCTCGCCGGTCTCGCGGTCGACGATCTTGGTGGACTGGCCGATGAACACGCCCATCCCCAGGACCGAGCCCTCGCGCACGATGCAGCCCTCGACCACTTCGGAGCGGGCGCCGATGAAGCAGTCGTCCTCGATGATCGTCGGGCCGGCCTGCAGGGGCTCCAGCACGCCGCCGATGCCGACGCCGCCCGACAGATGCACGTTCCGGCCGATCTGCGCGCAGGATCCGACCGTGGCCCAGGTGTCGACCATCGTGCCCTCGCCGACATGGGCGCCCAGGTTCACGAAGGACGGCATCAGCACCGCGCCCTTGGCGATGAAGGCCGAATGCCGCACGATCGAACCCGGCACGGCGCGAAAGCCCGCGGCGCGCCACTGGTTGTCGCCCCAGCCGACGAATTTCGAGGGCACCTTGTCCCACCAGGTCGCCCCCTGCGGACCGCCCGGCATCTGTTCCATGTCGTTCAGGCGGAAGGACAGCAACACCGCCTTCTTGGCCCACTGGTTCACATGCCAGTCATTGCCGCGCTTCTCGGCCACGCGCAGCGCGCCGGTATCCAGCCGGTTCAGCGTCTCCTCGATGGCTTCGCGGACCTCGCCCTTCGTCGCGCTGGTGATCCCGTCGCGGTTTTCCCACGCGGTTTCGATGGCATGTTCCAGAGCTTGGGTCATTGCGGCCTCTCCTTGATCTTTCGGGTCCGGGTGGAAACTGTCACGTCAGGGCTATAAGCGTCATGGAAAGCCCGCGCAATCCGCGCGCGCCGAATGAGGCTTCGATGACCCAGAGCGACGATCGCGACCGCGTTCACCCCTTTCCGCACAGCGACGAGGACGCGACCCGCGCCGACCGGATCGCCGACACGGTGCAGACCCGGGCGCCCGCCTACCGGCTGGCCTTCACCGACCGCGACTTCCTGCTGCGCGAGGAGTTGCGGCCGGTGCGGCTGCAGCTGGAACTGCTGAAGCCGCAGATGGTGATGGACGAACGCGGCATCGAATCGACGGTGGTGATGTTCGGCGGCGCGCGCATCCCGGCCCCCGAGCATGCGGATCAGGCGCGCACCCCGGCCCTGGCCGCGCTGTCGGGCTATTACGACGAAGCCCGCCGCTTTGCCCGGGCGATGACCGAGCGCAGCCTCAGGACCTATGGCCGCGAATTCGTGATCTGCACCGGCGGCGGGCCGGGCGTGATGGAGGCCGGGAACATGGGCGCGGACGAGGCCGGCGGCCAGTCCATCGGCCTTGGCATCGTGCTGCCGCATGAACAGGCGCCGAACCCCTATGTGACGCCGGATCTGTGCTTCAACTTCCACTATTTCGCCATCCGCAAGATGCATTTCCTGATGCGCGCCCGCGCGGTGACGATCTTCCCCGGCGGCTTCGGCACCATGGACGAGCTGTTCGAGACCCTGACCCTGGTCCAGACCGGGCGGATGAAACGCATCCCGATCCTGCTGTTCGGGGCCGAGTTCTGGGACGAGGTGATCAACTGGCAGGCCCTGGCCAAGGCCGGCACCATCAGCGAGAGCGACCTGGACCTGTTCCACTATGTCGAGACGGCGGACGAGGCGGTCGGGATCGTCGATGCCTGGAAAGAACCCTGCGACTGAGGGGGACGGCGCAGCATCAGCACCGTGCCCGCCGCGACCAGCAGCCCAGCCAGCACGAAGCCGCCGGGCAGCGCCTCGCCAAAGAGCCAAACCGCAGCACCACTGCCAACCAGCGCGGCCACCGGCCCGATCAGCGACAGCGTGACCGGCCCGCCGATCCGCTGCAGCGTGAAATAGGCGTAGTACTGCACCACGAAGACCGCGACATCCACGATCAGCAGAAGCCGCAGACCAGCCCCGGTCCAAAGAGGCGCCGGGCTGCCTTCCAGCCACAGGGCCAGCGGCAGGATCAGCGCCGCGCCTGCCAGCAGCATCAGCGGTGACAGCAGCGCCGCACCCGCGCCCCGGGGCCAGTAGCGGCTGCGATAGATATTGCCCAACGCCACGATCACCGGCATGGCCGTCGCCGCGATCAGCCAGCCGATTGCGCCGCCGTCGATCATGCCGAATTTCGACGCCGCCAGCAGCAGCCCCCCGGCCAGCCCCAACAGCACGCCCAATGCCCGCCGCCGGTCGCGCGGCTCGATCCCCATGATCCGCGCCAGCGCCCATGTCAGCAGGATCGGGAAGGCGAAGCTGAGCGAAATATAACCCGCCCCCACATGCGCCACCGCCAGGTAACCCAGTGCAGAGGGAACCACCATGAAGGCCCCCGCCCCCAGCGAATAGGGCAACAGCCGGACCAGGTCGCGCAAGCGCAAGCTCGGTGCAATCGCCGCCAGTTGAACCAGACCGGACAGCGCCAGAACGGCGGTCAGGAACCACAGCATGGGCGTGCCGGCATCGGCCGCCGCGCCCGAGATCAGGATGGTCACGGCCAGTGCCGAGCCGGTTATCATCAGGCAAAGCAGGGTCATTCCCGTGCCATTGCCCGGCAGGGTTGGAATACGCATTGCGGAATCCTTCTTGTTCGGATACTATCTTTACACAAAGTAACTTGATGTCAAGATATATGCCTGAACAGGATCGCGCCGCGCGCGCCGCCGCCCAGTGGCGGCAGGAAATGCCCGGAATGGACGTGACCGCGATGGAGGTCTTCGGGCGCATGTTCGAACTGGTCGCCCGGCTGGACCGTGACCAGATGACGCCGCTATTCGCGGAGATTGGCCTGCAACAGGGCGAATTCGACGTGCTGGCGACGCTGCGCCGGTCGGGCGCACCCTACCGGCTCAGCCCGACACAGCTTTACGAGGCGATGATGCTGACCTCGGGCGGCATGACGGCGCGGCTGGACCGGATGCAGAAACGCAGCCTGATCGAGCGCCTGCCCAATCCGGCGGACCGGCGCGGCGTGCTGGTCGGCCTGACGGATCACGGGCTGGAGATGGTCGAAATGGCCGTGGTCCGGCACGCGGAAAATGAAACGCGGCTGTTGTCATCACTGGGCGAGGACGAGCAGGTGCTGCTGAACGATCTGCTGAAAAGGCTTTATGCCGGGCTGTTCGCCACCGATTGACTGCCGGCCTCGGCGGCGATCTGGGCACGGGTCTTCCGCCCGCGCTCGGTCGCGGATTTCAACTGCCCGCAGGCGGCCATGATGTCCTCGCCGCGCGGGGTGCGGATCGGGCTGGCATAACCGGCCTTGTGGACGATATCGGCGAAGGCCTCGATCCGCTCCCAGCTTGACCGCTTGTAGGGGGCGCCGGGCCATTCGTTGAAGGGGATCAGGTTGATCTTGGCCGGGATGCCACGGATCAGCTTGACCAGCCGGCGCGCATCCGCGTCGCTGTCGTTCACGCCGTCCAGCATGACATATTCAAAGGTGATGCGTTCGCTGTTCGACAGCCGCGGATAGTCGCGCAGCGCGCCCAGCAGCGTCTCGATGTTCCAGCGCTTGTTGATCGGCACCAGCCGGTCGCGCACCTCGTCGGTGGTGGCGTGAAAGCTGACCGCCAGCAGGCAACCGATTTCTTCGGCGGTGCGGGCGATCTCGGGGACGACGCCGCTGGTCGAGAGGGTGATCCGGCGGCGGCTGAGGCTCAGGCCCTCGCCATCCATCACCACCTTCATCGCGTCGCGCACACCCTCGAAATTGTACAGGGGCTCGCCCATGCCCATCAGCACCATGTTGCTGACCAGCCGGGTCTCGTCTTTGGGGGCGCCGGGAACCGGCCATTCGCCCAGATCGTCGCGCGCCACCATCAGCTGGCCGACGATCTCGCCCGGGGTCAGGTTGCGCACCAGCTTCTGCGTGCCGGTATGGCAGAAGGAGCAGGTCAGCGTGCAGCCCACCTGGCTGGACACGCAGAGCGTCCCGCGCCCCTCCTCGGGGATATAGACCGTCTCGACCTCATGCCCGCCGGCGATGCGCAGCAGGTATTTCCGTGTCCCGTCGGCGCTGACCTGCCGCGTGACCACCTCGGGCAGGGCGACCTCGAATGTCTCGGCCAACAGCGCCCGGTAATCCTTGGCCAGATTGGTCATCTCGGCAAAATCGCGCAGACCCCAGTGATAGACCCATTGCCAGATCTGCCCGACCCGCATCTTCGCCTGGCGCTCGGGCGTGCCGGCCTCGATCAGGGCCAGACGCAGTTGTTCCCGGGTCAGCCCGACGATATTCGTCCGCCCGCCCTCGGGCAGCTTGCGGGGAATGGTCAGGAGATCCTGCGTGATCGGAGCGGACATGGTTCAACCGGGCTTGCGTAAGAAGGTCCCGCAGATACGCCAAACCGGCCGGCAATTCAACCGGCCTTGTCATCCGTGGCAGCCACCGCACCCAGGATGCGGCGGGGTGGGGGCCGCCCCCCGCCCGTCCGGCCTACTTGCAGCGCCCCTGCGCGGTGTTCGTCGCCGAGGTGATCCCCGACAGGCTGAACGTGTCCTTGGTGGTCGTCCCGCGCGACGAGCGTCCGGTGACCACCGCGCTCGACCCCGCGCGCAGCGCCCCGATCAGCTTCTGATCCTCGCTCGGGCTTCCGGTCCAGGCGTTCTCGCCCTCGGTGAACAGGCTGAACTTCTGCCCGCCCACATCGACCTCGACGGTCGAATCCGGCGCGAACGGATAACCGCCGCTGAAGGAAACCTCGCCATTCTGGCCCGGCCGGAAGGCGACATAGAGGCGGATATCGCCCCGCGTCACCTCGACCTCCTTGCCGTCGCGGGTGTTCAGCGTCGACTTCGGCGGCGACACCGCCCAGCATTCCTTGGGGCTTTCGGCCGCAAAGACGGTCCAGTCGCCCTCGGTCGCCACGACATTGGTCGATTCCTGCGCAACCGCCGTGCCCAGCCCTGCCGTCAGAGCCGCGATGGCCGCCATGCCGCGCAACGTGGTGATATTCATGCTCTGGCCTCCTGCCATTCCATTCGCCGCCTCGTCGGGCGTTGTTCCCGATTGCCGTGGTCTTTTCAACCATCTGCGATCAGGATAGCCAAAATCACCACATGAAAAAGAGCGCAAGGCAGAAAATCGCGCAATTGTCAGGGAGGATAGCAGTGCGATCAGCCAAACTGGTCGAGTTGTGGCGCGGCGGTCAGCGTGAAAGCCTGCATCGCGGGCATGCGGTGATCTGCGACGACAAGGGCGTCGTCGAGGCCTGGGGCGATCCGTCGCGGATCGTCTTTCCGCGATCCTCCTGCAAGATGGTCCAGGCGCTGCCCCTGATCGAGAGCGGCGCGGCAGAGGCCGCAGGCCTGACCAGCCGGCAACTGGCGTTGGCCTGCGGCAGCCACAGCGGCGGGCGGATCCATGTCGAGGCCGTGGCCGGCTGGCTTGACGGCCTGAACCTGACCGAGCCGGACCTGCGCTGCGGCGCCCATATGCCGCGCGACCGCGACGAGAACCGGCGCCTGACCTGTTCGGATCAGCCGCCCTGCCAGTTTCACAACAACTGTTCGGGCAAGCATGCGGGCTTTCTGACACTGAACCGGCACCTGCGCGGCGGGCCGGACTATGTCGCGCCCGATCATCCGGCCCAGCGCGCGGTGAAGCAGACCTTCGAGGAGGTCACCGGCGAGACCAGCCCCGGCCATGGCATCGACGGCTGCTCGGCCCCGAACTGGTCCTGCTCGCTCGAGGGGCTGGCCCGGGCGATGGCGGCCTTTGCCCGCCCCGGCGGCGACCGGCGCGGCCGGGCGATGCGCCAACTGGTCGACGCCATGCGCGCCCATCCCGAACTGGTGGCCGGCGAAGGCCGGGCCTGCACGGTCCTGATGCGGGCGATGCGCGGAAGTGCCGCGGTCAAGACCGGGGCCGAGGGCGTTTTCGTCGCGATCCTGCCCGATCAGGGGCTGGGCGTGGCGGTGAAGATCACCGATGGCGCGACCCGCGCCAGCGAGGCGGCGATCACCGCGATCCTTCTGCACCTGGGCGCTCTGGAGGCGGCCGACCCGGCGGTCTCGCGCTTTCTCACCGGGCCGATCCGGAACTGGCGCGGTCTGGTGACCGGCGAAATGCGTCGGGCGCGCGGGTTTCCGTCCTGATTCGTCACGATTCCGATTCAGTTTTCTGCTTGAATGGGCGCGCGAGGGCGGCGCCCCCAAACCGTCTCTCGGGGACAAGATCGGCCGGCGCCCCTTGGCAGAGCGGGCGTCGGCCTTCCCGTGGCTACAGCATTTGCCAGATCAGCCGTAATGCCAATGCCATCGAGGTGACGACCAGCAGCGGTTTGATCAACCGCGCCCCGATCCGCGCCGCAAGCCTTGCCCCCAGGCCCGCCCCGGTGATCTGCGCCAGCCCCATCAGCAGCCCCAGCAGCCACAGCGGCTCGCCGATCAGCGCAAAGGTCAGCAATCCGCCGAGATTCGAGAACAGGTTCAGAAGCTTGGTATGGGCGGTGGCCTTCAGCACGCCATAACCGGACAGGCTGACGAAGGCGATCATGTAGAACGACCCCGCCCCCGGCCCGAGGAGCCCGTCATAGAACCCGATCAGCGGCACGATTGTCAGCGTGAACAGACCCGGCCCGATTCGCCGCGCCCGGTCCAGATCGTTCAGTCCCGGCCTGAAGGCGAAAAAGGCGGCGATGCCGATCAGCAGCACCGGCAGGACCAGTTGCAGCGCCTGCGCCGGCAGTTGGTTGACCAGCGCCGCACCAAGAACGCCGCCGGCCGCCGCCACCAGCGCCGCGCGCCATTGCGACCGCAGATCAACCAGCCCGCGCGCGGCATAGCTGAACGCCGCCGTGGCGGCGCCGAACATGCCCTGCACCTTGTTCGTCGCCAGCGCCTGCGCGGGGGGCACCCCGGCCAGCAACAGGGCGGGCACGGTGATCAGCCCTCCACCCCCGGCAATGGAATCGATGAAGCCGGCCGCAAAGCCGGCGGCGACCAGAAGCAGGGCGATCTCGAGCGTCAGGTCGAACATCAGCGCGCCATGCGCCTTCTGGCCGGACAAGTAAAGAACCCGGCGATCGGGGGTTTCACGCCCCCCGCTCGTCGTGGGATATTTGCACGGGATGGATGGTGGAGAGGGCAATGATCGGGACGCTGGATTTGAAACACGCCGTCATACAGGCGCCGATGGCCGGCACCTCGACGCCCGCGCTGGCGGCGGCGGTCTGCGAGGCGGGCGGGCTTGGCTCGGTTGCCCTCGGGGCGCTGGATGTCTCGGCCGCGGCCAAGGCCATCGCCCAGACCGCCGCGCTGACCGGGCAGCCCTTCGCGGTCAATCTGTTCTGTCATGCTCCGGCCCGGCGCGATCCCCGGCGCGAGGCGGCCTGGCTCGAACGGCTGCGCCCCGAATTCCAGCGTTTCGGCGCCGAGCCGCCGGCGACCTTGTCCGAGATCTATCAAAGCTTCCGGGTGAACGATCCGATGCTGCGGCTGCTGATCGATTTGCGCCCGCAGGTCATCAGTTTTCACTTCGGCCTGCCGGAGGCGGCGCAATTGCAGGCCCTGCGCGGCACCGGCGCCGTGCTGCTGGCGACCGCAACCAGCCTGCCCGAGGGCCGGGCGATCGCGGCGGCCGGGCTGGACGGGATCGTGGCGCAGGGCTGGCAGGCGGGCGGTCACCGGGGCACGTTCGATCCGGAGGCAGCGGATGCGCGGCTGGACACCCTCGCGCTCGTGCGGCAACTGGCGGGGATTGGCCTGCCGCTGATCGCGGCGGGCGCAATCATGACCCGTGACGATGCGCGCGCGGCCATCGCCGCCGGCGCGGTCGCGGTACAATGCGGCACCGCCTTCCTGCAGGCGCCCGAAGCGGCGACTTCGGCGGCGCATCGCGCCGCGATGGCCTCGGGCGAGACGGTGATAACGCGCGCGATCTCGGGCCGGTTGGCGCGGGGGATGGCCAACCGGTTCACCGCGATCGACGGCGCGGACGCGCCCGATTATCCGGTCGCCTATGACGCCGGCAAGGCGCTGAACGCGGCGGCGCTTGCCACGGGCGAGACGGGTTGGGGTGCCTTCTGGGCCGGCACCGGTGCTGCGCAGGCGGTGGCGCGGCCGGCCGCCCAGACGGTGGCCGCGCTCAGCCCGTGACGAATTCGGCCGCGCGATAGCCCTGCAGATAGAGCAGCGCGGTCAGATCGCCATGGTTGATGCGCAGCTTTGCCTGCGCCGCGACCGCCGGCTTGGCATGCAGCGCCACCCCGGCGCCGGCCAGTTGCAGCATCCCCAGATCATTGGCCCCGTCGCCCACCGCGATCACCTGGGCAGGCGTCACCCCGCGGGCGGCGCTGATCTCGTGCAGCGCCTCAACCTTGGCCTCGCGCCCCAGCACCGGCAGGGCCACATGGCCGGTCAGGACACCATCCTCGGACAGAAGCGTATTGGCGCGTTCCTCGTCAAAGCCAAGCTGCGCCGCGACCGGGCCGGTAAAGGCGGTGAACCCGCCCGAAACCAGCGCCGCATAGCCGCCATTGGCGCGCATCGTGGCGACCAGTTCGCGCCCGCCCCGGGCCAGCGTGATCCGTGTCCGCAACACCTCTCCGATCACCGATTCCCCCAACCCGGCCAAGAGGCCGACGCGCTCGATCAGCGCCTCGTGGAAATTCAGCTCACCATTCATGGCCCGGGCGGTGATCGCGGCGACCCGCGGCCCCACGCCGGCCATGTCAGCCAACTCGTCGATGCATTCCTGGCCGATCATGGTCGAATCCATGTCGGCCAGCAGGATCGACTTGCGCCGCCCGGCCGTGGGCTGGATGGCAAGATCGATGCCGATGGTCTGCAGATCGGCCCAGACCTGATCGGCCTCCGCAGGCATCGCCTCGATGTCGAACTCACCGGCGACGCCCGGATCCAGCCAGCGCGGCGCGCCGCCGTCCCAACTCCGGGCCAGCCCGTCAAGCAGCGCGCTTTCCAGATTGGCCTGTGCCGGCGCGGCGATCAGCGAGACGGTGAACATGGGATGGGGTCCTTCCAGAAGCTGCGCCCGGGATCGGGGCGATGGTATTCTCTTGCGCCGGTGCCGCGATCAGTCGCCGGGCATTCGGGCATCGGCTACGGAAACCGTCGAGATCGCCATCTTCGCCGATCCTTCCGTCACCTCGCTGGCATGGGCGAGATAGATCAGTACCTGACTTTCCTCGTCATAGATGCGCTTGATCCGCAAGGACTTGAAGATCAGCGAGCGGCCCTCGCTGAACACGTCCTCGCCTTCGGGGCCTCGGCGGATGCCGCCCAGGTCGACCGGGCCGGTCCGGACACATTCGATGGCGCTGTTCGAGGGATCCTCGAACCAGTTTCCCTGGCTCAGACGGTCAAGAACCGAACGCTCGAAATAGGCCAGGTGACAGGTCACGCCGCCGACTTCGGAATCGCGCACCGCCTCGATGACGATATCATTGCCGATCCAGTCGACATCGGCACGGCCAACCTCATCGCCGTGACCGGCCAGCGGCACAAGACAGAGGACAGGAAGAATTCCGCGAAGCATTTCCGCTACTCCGGCAACAGGGGCGCCCGGCCCGCATCGGTCAGAAGATGCACCACCCGATCCTCGATCACAACCGCACAGAGCGGCCGGCCATAAGCCGCACCACCGTCGATGTTCAACCGGTTGTGATAGAGGGTGGCGGTCCGGATGGCGGTATGGCCATGCACCACCAGTCTGCCGTGATCCACCTCGCTGTCCAGAAAACCCTTGCGGATCCAGACCAGGTCATGCTCGACCTGCGCCTCAAGCCCGACCCCCGGCCGGATCCCGGCATGAACGACAAGGGCCTGCTCATGCAAAAACCACAGGGGCAGCGAAGCCAGGAAATCCACATGCGCCGCGGGCACCGCGCGCAGCGCCTCGGCATGCAGCCTCTCGCGCGGCAGAGCCGGGTCCAGCCCGTAAGAGGCCAGCGTCTCGGCCGCCCCGAGACTGGGGTGGTCAAGCCAGTGTCGCGCCGAACTCAGCCCCGGATCGATCCAGTCCGGCTGGTGCAGGAACTTCGGCAGGAAACGGTCGTGATTGCCCCGGGTCACGACCCAGGGCCGGCCCGCGATCTGCCCCTGCAGCAGATATTCCACGACGCCGCGCGACTCCGGGCCGCGATCGATCAGGTCACCGACATGCGCGATCGGCGCGTCGCGCCCGCCATCGCGAAACACCCGCTCATGCGCGGCTGTCAGCAGGTCAAGCTGCCCGTGGACATCGCCGATCGCATAAAGTCGCATTCAGTCCTCCCGGGTGCGGGCCGCCAAGGGAAATCGGCCCGGACGGGGTTGCGCGCGCCACCGGCGGGGCGGCGCGCCAAAGGGTCTCAGACCTCGAACTGCAGCCGGCGGGCCTGCAGGAACTTGCCGGTGCCCTGCAACGCCGCCAGCGCCGCATCGCTGATCGGCTCGTCCAGATAGAGGATGGCAATGGCATCATCGCCCGAGGCAGCGCGGCCAAGGGTGAAGTTCGCGATGTTCACCCCCAGATCGCCAAGCGTCATCCCCAGGGCACCGATCACGCCCGGCACGTCCTTGTTGCGGGTATACAGCATATGCTCGCCGATCTCGGCATCGACATTGATGCCCCGGATCTGGATGAAGCGCGGTTTGCCATCGCTGAACACCGTGCCCGCGATCGAACGCTCGCGCCGCTCGGTCACCACGGTCAGCTTGATGTAACCCTCGAAGGTGCCGGCCTTGTCCTGCCGGGTGGTCGAGACCTGGATGCCGCGTTCCTTCGCGATCACCGGGGCCGAAACCATGTTCACGTCGGGATTGGTGGCCTTCATCACCCCGGCAATGACGGCGGCGTTCAGCGCGTTCAGGTTCATCTCCGACACGCTGCCATCATACAGCACGTTGATCGCCTTGATCGGATCATCGGTCATCTGCCCGACAAAGGCGCCCAGATGCCCCGCCAGTGCGATCCACGGCCCCATGACGGCGGCTTCTTCGGCGGTCACCGACGGCATGTTCAGCGCATTCTGCACGGCGCCGGTCAGCAGATAGTCCGCCATCTGCTCGGCCACCTGGATGGCGACGTTTTCCTGCGCCTCGCTGGTCGAGGCGCCCAGATGCGGCGTCACCACCACGTTCGGCAGGTTGAACAGCGGGCTGTCGGTAGCCGGCTCAACCGCGAAGACATCGAAGGCGGCACCCGCGACACGGCCATCCTTCAGCGCCTCGGCCAGCGCCTCCTCGTCGACCAGCCCGCCGCGGGCGCAGTTGATGATCCGCACGCCCGGCTTCAGCCTGGCGATCGCCTCGCGCGACAGGATGTTGCGGGTCTTGTCGGTCAGCGGCACATGGAAGGTGATGAAATCCGCCTTGGCCAGCAGGTCGTCCAGCTCGACCTTGGTGACGCCGATTTCCCTGGCGCGCTCTTCCGACAGGAAGGGATCATAGGCCAGCACCTTCATGTGCAGCCCATGCGCCCGGTCGATGACGATCGAGCCGATATTGCCCGCACCGATCACGCCCAGCGTCTTGTTGAACAGCTCGACCCCCATGAAGCGGTTCTTCTCCCACTTCCCGGCATGGGTCGAGGCGCTTGCCTCGGGCAGTTGCCGGGCGACCGCGAACATCATCGCGATGGCATGCTCGGCCGTGGTGACGCTGTTGCCGAAGGGCGTGTTCATCACGATCACGCCCTTCTTGCTGGCCGCCGGAATGTCGACATTGTCGACCCCGATTCCGGCGCGGCCGACGACCTTCAGATTGGCCGCGTTTTCCAGCAGCTTCTCGGTCACCTTCGTCGCGGACCGGATCGCCAGCCCGTCATACTGGCCGATCACCTCGGCCAGCCTGTCCTTGTCCTTGCCCAGATCGGGCAAGTAATCCACCTCGACGCCACGATCGCGGAAAATCTGGACGGCGGTTTCCGACAGCTTGTCGGAGACGAGAACCTTCGGCATCTCATTCATCCTTGTGTTTCAGCGCCCGGGCCTCAGCCGCGCCGGCGCCTTCTTCTTCACGAAAATATCCTCGGGGGTCCGGGGGCAGACAGCCCCCGGCATTCGCGGGACGCAAATTACTGCGCGGCCAGTTCGGCGCGATAGGCGTATTCGATCCACGGCATCAAGGCCGCCACATCGGATGCCTCGACGGTCGAGCCGCACCAGATCCGCAAGCCCGCAGGCGCGTCGCGGTAAGCCCCGGCATCCAGTGCCACGCCTTCCTTCTCCAGACGCTTGGCGACGGCCTTGGCAAAGGCGGCACCGTCCCTGATCGCCGGATCGGTGAATTTCAGGCAGACGCTGGTGGTCGAGGCCGTCGCCGGGTCCTCGGCCAGATCGGCGATCCAGTCCTTGTCCGCGATGAAATCCCGCACGGCGGCGGCATTGGCATCGGCCCGCGCGATCAGACCCTGAAGGCCGCCGATCGACTGCGCCCATTTCAGCGCCACGATGTAATCCTCGACCGCCAGCATCGATGGCGTGTTGATCGTCTCGCCGCGGAAAATGCCCTCGATCAGCTTGCCGCCCTTGGTCAGACGGAAGATTTTCGGCAAGGGCCGGTCGGGAACATAGGTTTCCAGCCGCTCGACGGCGCGGGGTGACAGGATCAGCATGCCATGCGCGGCCTCACCGCCCAGCACCTTCTGCCAGCTGAAGGTCACGACATCCAGCTTGTCCCAGGGCAGGTCCATGGCGAAGGCCGCGCTGGTCGCGTCGCAGATGGTCAGGCCCGCACGATCCGCCGGGATCGCATCGCCATTCGGCACCCGCACGCCCGAGGTCGTGCCGTTCCAGGTGAAGACCACGTCACGGTCGAAATCCACCTCGGCGAAATCCACGATCCTGCCGTAATCGGCCTTGCGCACCGTGGCGTCCAGCTTCAGCTGCTTGACCGCATCGGTAACCCAGCCCTCGCCGAAGCTTTCCCAGGCCAGCATCTCGACCGGCCGCGCGCCCAGCATGGTCCACATCGCCATCTCGACCGCACCGGTATCCGAGGCCGGCACGATCCCGATCCGGTAATCGGCGGGCACGCCCAGAACCTCGCGGGTCAGCTCGATCGCCTCGGCCAGCCTGGCCTTGCCGACAGCCGCACGATGCGAGCGGCCAAGCGGGGCATCCGCAAGCAGGTCCAGATTGTATTGGGGAAACTTGGCACAGGGGCCAGATGAAAAACGCGGATTCACCGGTCGCGCAGCCGGGATCGTCAGATCGGTCATTGCCTCAGCCTTCCAGCTAAAAGCCCCTCGTTGGGGAGGGGTGTCCCAAGGACGCCCGTACGAGAACCCCGAGGAAAACACAAGAGGGCACCTCGATTTTTCGCGGTTTCTGGCTTCTGAGGGCCAGTTTGTCGGCCTGAAGCCCGCCTGAGGCGGTTTGGCGGGGTGCTTCGGATTGGTTTCGGGGGCTGTTCCGCCGGGCCGCTGCGGGTTTCGCCGCCACCAGCCTGGCTTCGGCGCGCCCCGAGTCACGCCGGGCAGGGATCGAGGCGACGTAGCCGGACGAGGTGTCGCCTGCTGCAGGCGAGGTTCTTCATCCCAATTTTCGCCTGCGCCCGCACCATGCCGATGGTGCGCAGCAGCGTCCCGCCCATGCCGTTCGCCTGCGCACCGTAGACATGCTCGACACGGGCGCGTCTGGTGGACCTGGCCCGATTGCTGGATCTCCCCTGTTCGGTGAGCGGCTTGCCCCGCCTGCCCTTGCGATGGATGTGGCTCTTGGGGCCACGGGCGCGCAGCCCGGCTTCCATCTCCCTGGAGCGACAGGCGGGATCGGCCCAGACGCCGGAACCCGTGCGGCCCCGCATCAGCAGGTTATCCACCATCTGGCTGTCATGCCGCGCGGCGTCGCTGACATGGCAGCGGCGCACCAGTTCGTGCTGGCGATCCACGTCCACATGGGTCTTGTAGCCGTAAAGGCTCTTGCCATGTCTCCCAGTCCAGCGGGCGCCCGTATCCTTCTGCGACCGCCTCACCGGTTTGTCGGCCCGGACCTCGCGCGCCTTGCCGGCCTTGATCGCCCGGTTTTCATCCCGCGTGTTGTGGTTCTTCGGCACCGGCACGATGGAGGCATCCAGGATCTGCCCGCCCCGCGCGATATAGCCCTGCCGCGCCAGATAGCCGTCGAACTGCCGGAACAGCGCCTCGACCATCCCCGCCTGCGCCAATCGGGCGGAATTCCTCCCAGGAAACGACCGCGTCGATCTCCACCAGCGGGTCCTGCTTGGCATCCAGACTCGCGTAGCGGTCTGAAAGATCAAGGAACCCCATTTGCGCCATCGTCACACTCCGTCAGCACTCACAACTCCCACTGATTCCTGACTCAGCGACCCGGTCAGGGCAATTTTTCGAGGTGACCTCATGAAGGTCATTGGCTCAGGCGTTGTTTGCGGGATCGGCGAACGGGGCGTCCGGAGCGCAGGCGTAAAAGAGCACCATCCGCGCAGGCACTTCGCCCCTGTTGAACCCGGTCATACTGACGCCTGCGGGCTCAACGAAGACCTCGCCCGCTTTGACCTCCACGGGCTCTCGCCCATCCAGTTCCAGCGTGAAGACCCCCTCCAGCATGTAGACGGTGACCGGAAAGCGGTGCGAATGATGAGGTGTGACGTCGCCCGGAAGCAACGTGGAGAACAGCACCCGCACTTCTTGGTCGGGCATCGTCGGCATTCCCTGTACCAGTTCCCGGTGCAGGGGGGTGAGCTTGGCCATGCCGCTGTCCTGCGCGCTGCGCGTCAGGCCGACGGTGAGGCCCGCGATCATGGTTTTAACGTCGCTTTTGGTGTGCATGGTTTTTCTCCCGAATTGATCGAAGGAAATTTACCAAGACCGCAACGCGCCCGGCAGCAGAGAATCTGCAAAAGCCGCGTGCAAAAGTGCATAATGCCGCCATGTTCGACTGGAGCGACCTGCGACACCTCATTGCCGTTTCGCGTCACGGCAGCACGCTTGCTGCCGCGAAAGCGCTTGGCGTCAACCAGTCCACGGTGCATCGCAGACTGACCGAGCTGGAAAGTCGCATCGGCCTGACGCTGGTGAAGCGTCACACGACAGGCTACCGGCTGTCCGAACTCGGCGAGACCCTGATCGACAATGTTCTCGCCGTGGAAGCGGCGGTTGGCATGCTGGAGCGCCAGATCCAGGCCCTGAAGCTTGACCTCAAGGGGATCATCCGCCTGACTTGCCCGGAGCCGACCGTTTCTCGTATTGTCGCAACCGGTTTGCTCGATCGCTTCTACGAGCAATATCCGGGGCTATCGGTCGAATTCGTTACCAGCGATCGCTATCTCGACATTGCCAAGGGCGAGGCCGATGTCGCGTTTCGCTCAGGCGAGCCGACCGACGATCGTCTCATCGGCCGCAAGATCTGCGATTCCGTCTGGGCCATCTATGCGAGCAAAAGTTACATCCAGCAACACGGCCGGCCCCAGAACATAACCGACCTCGCCGGGCATGCGATGATCGGCTTCGACGGGATCATGCAGAACCATCGCGCGGCGAAATGGCTCCCGGTCGCCGTGCCCGACGCGCGCATCGTCAACCGCAACAACAGCATGCTCGGCACGCTGTCGGCGGTGAAGTCAGGCATTGGCGTTGCGCCCCTGCCGACAACGCTTGGCGATGCGGAAGAGACGTTGGTGCAGGTTCTACCACCGGTCGAGGAACTGAATCGCAGCTGGTATCTCCTCACCCATCCTGACCTGCGTAGGACCCCGCGTATTGCAGCGTTTGTGGATCATGTGCTGGCGGACATCCCGGCATTGCGAACAGCATTGATTGGGTAAGGCCCCCAGTATTACGGCTGCGCCGTACTGCTAAAATCATATTGCATCTACAATGGCATAGCTGTTCTCAGTTTCATCCTCTCCGGCGCACCAGTTCGAGAAAGTGATCGGCTGGAAGCCCCATCCCCAGATGCTGACCCGGCTGGCCGAAACCGCCGCGGATCTCAGCCTGCCCTTCGAGGCAATCGACCTGCCGCGTCTGGGTGCCGAGGCCAATGTCATCATCTCGATCACCTCGGCATTTTCGCCCCTGGTCATGCACGAACACGTCAAAGGGCCGACCCATATCGCTGCGGTGGGGACGGATACGCCGGCAGAGCCGAGGAAATTACACCACCACCAACTCGGACCACACTACACGACTCCCTGCCTTTTCCGACTGGACCGGGGCATTGAGAGCCACGGCTGCATTGCGTGGTCGATATCGTATCGCAGTCGATTTCCCGGGGCGTCGAAGCCGGCCGGATCGCACACACGGTGATCCCGCGCCCTGGAAGCGCAGGACCAGCCATGGGTGACCCTGGCCTTGTCGGGCCGCAAGATCTTTCCGCTGTGCGCGTGGAAATTAATTTAAGATCGGCGGTGGGAAATCCGTTAGGATTTAATCGCATATCTGAGAACGGCGGTGCGAAATTAGTCCACGTTAGCGGCGGCATGGTGCTGCTGCGGGCGGCGTAAAAGTCGTCCACCTATTCCCTTTCTGCGGCAGCAGGGAGGGCGTGAGGATTTACAGCGTGGACCTATATCTGAGAGTTCGCCAGGCTTGCGCGGAAGGCATGAGCCAGCGGGCAGCAGCGCGGATGTTCAACATCTCGCGTGACACGGTTGCGAAGATGATGACCTTTTCGGTCCCGCCGGGCTACCGGCGGACGGCTGAGTTGCGGCGACCGAAGCTCGATCCGTTCATTCCGATCATCGAGGGCTGGCTGGAGGCGGACCGGACCATGCCGCGCAAGCAGCGGCATACGGCGAAGCGGGTGTTTGACCGGCTGCGCGAGGAATGCGGCTTCACCGGCGGCTATACGATCATCAAGGACTACATTCGGGAGCGGGAACGCCGTGGGCAGGAAGTGTTTGTGCCGCTGTCGCATCCGCCTGGCCATGCGCAGGCCGACTTTGGTGAGGCTCTGGTCCGGATTGGCGGTGTTGAGCAGAAGGCGCACTTCTTCGTGCTGGACCTGCCGCACAGCGACGCGTGCTATGTGCGGGCCTACCCTGCGGCGGTGGCCGAGGCCTGGGTGGACGGCCACATCCATGCCTTTGCCTTCTTCGGGGCGGTTCCGCAGTCTGTGCTCTACGACAACGACCGGTGCCTGGTGGCGAAGATCCTGCCGGACGGGACGCGCAAGCGAGCCGCCCTGTTCAGCGGTTTCTTGTCGCATTACCTGATCCGGGATCGCTATGGCCGCCCGGGCAAGGGCAACGACAAAGGCAATGTCGAGGGTCTGGTGGGCTATTGCCGCCGCAACTTCATGGTGCCGATGCCTGAGTTTGCCAGTTGGGAGGAATTCAACCTGTGGCTGGAGGAGCAATGCGAGCGGCGCCAGCACGCCGTTCTGCGCGGCGAGAGCGAGATGATCGGCGAAAGACTGCAGCGTGACCTCGCCGAGATGCGCCCGCTCCCGGGGGCGCCGTTCGATGCCTGCGATCAGGACAACGGCCGGGTCTCGTCGCAATCGCTCGTGCGCTACAAGACCAATGATTACTCGGTGCCGGTTGCTTACGGCCATCAGGATGTCTGGATCCGGGGCTATATCCATGAGGTGGTGATCGGCTGCCGGGGCGAGGTGATCGCCCGTCATCCCCGGTGCTGGGATCGCGACGAACTTGTCTTCGACCCGATCCATTACCTTCCGCTGATCGAGCAGAAGATCAATGCGCTGGATCAGGCGGCACCGCTGCAGGGCTGGGACCTGCCGGAGGAGTTCGCCACGTTGCGCCGCCTGATGGAGGCGCGGATGAACCGGCAGGGCCGGCGCGAATATGTCCAGGTTCTGCGGCTTCTGGAAACCTTCGATCTGGCCGATCTGCATGCGGCCGTGAGGCAGGCGCTGCAGATGGGGGCGATCGGCTTCGATGCGGTGAAGCATCTGCTGTTGTGCCGGGTCGAGCGCCGGCCACCTCGGCTGGATCTGGATTGCTATCCCTACCTGCCCAGGGCGACGGTCGAGAAGACCGAGGCCCGCTCCTACATGCGGTTGCTGTCTGGCGGTGCGGAGGGCGTGGGAGTGTCAGGAACTCTGTGTATCTGATCCGGCCCATGCAGTTTCAGATACTCAAGCGGCGAAGCGCTCGCCGAACATTATGGCGAACTGGTTGCGGGCCGCAAACCCTTCCCGGACGTTTCGGCC
>NZ_JAHKNG010000046.1 GCF_018860165.1 Paracoccus marinaquae
GAACGCTTCGCCCGGTGCGAACACCAGCGGCACGAAAGTTCCACGATCCGTCGTGTGATGCGCCCGTTGCCGTTCGCCTTTCCATTCCCGAACGAAGGCCGCAACGCGCTCGTAGGAGCCGTCATATGCCCGCCAGCAGCCCGAGGCCTTCTCGGACCGAACCGGAAAACCCGATGTCCGCGGGGCTTATGGGCTTCTGGGGCGTGAGGTGATCCAGGCGCTGAAGCACCTCCAGCATGCGCGCGGCAAGACCGTGATCTTCGTCGGCGTGCTCGAAAAGGTGACCGACGATTTCGGCGCCGTCAGCTGGCAGCCGCAGATGGAAGGCAGCAAGGCCGGGCGGGAATTGCCCGGCATCGTGGACCAGGTGGTTTCGATGCAGCTCTTCGCCCGCGATGCCGAAGGCGGCTGGGTGCTGGACGAGACCGCCACCGACCGCCGCCTTGTCTGCAAGTCCGGCAATCCCTGGGGCCTTCCCGCCAAGGACCGTTCCGGCCGTCTCGACCTGACCGAACCGCCCGATCTCGGCGCGCTGCTCGCCCGGATCGACGGCCGCGCCCCGCAACAATCCGAATTCGCCTCCTGATCCCTGAAAGGAACTGACCATGAGCTACGATCTGAACGACGCCCAGCCGCAGATGGCCCCCATCGGCGAGCTGATCCCGGACGGCACCTTTGCCAAGGTCCGCCTGACCATCCGCCCCGGCGGGGTCAACGGCGCGACGCCGATGGATGCGGGGCTGCTGAAGGCCTCGCAATCGAGCGATGCGCGGATGCTCGACTGCGAATTCACCGTGGTCGAGGGCCCGCATGCCCGCCGCAAGTTCTGGCAGAGCTTCACCGTGGCTGGCGGAAAGCTGGACGAGAAGGGCCAGTCCATCGGCTGGAAGATCTCGAAATCCACGTTTCGCGCCATGGTCGACAGCGCTCTCGGGCTCGATCCTCGCGACGAAACTCCGGCGACCAAGGCCAAGCGGGTGCTGCCCGGCCTCAAGCATCTCGACGGCATCGTCTTTGCGGCCCGGATCATGGTGGAGCCCGCCTCGAACCCGCAGTATCGCGACCAGAACCGCATCGCCAACGTCGTTCTGCCCGACGAGCCGCAGCATGCCGCCGTCATGCGTGGTGAAACCGTCCCGCCGGAACCCGTCAACGCCCCGCCGCGCAAGGCCGCGAGCGCCGCGCCGGGTTGGCAGGCGCCGACGCCGGCATGGGGCGCGGCACCGCAGCCCAATGCGACGGCCGCTCCGGCCTGGGGCGCGCAGACCGCACCCGCAGCGGCTGCCGCGACGCAGGCACCGGCATCCGCCGCGCCGGGCACCCCGGCGATGCCCGCGTGGCTCAATGGTTGAGACGCGGCGAAAGCGGCGGTCAGGTGGGTCCGCAGGGTCGCCTGCCGCCGAGCCCGAAGGGGATGGCCCGGGCGACCGGCCCATGACCCCGGACGAATGGCAGGCGCATGTGACGCGCGTCGCCGCGCTGGAGATCGGAACATGGCTCGAGGCCCGAGGAAAACTGCACCAACCCATCGCAAGCCTTACCCTCGGCGACCTCGAGGCCATGGCCAGCAACGCGATCTCGCGCTGGATCGTGATGCAGACCGAGAAGCTCCAGCGGGCGGGTTGGCCGCCCGAAGACCCGATCGCGAATTTCTTGCTCGGGTAGCGCTCTGCGCCGTTTGCACGCGGGAGGCTCGCGGCTTCGGCTACGTCCACCGCCTCCAGCATGATCGCTATCCCTATCACCGCTTCTGCTCGCTCCGCTGTCAGGACGTGGGCAGCGTAATCGCCCAAAGGATGAATGGCATGATCGACAAGACCGCCCGCGAGGCACAGGCGATCCGCGACGCGCGGGCGCTCTTTGCCGAAGCGCTGACCGACCTCGGGCTCATGGAGCCCTTCTTTCATCGCACCGCTGCCGACATCGACCGGCTGATCGAAGCGGCCGTCACCGGCTATGTCGACAGCATGTTGGCGCAGGGCGCGCGCAAGGAGCGCACCGGCACCGCCCATGACGATCCGATTCCGTTCTGAGAGGGCCGTCATGATCGATCTGAACAATGAGACCGCCCCCTGGACCGACCTTCTCGCCGCCGCGATGGCGAACGCCATCACCGAATTCGAGGTCGAGTTCTGCGAGAGCCTGCGCCAGAAGCTGGAGACATTCGGCGCGCGCGCCCGGCTGACCGAGGCCCAGCATCACAAGCTGACCTGCATCGCGCAGGCGGGCGGGTTCTGGGAGCGCGACCAATGATCGACCTGAACCATGGCTCTGGTTGCCTCTATGGCGAGGACGCGCCGCGTCCACCGATCGCAGCAGCCGTTTCATCCGCCATCGATTCTGCCCTGACGGCGCGCAATCGAGCCGAGCGCCCGCGCACCTATGTCAGTTCCTCTGGTCTCGGCCGCGACTGCCTGCGCCAGATCCAGTATGACTACCTCGCCGTCCCCAAGGACGAAGGCCAGGAGTTCGAACCGCGCATCCTGCGGATCTTCGAGGCAGGCCATCGGGCCGAGGACATCGTCGCGGGCTGGTTCCGGATCGCCGGGTTCGACCTGCGCACCGAACGCCCCGATGGCCGCCAGTTCGGCTTCGCGGCCATGGCGGGCCGGTTCAAGGGGCATATCGACGGCTGCTTTGTCTCCGGCCCCGTGGCGATGGATTATCCCGCGCTCTGGGAGAACAAGGCGCTCGGCGCGTCAAGCTGGAAGGATGTGGTCAAGCGCGGCGTCAGCCTCGCGCGCCCGGTCTATGCCGCCCAGATCGCGCTCTATCAGGCGTACATGAACCTGCCCAACCCGGCGCTCTTCACGGCGCTGAACCGCGACACGATGGAACTGCACAGCGAGCTGGTGCCCTTCGACGCTCGTCTCGCGCAGGACATGTCGGATCGCGCCGTCACGGTCGTGCAGGCTTCCGAGGCCGGGGAATGGCTGCCGCGCGCGGCCGGCGAGCCCACCGCCGTCACCTGTCGCGGCGGCATGGCGGCTGGCAAATGGCACGCGCCCTGTGCATGGGTGGAACGCTGCTGGGGTGAGCGGCCATGATCCCCGATGCCTATGAGTTGAAACGCATCCTGCGCACGCATCGCGCGCGCTTCTGGTCCTCCGACCTGCTCGAGGCGGCCGAGTTCGCGCCGATCTACTTCTTCGACGATCAGGCCGCATTTGACAGCGATACCGTCGATCAGGCGATGACCCGCGTGTTCTCGGGGCCGATCCGCCTGCCGCATCCGAGCGTGATCTTCGAGCTGCGCGAGCAGCGCTCCGCGCCTTCCGGCCTGGTCGTCTGCGCATGCCAGAAGGGCGATATCGTCGAGGCGGTGTTTCTGATGCGCAGGCGGGCGCCGCGCGGCTGGACCGACTGCCTGGTCCGGGTCTGGCTGCACCCCGACGGCATGGCCGAGATCGAGGGCAATCCGACCGAGCAGGAGGATCAAACCGTCCGCGGTCACGGCGAGGTTGCCGCCGGGATCGTCTGGCGGGCGCTGACCATCCTCGGCGCGGCACCGGACATCCGCGACCAGAAAATATCGCTGGCGAAGCGCGCGCGCATGGCCCGCGAGGGCGTGCGCGGCTGGGTCTGGCACCAAGTCGCCATCGACCCGGCGCGGCTGCGCGCCGTCCTCCCGCCGCAGGGCGGCAGCCATGCCAGCCCGCGCTGGCACCTGCGTCGCGGTCACTGGCGCCAGCTGACCGATGGCCGGCGCGTCTTCGTGCGCCAATGCGAGGTCGGCGATCCGACCCGTGGCGGCGTGGTCAAGGATTACACCGTGGAGATTCCAGGACATGAGTGATTTCACCCCATCGGAGGCGCAGGCCGCCGCCATTGCCGCGATCAAGGACTGGTTCGAGACCCGCAGCGAACAGCAGCAGGTCTTCCGCCTCTTCGGCTATGCCGGCAGCGGAAAATCCACCGTGCTGAAGTTCGCCCTCGACGAGCTTGGCCTCTCGCCCCATCGCAGCGCCAGGGATGGCAATTGCCTGCCCGGCGTCGTCACCGCCACCTTCACCGGCAAGGCGGCGTTGGTGCTGACCCGCAAGGGCACGCCTGCGCGCACCATCCACAGCCTGATCTATTCGGTGATCGAGGCGACCGAGGAAGAAATCGAGGCCGCCGCAGAGAAGGTGCGGGAGGCCGAGATCGCCGCGCGGCGCCTGACCGGCTTCGCGAAGATCACGGCCGAGGCCACCATCGAGGCCATGCGCCAGGCGCTGTCGGCGATGAAGCACCCGCGTTTCGCACTGAACCCGCAAAGCGATGCCGCCGATGCAAGGCTGATCGTGCTCGACGAGGTGTCGATGGTCGGCGAGGAAATGGCGCGCGACCTGATGAGCTTCGGCAAGCCGATCCTCGTGCTGGGCGATCCGGGCCAGCTGCCGCCGATCAAGGGCGAAGGCGCCTTCACCCGCGATGCGCCCGACGTCATGCTGACCGAGATCCACCGCCAGGCGGCGGAAAGCGCCATCATCCGCCTCGCCACCATGGCCCGGATGGGCGAGCCCATCGGCTTCGGCAGCTACGACACCTTTGTCGCCAAGCTGCGCAAGGGCGATATCAGCCCGGAACAGGCGCTGCGCGGCGGCCAGTTGATCTGCGGGCTGAACGCCACGCGGTTGCAGATCAACAACGCCATGCGCGCCGCCTCGGGGCTGGGCGGCTCATATCTGCCCACCGGCGCGGCCGAGAAGATCATCTGCCTCAAGAACGACAATGCCCTCGGGTTGATCAACGGCATGTTCCTCACGCTGGAGGATATCGTCGACGAGGGCACGCTCTATTTCTCGGCCGTGGTCCATGACGAAGATGGCCGCCGTGTCACCCCCCACGACAGCGACGGCGGTCCCGGGCGCCTGCGCATCTACAAGGGGCATTTCGAGGATCATGTCGCCTATGACGCCAGGCGCCACGACCGCGATTACAAGGAGAAGCGCAAGCTGACCGAGGCGACCTTCGGCTGGGCCATCACCGCCCACAAGGCGCAGGGCTCGCAATGGGAGAACGTCATCGTCTGGGATGACGGGCTTGGGCGCAGCGATCTCGACCGCCGCCGCTGGCTCTATACCGCCATCACGCGCGCCGAGCGCGGGCTCGTGCTGCTGGCCTGATGTCACCGCTGGGAAAGGAGGGATCCATGAAGAACCTGTCCCGTGTGCCGCAATCGGAGGCGTTCCAGTGAGTGCAGCGGTCATCGACCTCAACGACGTCCGGCCGTTCTATCAGCAGCCGGATCGCTACGATCTGGACCTGATCGTCCAGCGGTTGCGCGAGGCGGCAGAGGACTGGGTGCCGCGGCTCTTCCCGCGCGGGCGCCGGTCGGGCGACGAATGGCGGCTGGCCAATATCCGGGGCGATGCGCCGCGCAAGATGGGCTCCTGCGTCATCACCCTGCGCGGGCCGCATGCCGGCGACTGGATCGACTTCGACGGCAATCAGGGCGGCGGCCCGATCAGCGCCATCGAGGAAGCGACCGGGCTCGACGGCCGCGCCCTGATCGCGGAAGCGGCGGACATCGCCGGCGTCGCGCCCGGCGCTCCGGAACGTCGCGCACCGTCGGTGCCGCCTCCCCTGAAGCGCGATCCTGCGCTGGAGATCGCGCGACTGCTTGCGGGCGCGGTCCCGCTGGCGGGCAGCGTGGGTGAGACCTATCTGCGCGCGCGGGGCCTGGCGGATCCCGGCTCGCCCGATCTGCTGTTCCACCCCGACCTGCCGGATTTCGACAGTCGGCGTGGCTGGCCCGGGCTGATCGCGCTGGCACGGCTTGCGAATGGTGATCGTGCGCCCGGCATCCATCGCACCTTCCTGCTCGATGACGGCAGCGCCAAGGCCCCCGCCGGCAAGAAGATGCTGGGCTCAGTCGCGGAGGCCGCCGTGCGGCTGTTTGCCATGCCCGAGGATGGCAACCTTGGCGTCGCCGAAGGCATTGAGACGGCGCTGGCGGCACATGCCCTGTTCGGCACGCCGGTCTGGGCGGCGCTGTCGGCCGATGGGCTGGCGCGCTTCCACTGGCCCGAGGGCACGACGCGTATCACCATCTATGCCGATGCGGGCGATGCCGGGCGCCAGGCGGCCGCCACCCTGTCAGACCGGCTGAACCGCGCCGACGTCCCCAACGAGATCGTGGTCCCGCTGCATGGCGACGATTTCAACGACGATCTCATGCGCGGCGCGCGGGCCGAGGATTACAGCCGCAGTTCGGGTGCGCCTGACAACGATGCCGCATCGACCACGCTGCCGGCCGAGAACGACATTGCCGCGCTTGTCGCGGCCACTGCAGCACTGACCAACCCGCCCGAACTCGGGGCGCTTTCCAGCCTGCTCGGCCGTCTCGCGCTGGCCCGGCTCGACCCGCTGCCCGAGCGCCAGATCCTCGCCCGGATCAAGACCGCCACCGGCATCGCCATGGCGATCCTCGAAAAGCAGATGGCGGAACTGCGCCGCCGGGTGAATGCCACCGGCGATCCCCATGCACGGATCGTCCGGCCGGCATGGCTCAGTCGGTTGTGCCAGGACCTCTCCGGCACGCCCGAGCGCAACGAGGCCAATGTCATCATCGCCCTGAACTCGGACGCGGTCTTTGCAGGCGTGCTGGGTTTCGACGACTTCGCGCAGGAGATCGTCCTGCGCCAGCCGTTGCCATGGGACGAGGCGAGCGCCACCTTTCCCCGTCCCTGGGAGGATGCGGACGACATCCGCACCGCCGAATGGCTGCAGCTGCGCGGCCTCAACGTCGCCCCGACGGTCGTCAGCCGCGCCGTCGGCGCCGTCGCCCGCGAGTTGCGCCTCCACCCCGTCCGCGACTGGCTCGACACCCTGACATGGGACGGCACGCCCCGGATCGAGACCTGGACCAGCATCTATCTCGGAGCCGAGCCCACCGCGTTCCACCATACCGTCGGTGCGCTGTGGCTGATCTCGGCCGTCGCCCGCATCTACCGGCCCGGCGTGAAAGCCGACCACATGCTGATCCTCGAAGGGCCGCAGGGTGCCCGCAAGTCCACTGCGATCAAGGTGCTGGCAGGCGAGGACTGGTTCACCGACGAATTGCCCGAGCTTGGCTCCAAGGACGCCGCCATCCACATGCAGGGCGTCTGGATCGTGGAAATCGCCGAGCTCGACGCCATCGGCCGCGCCGAGGTCTCGCGCATCAAGGCGTTCCTGACCCGCACCACCGATCGTTTCCGCCCGCCATACGGTCGCTACACCGTCGAGGTGCCGCGCCAATGCGTCTTCGCCGGCACCGTGAACCCGGACACCTATCTGCGCGACGAGACCGGCAACCGCCGCTTCTGGCCGCTGCGCTGCGGCGCCATCGACATCCCCGGGCTGGCCCGCGACCGCGACCAACTCTGGGCCGAAGCCGTCCACCGCTTCCGCGAGGGCGCGATCTGGTGGATCGAGGATCCGGCGGTCCTTGCCGAAGCCGCCGCCGCGCAGGAGGCGCGCTATCAGGCCGACGCCTGGGACGCCCGCATCGACCGCTGGCTGACCCATGAGACCCGCAGCGTCAATCGCGGCCACGCAGGCTGGGATGACTGGCAGGACGAGGAGTTCGAGCGCCTCGAGCCGATCCGGGATACTTCGGTCGGAGAAATCCTCGAAGGGGCCCTTGGCATCGAACCGGCGAAATGGACCAAGGGCGACCAGATGCGCGTCGGCGCATGGCTGAAGGCGCGGCATTGGGAACGATATAAACGCCGTTCAGGTGAAGCGCGCGAATGGCGTTATCGAAGGCCGACAGAGATCGACTGACCGAGCGGCTGTGCGCGGGTCGCGTTCGGGGCATCCGCAAGGGTGCCCCTTTTGCGTTTCACCCTGGTCCCACTTCGGGCGTGGTCCCACTTCGACATCAAAGTGGGGACAGAAAAAACCGTTCACAATCAATCATGTCCCCACTGGTCCCACTTGGACCACCAACTCCCTTCCTTTCTATATGGAGCGTGCATGTCCCTTCCCGTTTCGTTCTTCTTACACGACATAGAGGAAAAGGTGGGACCAGTGGGACCAGTGGGGACAACGTTGTTTTAAATAAGAAAATTCTGGTCCCACTTTGATGTCGAAGTGGGACCAGGCAATGCCAAGTGGGACCAGCGGCCAACCCGGGGCATTTTCCTTGATCCGGCGTGCATGACGTGATTCCGTACCCATGACCAAAGCCGAAGGCCCACGATCCGTGAGCCTTCACCATGAATGAGACGATCCCCATGCCGGACCTGCGCCCCGAACCGGGGCGCGTTCCCGCGTCTTGCATCCTCGCCCTCGATCTCGGCACCACCACCGGCTGGGCCCTGCGCGGCTACGACGGGCTGATCACCTCCGGCACGGTGTCGTTCCGTCCCGGCCGCTACGACGGCGGCGGCATGCGCTACCTGCGCTTCACCAACTGGCTGACAGAACTTGACCGGCTGTCGGGTCCGATCTCGGCGATCTGGTTCGAAGAGGTCAGGCGGCACGCCGGCACGGATGCGGCTCACGTCTACGGAGGGCTGATGGCCACCCTGACCGCTTGGGCTGAACTGCGCGGCGTGCCCTACGAGGGCGTCCCGGTCGGCACCATCAAGCGTCACGCCACCGGCAAGGGCAATGCCGACAAGGCCGCCATGATCGCTGCGGCCCGCACCCGTGGGTTCTCGCCCGCCGACGACAACGAGGCTGACGCCATTGCGCTGCTGCTCTGGGCGATCGAGACGAACGGGGGGCTGGCATGATGGGCATGCGGTTCACCCCGAAGGGCTACGGCGGCCGTCGCCGCAACCCCGACGAGGTCAAGCGCGACGGCTGGAAAGAACAGGGGCTGCTGGCGGTCGCCCTCGACGACGACCGCCTGACCTGGCCGGAGCGCGAGCTGGTCCGGCAGTTGGGCGAGCGGCTCTACGGCCGGCGGGACGGGGAGGCGCGCCATGGCTGAGTGGACGCCCGCACTGGTCGAAGCCCGCCTTGCCGAAGCCGCCTTCGTCCTGAAGCGTCTGCCCGAGCCCCGAAGGCAGGGCTACTTCAGCACCTGGCCCGCGGTCCTGCACAGCTTTGGCGACAAGGTGGGGCAGGAGCCCGTGCCCATGCGCGTGCTGCCCTCGCCGCAGGCGATCAGCCGGATGGAGGAGACGCTGACCTGGACGGCCTGCCTCGAGCCCATGGACGGCAAGATCGTCTGGATGCGGGCCCATGGCGAGCGGTGGAAGACCATCTGCTGGACGGTCGGCATGCAGCGTTCGGCCGCCCATCAGCACTGGCTTTTCGGGCTGTGCGTCATTTCCCTCACCCTCAACCGGCGGCGGTTCAACCGCAACCTGTCGAAACAGCGGGTGATTGCGCTGGCTGGTGGCGCGTAAGCCGTAGTAGAACAAGGAAAAATGTCCGGCGGACACTTTTCGAAGGGACAAAAACTCCTCTCCCGGGCTACAAAGTGGATAAGCTCGGGAGAGGAGCGCGCGGGACGGCCTGCGCCGCTGGCTTCCGGGGGCCGGCAAGGAATCCAGTCGGAATCCGATCCGGGGTCCAGGAGGCGCGACAGGCGGCGACAGTTCGCAACCGGGCAGGCGGTCGGCGGATGGCCGAAGCAAAATCGGCTAAGCTTTTGATATCTTGGTTCCTTCTGGGCGATAATCCTATGCTGGCGGGCGAAGCGCGGGACATCGCCAGCGACAGGGCCGGATTTTTGGGAAGCCACCCGGAAGCCGGAGCCACGCGCGCCCCGCGCAAACACCAATGAACGCTGGCCTTCGGGCCGGATACCCCGGACGCCGCCGGACCCCGCGAGGAGTCCGGCGTGGCATCCGGAGTCCGGAAGCCACCGGCATCCACCCGACCGAGGAACCTTGCCCACCATGACGCTGAGCTTCGCCCCGGACGCGATCGAGACCTGGCCGCTGGCCAAGCTCCAGCCCTACGCGAAGAACGCGAAGGCGCACGGGCCGGACCAGGTCGCGAAAATCGCCGCCAGCATGGCGGAGTTCGGCTGGACCGTGCCTTGCCTCGTCGGTGACGACGGGGAGCTGATCGCCGGGCACGGTCGGGTGCTGGCCGCCACGCAGCTCGGGCTGACCGAAGCGCCGGTGATCGTGCTCGGACACCTGACGGAGGCGCAGCGGCGGGCGTACCGGATCGCGGACAACAAGCTGACCGAACTCGGCACATGGGACGAGGCGCTGCTCTCGGCGGAACTGAACGACCTGCTGGCCGAAGACTTCGACCTGTCGCTGGTCGGGTTCTCCGACGGCGAACTCGACAAGCTGCTGGCCTACGTCGCGGAAGACGACGGTGAAGAAGGTGGCGCCGGGGGCTCCGTGCCGCCGGTGACCATCCCCGAGCCGCCGCGTAATCCTGCGTCACGCACCGGCGATCTCTGGATCCTCGGGGATCATCGGTTGCTGTGCGGCGACAGCACCAGCCATGACGATGTCCGCCGCCTGATGAACGGCGAGCGGGCGATCCTGTTCGCGACCGACCCGCCGTATCTCGTGGACTACGACGGCTCGAACCATCCGACCCGGAACAAGGACTGGTCGGCGTCCTACGGCACGACCTGGGACGACAGCAGCCAAGGGGCGGAACTCTACGACGACTTCATCGCTGCGGCGGTGGCCGAGGCGATCACCGAGGACGCGGCCTGGTACTGCTGGCACGCCTCGCGCCGCCAGGCGATGCTCGAAGCCTGCTGGGAAAAGGCAGGCGCCTTCGTCCATCAGCAGATCATCTGGGTGAAGGACCGGGGCGTCCTGACCCGGTCGCACTACCTCTGGAAGCACGAGCCCTGCTTCATGGGCTGGCGCCGCCCGAACCGGCCGCCGAAGGTGGCCGAGCAGACGCTGCCCTCGACATGGGAGATGCCGTCCTTCGCGAAGGACGACCGGCCCGACCACCCGACGCCGAAGCCGCTCGACGCCTTCGGCATTCCGATGCGCCAGCACGTGGCGCGCGGCGGGCTCTGCTACGAGCCCTTCTCGGGCTCCGGCTCGCAGATCATGGCGGGCGAGGCCAACGGCCGCCGCGTCTTCGCGATGGAAATCAGCCCGGCCTATGTCGATGTCGCGGTCGAGCGCTGGCAGGCCGAGACCGGCCGCGACGCGATCCTTGATGGCGACGGCCGGATCTTCGCGCAGGTGAGGACGGAGCGGCTGGGCGACGATGCCGAGGCCCGGGCCGATACGCCGGACCCGGACGCCGCCCCAGAACCCGCGCTAAAGCGCAAGACCGCCGCGTGACATGCATGACCTGGCTCTACCTTCCTCCGGACGCGCTTCCGGAGCCGGAGACGCATGCCTCTTCGGCCTCTCCCTCTGCTCTGGCGCGGGCGGTCTCGACCTCGGGCTCACCATCGCCATCCCCGGATATCGTGCTGTGGGCCATGTCGAACGGGAAACCTACGCCGCAGCCACTCTCGTGGCGCGGATGGAAGACGCGGCCCTGGATCACGCGCCTGTCTGGGACGACGTTGCCAGTTTCGACGGCAGCCCATGGCGCGGCGCGGTGGACATCATCACTGCGGGCTATCCGTGCCAGCCGTTCTCCGTCGCGGGCAAGCGCCGGGGTGCCGACGACCCGCGCCACCTCTGGCCGCATGTCGCCCGCATCGTCGGCGAGATCGAGCCGCCCTTCGTCTTCCTCGAGAATGTCGCCCATCATCTCCGCCTCGGCTTCCCCGAAGTCGCCGCAGGACTGGTCGGCATGGGCTACCGCCTTGCGGCAGGCCTCTTCACGGCGGCGGAAGTCGGCGCGCCCCACAAGCGCGAGCGGCTCTTCATCCTCGCCATCCGCGAGGGCGACGAGCTGGCCGACCCCGCGCGCCTGCTCTGGGACCCGATCGAGTGGCGGGAACCGGACAGAGCTGCTGCGGCTCTGGCCGACGCCGAGGGCCAGTGCGAACGAGAACCGGCAGACCAAACCGACACCGTCGCAGGAAGCGGGTCAGCACGGGATGAACCTCGCGACGACGGCCGCCATGTGGCCCACGTCGATGGCGAACGATGGCTGCAAGCCGAGCGCGGGCAACCGTCGCGCGGCCGACCTGACCCATTCGGCGGGGCTCTGGATGACGCCGACGGCGCGGGATCACAAGGACGGAGCGACGACACTCGCGAACACGCCGGTGAACGGCCTGCTTGGCCGCCAGGTCCTGGTGACGCCGATGGCTGGGAGCGATACCTCCGATGCGCGCCGGACCTTGAACCCGCTGTTCGTCGAGGCGCTGATGGGCTGGCCCACCGGGTGGACCGCCTTCGCCTCTGTGGCAACGGCGTGGTCCCCCTGGTTGCGGCGCATGCGCTGCGAACTCTCGCGGCTGAATTGCTGGCCGATGGATGAGGCGGCGACATGAAGCAATCACGCCTCATGTCGCTGGTCGAGTCCGTCGCCAACGTGATGGTCGGCTACGGCGTCGCGGTCATGACGCAGATCCTGATCTTCCCAATCTTCGGGCTGCACACGACGCTGGCGCAGAACCTGAAGATGGGCGCCATCTTCACCGTCGTGTCGATCGCCCGTTCCTTCGCCTTGCGGCGGGTGTTCGAGGCAATCCGGATGCGGAGCGCCAAATGATCGACCGCCGCCCCCGGAGGGACGGCGGCCATCGACTTTTCGGGGTTGGTTGGGTCAGGCTGCGGGGAGTTTGTACACGCGCCCCCGGTTCTCGACCTTCTCCGAAGTCACCTCGAGCCCGAGCTTTTTCTTCAGCGCACCGGCCATCGCGCCGCGCACCGTGTGCGACTGCCAGCCCGTCGCGGCCATGATCTCCTCGATGGTCGCGCCCTCTGGCGCGCGCAGCATGGCGATCAGCGTGGCCTGCTTGGTGCCCTCGCGCGGCGTCCGCGTCTTGGGTGCGGCCTTCGGTTCGGTGGGGGTGTCCGGCGCGGGCTCCTCGGTCGGCGCGTCCGTCGCGCCCGCAGGCGCGGGGTTCGCGTCCTTGAGCTCGATGCCGATGGCGGCGAGGCCGGCGTCGGTCGCGACCAGCGTGACGCCGTGGCCGTCGCCGGTCTCGCGCCAGATGGGCTCGCGGTTGCGTATGTCGGCGTCGACCTCCTGCAGGAAGCCCTTGGCGAGCATCGCGCCGACCACCTTGGCAGCGGCGCCGCCGCGCAGGCTGTCTGGTAGCGGCAGGGCGATATGCTCGGGCCGCTGGGCGGCGGCGCTCAGGATCAGGGCTTGGGTGTCGGAAAGCTTGTTCATCGTCGTCTCCCGTATCGGGGCGCGCGGGACGCGGGCCCTTCTACGAGGTCGAGCCCGCCAGTCGGCGGGCGGGACCGGGAGCGGGTCGTCTCACTCGGCGTGTTCGCCTTCGCTGAAGGCCATGTCGGTGATCTCGCGCAGCTTGGCGCGGTAGTGGTTCAGGGTGCCGACATGGCCCCAGTTGATCTCTTCGGGGTCGGTCTCGAAATGGTCCGCGCTGAGGGCGGCGAGCCTCTCCAGCATCGCGTCGATCTCAGTCTTCGCGGCGATGAAGGCGTCGAGGGCTTTCGTGTTGTCGGTCGCGCGGCGGGTCATCGTGGTGGCTCCGTAGTGAGTTGCATCGCTTCGTTGGAGTGACGTTCGCTCCGGTGGCGACGCTTATCAACTCGATAAGCACATGATCTTGAATGATAATCGGAGCCGTCGATGCAGGGCATGAGTGAGCGCCAGTACGCCGCGCATGTCGGGTTGTCGCGTGGCGCAATCCAGAAGGCGAAGACGGCCGAGCGGCTGGTTCTCTATCCCGATGGCAGCATCAACGCCGCCGCCAGCGACGCCCGGCGTGCCGAGACGACAGATCCGTCCAAGACCCGCAAGCCGCCCGCGCCGAAGCTGAAGCCCGTCCCCGAGGCCGCGGTGGCCGCCGTCGGCGACACGCTGCGCGAACAGGGTCTGGCGGTCCCCGCCGTCGGCGGCGGCACGACCTTTCTGCAGGCGAAGACGGCGAACGAGGTGCTGAAGGCGCAGGAGCGGCGCATCCGGCTCCAGAAGCTCAAGGGGGAGTTGATCGAGCGGGCCCGCGCGCTGGCGCTGGTGTTCCGGCTGGCGCGGGAGGAGCGGGACGCATGGGTGAACTGGCCCGCGCGGTCATCGGCATTGATGGCTGCGGAACTGGGCGTGGAACCGGCCGCGATGCAGAAGGCCTTGGAGAAACATGTCCGTGCCCACCTCGACGAGCTTGCCGAGGTCCGGCCCGATTTCCGATGAGAGCGGCGATGGCCTGACGGACTTCGACGGCGCGGGCGAGATCCTCCGTTCCTGGGGCAATGGGCTGCGGCCCGATCCGGACCTGACCGTCTCGGAATGGGCGGACCGGCACCGGATGCTGTCGGGCCGCGCCTCGGCCGAACCGGGGCGATACCGTACGGTGCGCACGCCCTACATGCGCGAGATCATGGACCGGCTGTGCCCGCGCCGCCGCCTGGATCGCCGGCGCGGATCGCTGGTCTGAGGAGAAATGGCGCGATCTCGAGGATCAGCTCGGGGCCGCTCCTTTCGGTGACACCGATCCGGCCGGGCAAATTCACCGGCCTGGACAAGCCCCACTAGGCAAGCGCCGCTCCGACTGGCTCGGGCGGCGCGAAGGATGGTTTTGATGACCGACTGGACGGAAACCGAGCTCTCGGCGCTGCGCCGGGCCTATGCCAGCGGCACGACCCGGGTCAGCTATGACGGCAAGTCGGTGGACTATGGCTCGGCCGAGGATCTGCTCGCCCGCATCCGCACCATCGAACGCGCCATCGCAGGCACCACGCGGCCGTTGCCGGTGGCCGGGCTCGCAGGCTTCTCGCGCGGGGACAGGTGATGTCGGCGACCTGGTTCGACCACGCCATCGCCACGGTGGCCCCGCGCATGGCCGCGCGCCGCGTGATGGCGCGGCAGGCCTTCGAGACCCTGACGCGGGGCTATGACGGCGCCGCGCGCGGGCGGCGGACGGAGGGCTGGCGCGCGCCGGGATCCTCGGCCGATACCGAGATCGGCGTGGCCGGAGCGCTCTTGCGCGACCGCATGCGCGATCTCGTGCGCAACAACCCGCATGCGGCGAAAGCCATCGCGGTGCTGGTCAACAATATCATCGGCGCGGGGATCATGCCGCGCGCCGCGAGTGGTAACGAGGCGTTGGACCGCAAGGTCGACGCGCTCTTCGAACGCTGGACGGCGGACTGCGACGCGGACGGCCAGCTTGACTTCTATGGGCTCCAGACGCTGATCTGCCGCGAGATGGTCGAGGCGGGCGAGGTCCTGGTGCGGCGCAGGCTGCGCCGCGCGTCGGACGAACTGCCGGTGCCGCTGCAATTGCAGGTGCTGGAGGCCGACTTCCTCGACGCCTCGAAATCCGGCGCCTTGGGCGCGGGACGCTTAGTCCAAGGCATCGAGTTCGACCCGGTCGGCAAACGCCGGGCCTACTGGCTGCATGCCGAGCACCCCGGCGATGCCTGGGGCGCGCTGAACGGCGCACTTGGATCGCGCCCGGTCCCTGCGACCGAGATCGCCCATGTCTACGAAAAGCAGCGCACGCAGGCGCGTGGCGTTCCCTGGGGCGCGCCGGTGATCCGGTCGTTGCGCGATCTCGACGACTACGAGGTGGCCGAACTGGTCCGCAAGAAGACCGAGGCCTGCGTCACCGCCATCGTCTTCGGCGACGACGAGGCGCAACAGGGCATCGCGCCCGCCGTGGTTGATGCCGATGGCAATCGGGTCGAGCAGTTCGAGCCGGGGCTGATCGCCTATGCGCGTGGTGGCAAGGACATCCGCTTCAACCAGCCATCGGCGACGGGGGGCTATGGCGAATACAAGCGCGCCAGCCTGCACACGATCTCGGCCGGGTTCCGGGTGCCCTACGAGCTGCTGACCGGGGACCTCTCTCAGGTCAACTATTCCTCGATCCGGGCGGGCCTCGTCGAGTTCCGCCGGATGATCGACGCCGTCCAATGGCAGCTCTTCATCCCGATGCTCTGCGCGCCGGTCTGGCGCTGGTTCACCGAGGCCGCGTGGGCGGCAGGCCAGATCCCGACACCCGATGTGCCGGTCGAATGGCAGCCGCCGAAGTTCGAGGCGGTTGATCCGCAGAAGGATGCGATGGCGGACCTGCTGGCGATCCGCTCCGGCACCATGACGCTGGCGCAGGCAATTGCTCGGCAGGGCCGCAAGTCCGAGGCCCCGGACACCGAGACCATCGCGACCCGTGCCCGCGAGGCCGAGCGCGACCGCGTCTCCACCATCTACGATCTGGCTGGACGGCTGAACCTCGAGCGCAGCTTCGCCGAAGATCTGGTCAAGCGCGGTGTCAGCGTGGACGAGTCCCGCCGCCTGATCCTCGACCAGGTCGCGGCCAAGTCCGACGAGACTCGGACCTTCCCGCATGTCTCCGTGCCCCTCGGCGGGCGCGATGAACGTATCACCCGCCGCGACGCAGTGGCGAACGCGCTCTTGCACCGCTACAGCCCGACGCTGTTCCCCCTGGAAGACGCCGCGCGCCAGTATCGCGGCATGACGTTGCTGGAATTGGCCCGCGAAAGCCTCGGCAATGCCGGGGTGAACACCCGCGGCCTGTCGCGTGACGAAGTGGCGACGCGCGCGCTGCATTCCACATCGGACTTCCCCGAGATCCTGTCGGCCGTCACCAACAAGACGCTCCGGCAGGCCTATGACGCCTATCCCCGCACCTTCGCGCTCTTCTGCCGCCAAGTGCTGGCGACCGACTTCAAGTCCATGCACCGGGTCCAGCTCGGCGAGGCGCCGCAGCTTCTGGAAGTGGGCGAAAGCGGCGAGTTCAAGCGCGGCACGCTGGGCGAGAGCAAGGAGAGCTACAAGGTCAAGACCTATGGCCGGGTGGTCGCGATCACCCGGCAGGTGCTGATTAACGACGATCTCGACGCCTTCACGCGCATCCCGGCCATGTACGGCAACTCCATCGCCCAGCTGGAGTCGGACGTGGTCTGGGGCATCATCACCGCCAACCCGGCCATGGCCGATGGCACGGCGCTGTTTCACGCCAACCACAAGAACCTCGCGGGCACTGGCGCGGCGCTGGCCGTCGATGCGGTGGGCGCGGCCCGTGCGGCGATGGCGCTCCAGACGGGCCTCGACAAGAAGACGGTGCTGAACATCCGTCCTGCCTTCCTGATCGTGCCCGCCGCGCTGGAGCTGAAGGCCGAGCAGCTGGTCGCCCAGAACCTCGTGCCTGCCGCGACCTCCAGCGTGGTGCCGCAATCGATCCGGACGCTCTCGCCGATCAGCGAGCCGCGCCTCGACGCGGCCAGCGCCACCGCCTGGTATCTGGCCGCGAGCCCGAACCAGATCGACACCATCGAATACGCCTATCTCGAGGGCCAGCAGGGCGCCTACATCGAGACGCGCAACGGCTTCGACGTCGATGGCGTCGAGATCAAGTGCCGCCTCGACTTCGGCGCCAAGGCCATCGACTGGCGCGGCCTATACAAGAACCCGGGCGCGTAAGGCACGAATCCTGAACCCTGAAACGCGGGCGGTCCTGACGGGCCGCCCTTCGTCTTTCCACGAGGATCCTCCCCATGAAAAACTACGTCCAGCCCGGCAATACCATCACCCTGACCGCGCCCTATGCCGTCGCCTCCGGCGATGGCCTGCTCGTCGGTTCCATCTTCGGCGTGGCGGCCGGCACCGCCGCCCTCAACGAGAGCGTAGAGGTCGCGCTCACCGGCGTCTTCGACGTCACCAAGATCGGCTCGCAGGCCTGGACCGCGGGTGCCAGGATCTACTGGGACGATACCAACAAGCGCACCACCAACGTGGCCACCTCGAACACGCTGATCGGCGTCGCCACCGAGGCGGTCGCGGGCGGCGCTGGTGACACCGTCGGCCGGGTGCGGTTGAACGGCGCGTTCTGATGAGCGCTTTCGCTGCCGCCGTCAGCGCGCTCTTCGCCGATCTGAATATCGGCAGGGACGCGGTGTACATACCGGAGGGCGGTGCGCCCGTTCTGGTGCGCGTCGTGGCCCGGCGCGCGGACGCAGTTACGGATTTCGGCGATGCAAGGATCTGGTCCGAGACCACGCGCGTGGATCTGCAGGTGGCCGAGGTGGCGAACCCGCGCCCCGGCGACAGGGTCGAGATCGACAGCGAAGCCTTCCTCATTCAGGGAGAACTCGTCCGCGACCGCGAGCGGCTGGTCTGGACCGTCGATCTGAGGCCCGCGTGAGGCTGAAGCTCGACATCGATCCCGACATCGTCGCAATGATGCAAGCCGAGGTGGCAGCGGGTGAGCGCGCGGTGACCGCCGCCATGCGCGAGGCCGGAACCGGGCTGAAGGCCGCGTGGCGCTTGCAGGTCACCGGCGCGGGGCTCGGCACGCGCCTCGCCAACACGATCCGCAGCCAGACGTTTCCGAAGTCTGGCGAGAGCCTCGACGCCGCCGCGCTGGTCTGGTCGCAGGCTCCGGTTATCGTCGGCGCACATGATACCGGTCCGCTGATCCGTTCCAAGGATGGGTTCTGGCTGGCGATCCCGCTGCCCGCGGCCGGCAAGTCCCTGCGCGGCGGCCGGATCACCCCCGCTGAATGGGAAAGACGGCGCGGGCTGCGCCTGCGTTTCGTCTATCGCCGGTCGGGCCCGAGCCTGCTGGTGGCGGAGGGCCGGCTGAACACCAAGGGCCAAGCGGTGGTGTCGCGCTCGAAGACCGGGCGCGGCAAGGTCACCGCGCCGATCTTCCTGCTGGTGCCGCAGGTCAAGTTGCCGAAGCGGCTGGATCTCGCGCGGGATGCAGACCGGGCGTTTGACAGCGTGCCGGGGCTGATCGTGGCGAACTGGGTGGATGGGCAGTTCCGATGAGCCCAAGCGCCTTATTGCCTCGGCAATTAACTTGTCGTCCTACCTGACGCCTCGGCTCGCTTGAACTTCAAGACAACGCCAGCCTCTGCAGACGCGGTTACAATTCCAATCGTTCCCTCACCCGAGACTGCCAGACTAACTTCGAATTCATCGAGGCGGTACCCACGCTGATCTCCTGATTCCAGTTTTGCGAGCATGGCATCGATTGCCGCTTGGGTTTTTTCGAAGCTCTCAAGAAGTCTGTCGGTGGATACCTCCTTCGCCTTGGGCGCAAACCAGCGCCTAAGGCTATGCAATTCCGTGCTCCTACCAGGTACACTCGCGACATCGCCAGTTTCATCTTCGGTGGGTGCCGCCTCTATGACGTAGAATGTCGGTTCGCCCATTTCGTCTCCTCATTCGTACAGTTCGACGTCTAAAAGGTCAGTGGCTTGCCACATTGCTTGGGACATGCCCATCTGAGACGAGCGTCCAGTCTTGATCCCGGTGTAAATGCCGACCGCTTCTCCGGTGGAATCCAGTCGAACGAGCGCGCCGCTGTCACCGCCTACGCCGGTTACGTCAAAAAGTACCCTCTGGGGATCGTAAGGATCGGAATCCGTTGGATGGATCCAAGTCTTCGTGATCCTCCCCGAACGCTGCGGGCTGCCCGAACCAGTGAAACTGATGCCCAACCCAACAGCAGGATCAACGTCCATCGGCAAATTTACTGCGCTGGTCGACCCGCTGTGAGGTTCAACCAACGCAGCATCAACCGAGCTGTCGCAGAAGTCGACAAGCGTACCGAATCCACCACCAGCCATCGCCACCCTTTGCCCACGGCCAAGACCCGTCACCGCATGCTTTGCAGTAATTATGTAGCGGATGAATCCGCCATCGCCTTTTTTCGCGGCCCAGCAAGTCGCCGTCGCGCCTGCGGGATGAGGAGCTTGGGGAGTATCCGCGGCAGCAAGTCGAGCGGCAGGAATGCCGCGTGATGCATCATCGATCTGTCCAATGTCGCGACTCTGCGGCCCTATGCCATCGCCACCGCCTCTATGATCGAAAAGGACTGCTCCAAAGAAGTAGCCGGTCCCACGAGACGCCCTGCGAATTGCCTCATCATCATGGAATGAAGCATCAAACTCGATGTAGCCAACGGCCTGCTGCAAGAGCGGATCTGGGTAAGCTAACGCCGTAAGTGAATCCGACATCCAACTTCGGGCTTCGCGCAGCCGCTCGGTGAGATGCTTCTGCCAGAACCAACCCCTACTATAAGGTCCGTCGCCGCCATCCCGTGCTCTAAGTAATTCCGCCTTTCGGCCTTCTGATTCAGTTCTTGGTTCCCAGGGTGGCAGGCCAGGGGGCAGAACCTGAAGCATTACTTCCAGTGTAAGAGGCATCGAATGACGTCTCCGCTGATGCGTGGGTTAATGCGTTGGTAATACTCTGCCTCAGTCGTCCCAGCCGGACAAGCATACATCCTGGCCCAGTCAATCAAACTCAGTGCACTTCATGCCCAGCCCTCGCGAAACCATCCTCGCCGCGCTGAACGCGCGGCTCTCGGCGTTGCCTGCCACCGCACTGCGCGGCGAAGTTCTGCCCGAGCGCGTGCCAGCCGAGGGGCTGTTGATCCTGCGCGACGGCGAGCCGGGAGAGCCCGAGGTGACGCTGTCGCCGCTGCGCTACCACTACCAGCACCGGGCCGAGATCGAGGCCGTTGTGCAGGGCGCGGATCGCGACACTGCCTTCGACACGTTGACCGCCAGCATCGGCACGGCGCTCGCCGCCGACCGCACGCTGGGTGGGCTCTGCGACTGGGTCGAGGCGGAAGCGCCGCGTCCGGTCGATCTGCCGGTCGAGGGCGCGGCGAGCCTGAAGGCAGCCGTGGTTCCGGTGGTGCTGCACTATTCCACGGCCGACCAACTGGCCTGACCCAACCGACCACAGGAGAACGACGATGGCACGAGCCCAAGGGGCGCGGGCGCAGATGGCGCTTGCGTTCGAGACCACGTATGGCACGCCGCCCGCGAGCGGCTTCACGAAGATGCCCTTCGCCAGCACCACGCTCGGTGCCGAGCAGCCGCTATTGAACTCCGAGCTGCTCGGCTAACCATCCCCGAACCGCCGCGCAACCCGGCGTCGCGCACCGGCGATCTGTGGATCCTCGGTGAACATCGATTGCTGTGCGGTGACAGCACGAGCCACGATGATGTGCGCCGCCTGATGAATGGCGAGCGGGCGATCCTGTTCGCCACCGACCCGCCGTATCTCGTGGACTACGACGGCTCGAACCATCCGACCCGGAACAAGGACTGGTCGGCGTCCTACGGCACGACCTGGGATGATAGTTCGCAGGGGGCCGAACTCTATGACGGCTTCATCGCCGCTGCCGTTGCCGAGGCGATCACCGAGGATGCCGCCTGGTACTGCTGGCACGCCTCCCGCCGCCAGGCGATGCTGGAAGCCTGCTGGGAAAAGGCCGGGGCCTTCGTCCATCAGCAGATCATCTGGGTGAAGGATCGCGGCGTCCTGACCCGCTCCCATTACCTCTGGAAGCATGAGCCCTGTTTCATGGGCTGGCGTCGGCCGAACCGCCCGCCGAAGGTCGCCGAGGAAACGCTGCCTTCGACATGGGCGCTGCCCAGCTTCGCCAAGGACGATCGGCCCGACCACCCCACGCCGAAACCGCTTGACGCCTTCGGAATCCCGATGCGCCAACATGTTGCGCGGGGCGGGCTTTGCTACGAGCCGTTCTCGGGGTCAGGGTCGCAGATCATGGCGGGTGAAGCCAACGGCCGCCGTGTCTTCGCGATGGAGATCAGCTCCGCGTATGTCGATGTCGCCGTGGAACGCTGGCAGGCCGAAACCGGCCGCGACGCGATCCTCGAAGGCGATGGCCGGACCTTCGCGGCTGTGAAAGCTGAACGGCTTGGCGACCACGCCGACGCCCCGGCCGAAACGTCGGACGCAAACGCCGATCCTGAACCAACCCGCAAACGCAAATCTGCGGCCTGAGGCATGCATGACCTGGTTTTACCTTCCTCCGGAGACGCTTCCGGAGCCGGAGACGCATGTCTGCTCGGCCTCTCCCTCTGCTCCGGCGCGGGCGGGCTCGATCTCGGGCTCGCCATCGCCATCCCCGGATATCGTGCTGTGGGCCATGTCGAACGGGAAACCTTCGCCGCAGCCACTCTCGTGGCGCGGATGGAAGACGCGTCCCTGGATCAGGCTGTTGTCTGGGACGACCTTGGAACCTTCGACGGCCGCCCGTGGCGCGGCGCGGTGGATATCATCACTGCGGGCTATCCGTGCCAGCCGTTCTCCGTCGCGGGGAAGCGACGGGGCGCGGACGACCCTCGCCATCTCTGGCCGCATGTCGCCCGGATCATCGGCGAGATCGAGCCACCCTTCGTCTTCCTCGAGAATGTCGCCCATCATCTCCGCCTCGGCTTCCCCGAAGTCGCCAGCGGACTGGTCGGCATGGGCTACAAGCTTACGGCAGGCCTCTTCACGGCGGCGGAAGTCGGCGCGCCCCACAAGCGCGAACGTCTCTTCATCCTCGCCATCCGCGAAGGGGACGAGTTGGCCGACCCCGCGCGCCTGCTCTGGCACCCGGTCGAGTGGCGGGAACCGGACGGAACTGCTCCGGCTCTGGCCGACGCCCCGCGCCAGCGCCAACGAGAACCGGCAGACGAAACCCACGCCGTCGCAGGAAGCAGGCCAGCATGGGATGAACCTCGCGACGACGGCCGCGCTCTGGCCGACGCCGATGGCGAACGACGGCTGCAAGCCGAGCGCGGGCAATCGCCGCGCGGCCGATCTGACCTGTTGATTTTCCATGTATCGGATACAAACCACCGGCTTTCAGCCGGTCCGCTTCAGCGTTTTTGTCGATGATCTCCTCTCCCGGATTTGAAGCCGCCAGAGGCGGTATGGCTTCAAATCCGGGAGA
>NZ_JAHKNG010000047.1 GCF_018860165.1 Paracoccus marinaquae
TTCAAAAATCCCATGTCGATCACTCCGTATGCCTCCAGCTGCTTCAAGCCGAGGCAGGGTTGCACATGGGTCAATTCTCAATGACAATTTTGGCGGTTGCCGGGTCAATTCTCAGTGGCAATCAACATGCCAAGAGGTCGCGGCTCGCCTGCTTCACCCGCTCACGAGACGTCTTGTCCAGGTTGTCCTTGAGCAGCAGGTCGAAGAGCGCGAGTTCATCCTCGCCAAGCCCCTCCTTCGTTGCGCGCTTCTGTTCCTCGTCCAGACTATTGACGAGCTCGACCAGTCGACGGAATGTCTCCTCGATGGTGGTTCGGTCTTTCTCCCGATTGTAGTCGGCGATGATTGCCTCGTACTTCACCTGATAGTCCATTCTTGCGGGATTGCGCGCCAGCATCTCGGCGAGTTTCTGTTCGACGATGTCTCGAATGTCCTGAAGCGCGGTCGCTTTGCGTCTGACCTTCTTTGCGAATTCATCACGCAGCTTCTCAAGATCGATCTGACTGAGGTCGAAGGTCAGTCCCTCGGCTTGGTCGTCTCCTGGCGCCTGCGTCCGGATGGCCTCGTTGACGATCCGGTGCAACTCCTTCAACAGCTCTGTCACGTCAGCCGTGTCGCGGCGCTCGGTCAGCTTCTTGTAGATTGCTTCGATGTTGTCGTGTCGTTCGGCGTATGCCCAAGCGCTGGGTTCCATCAGCAGCGCCTTGAAGCGAATGAACACCTGCCGTGCGAGAATCTCGAAGCGCCGCTTGGACTCATCCGTCGAATAGACGGCTTCCACGGCGTCCTTCAGACCCCTGATGCGCACAAAGCCCTTCGAGCCGAGCAGAACGCTTGGGTCGAAGCCGAGGCTCCTCAGATGCGCCTCGGTCGCCTCGATAGCTTCGAGCAGGGCCTGCACCCTCTCCTCGATGGGGGCGATGATCTCTTCTCCGCCTGTGCCATCATCGCCCAGCGCGTACTGAGCCAGCGCTGCTCGCAGGCTGGCGAGCATTCCATTGTAGTCGACAATCAGGCCGAAATCCTTTCCAGGATAAACCCTGTTCGCGCGCGCGATGGCTTGCATCAGCGTGTGGGCCTTCATCGGCTTGTCGATATAGAGCGTCGACAGGCATTCCACGTCGAAGCCGGTCAGCCACATCGCACAGACGATTGCGACGCGGAACGGGTGCTTGGGGTTCTTAAATGCCGTCTCGACATCGATCCGTTCGCCATTCCCGGTATCGAAACCCTGCTTCATCAGGGCACGGTGCGGGATGATGTCGAACCCCCATTTCTTGAAGTCCGCGACCTCGTTCTGCGCTTCGCTAATGATGATCTCGACGATGGTTTCCTCGAGCCACGTTGCCTGCGCATCCAGTACTTGCGCCTCCTCCGCGAGGACAGCGCGCATGGTTTCGTCGGCCGTGGTATCCGCCTCGGCTTGCTTGGCATCGGCTGCCGCCCTGACTTCTGCGGCCTTCGCCCGCCATCGCGGTATGATCATCTGGTGCATCCGGGCGCAGGTGATCTTGTCGACACAAACGAAGAGGGATTTTCCGGATTCCCACCTCGTTGCGCAGTGGTCCACGAAATCGGCTGCGATCTTGTCGAGCCGCTCATCGGCGGTGATGACCTCGTAGTCTTTCCCGAGAAGCTTATCGAGGAGCGCTGCCTGATCCGGGTCGAGTTCCGCCTCCTCGATCTTCTCGGCGATCCGGTCGTTCAGATCCGTCTTGGCGACACCCAGCTTCTCGCCCCGGTTCTCGTAGACCAGCTTGACGGTAGCGCCGTCCTCCTCGGATCGCTTGAAGTCGTAGCGCGAGACATATTCGCCGAAGATGCGCTTGGTGATTTCGTCCTGCTTGAACAGCGGCGTGCCGGTGAAGCCGATGAAGGCGGCATTGGGCAGCGCAAGGCGCATGTTGCGGGCCAACCGCCCTGCCTGCGTGCGGTGCGCCTCGTCCGAGATCACGATGATGTCGTCGCGCTCGCTGTATGGCTTCTTCGGGTCCACGTCCTTGTTGAACTTGTGGATCAGGCTGAAGACGTACTGGTTGTTCTCCTTCAGGATCCGTTCCAGATCATCGCCGGAGGCCGCGCGCGGGGTCTCGTTCCCGGCAATGCCGCAGCCCACGAAGGTCTTGTAGATCTGGCTGTCGAGATCATTCCGGTCGGTCATCAGCAGGAAGGTGAAATTACCCGGCACCTTGCGCCGCACCTTCTCAGCGAAGAAGGCCATGGAATAGGACTTGCCGCTGCCCTGCGTGTGCCAGAACACGCCCAGCCGGCCCAGATCGGGGTGCGCCCGCTCGATTATGTCGACCGGGCCTTCGGGGATGAAGGATGGCAGCGCCGTTTCCGCCGTCACAAGCGCCTGGTCGCCCTTCCTGCGTTTCGCCGGCGCCTTGCGTTCCAGCGGCAGCTCGACCACGCGGTGCCGCAGGCGTTCTCCGGGCGGGATCTCCGCCTTGATCGCCTCCTGCCGTGCGACCGAGGCGACGGCGCGGTTCACGCCCAGGACCTGATGGTTTCTCGCCACCACCTTGCGCGCGGCGCCCGCCTTGCTCTCGTCGAACAGGATGAAGTTCTCGACCAGATCGAGCAGTCGGTGGTGCGCCAGCATGCCATTCAGCAGACGTTCCGCATCGACGCTGCCTTCATCCGCCTCTTCCAGCCGCTTCCATTCATTGAAGTGCTCCCACGCGCTGGTGATCGAGCCATAGCGGGCGCGGTCGCCGTTCGACACGATCAGGAACGCGTTGTGGTGGAACGCATGGGCGATGACGTTTTCGTCCATGTAGTCGCGCAGGTTACCGTCGAACCCCGCGCGGATGTTCTTGTAGACAGCCTTCAGCTCGATGAAGACCAGCGGCAGGCCGTTCACAAAGCAGACCAGATCGGCGCGGCGGTTGTAGTTGGGCGTCCGGAGCCCGGTCAGCTTCAGCTCGCGCACGGCAAGAAAGCGGTTGGACCCGGGGGCGTTGTCGAAATCGATCACCCTGGCACGGGCGGATTTTTGGCGCCCCTGCGCATCGCGGTAGCTGACGGGCACGCCGCCGCGCAGCATGCGGTAGAAATCGCGGTTGTGCTGCACCATAGAGCGGCTGACGTCATAGACGGTCAGGGCGCGGATCGCGTCGTCGATGGCTGGTTCCGGCAAGTCGGGGTTGAGGCGGCGGAGGGCCGCGCGCAGGTCGCGGATCAGGACCGCCTCGGTCGTGTCTTTGCGCCCCAGCGTGCCATCCGGCCCGAGCACCTCCTGGTTGTAGGCATAGACGTTTTCCCAGCCCAGCACCGTTTCCAGATGCTCGGCGAAGGTCGCCTGAACCAGTCGATCCTCGCTGTTGATCCCCGTTACCGCCATCCAACGCCCTCTATGACATCACAAACCACGTTCTTTTAGATACCGCCCAGTTCCATCTAGGATCTCATCAATCAGCTTAACGCAGTGATCGCAGAACTCAGGAGACATGTAATACAGCCAAGGTTTGCCTGCCTTATCCACGCTAGTGAACCAGGATTCCGGCCACTTTTCCGATGCGACGCGGTTCGAGAACTTGCTGATGGTCTCGGCTGGCCATAAAAACCCATTGTGAAACATGTTGTTGCGATAAGCGAAAAGGGCAGCCAGAGTTCTGTCATACCCAGCAGGCAAGTATGGCTGCAGCCCACATGAACCTGCCAACTGCTCGATGCCTTTCACGAGGTTGGCCTTAGGCATGTCCTTTTCGAAGTAGATCTGCGGATTCCAGAACTGATCGTCGGCGCGTTGCCGCCGCGTGTCGCCCATGTCCTCAACTTGCCACCTCCTCAGTCCCGCGAAGATGGCAACAAACAGGGACTCCATGAAGGGTGCGAGCATCCCAACGGCGGACATGCTATGCGCGGAATCCATAAAGACCCTTGACCAGAAGCGGTCATTGTGGAGCCGGTCCAGTTGCTCGTCGTTAGGGGTGGCGTTCAGCTGTTGCCTGAGTTCGTCGAACTTGATGCGGGACGCTTCTGCGGCTTGATGGTTTCGCTGCAGAAGCTCCCTTATTGCTTTCAATTGATCAGTCGGAAGCCATTCACCGAGCAGTTGGATCAGATGGACTTCTGGCGGCAGCATCTCGACGAACAGCCGAGCTGCGGCGTCCGGATCATCACCGAACAGGGAGGGACGATCGTCTTGCGTCATACCGCGATCTCCCCGTTCATCAGGCGCGGCAGGAGGAGGTCGCGGGCTTGGGCGAGCTTCTGGTTTTGTGTGTGCAAGGTGCGAACCTGTGAGTGCAATGTCGAAGCCTGGTCCTCGAACTCGCGAAGCAGCGCCGCGTCAGGAATGATCACCGGCAATGCGCGAAACTTTCCCTTGCTGATCTCCTTGTAGGTCGCGCCACCGGCGTGGGAGCGGATTTCCTCGACGCGGTGCATCAGGTTGTGCAGCAGATACATTCGGGCGCGGGGATCGTGCGGGATGATACTTACGAAGCCCTGATTGGTGCAGGACGGCGTTTCGATGATCCCGAAAAAGCCGACTGAGGCGCGGCTGGTCATCAACACCGTTCCGGCCGGGAGCATCTTTGCCGAAGAGCCCCGCAGTCCGGCTTCCGTGATCTTTGTCGCGCTGTCGAGCAAAGCGAGGCATGAGTTCCGGGTGATGTCCGTGGGCGTGTACCAAGGGATATCGCCGTCATTCCAGAACTCGGGCTTTTCAGTCTTTGGGGTTCCTCCACCAATTGTCTCGCAGACGTCATCGAAGATCTGCCGCTCCCAGCCATTGGGGAGGCCGTCGGTGAGGGGGACGTGTTCGTGGCCGGGGAAGCGGAAGTGGACGAACCACTCGCGGTAGAGCAGCCGCGCCGCCTCCTCCAACAGCACAATCCGCCGCCGGTTGTTCTCGATCATGTCGTCGTAGGCGGAAAGTATCCTGCCGACCTCTTGCTGCTGGCGAAGCGGGGGAACAAGGAAATCAATATTTTCAAACTTGGACTTGTTGACGATTGGGGTTGCGGCGCCACCGCCCATCCCCTTTACGATATCAACGCTGTTGCAAAGCAGGTAGTATAGGAATCTCGGATCACACTCATCGTTGGCAATTACTGAATTGATTTGCTGGTTCGTCAGGCATTCCGAAGGAGCAATTCCACATTTTCCGATCGTCGCGCCGATACAGGTAAACATGACCGCGTTGGCAGGAATGAACTGATTTCTGAGCGTCGCCTTTGCCTGCTCAGAAACAGTCCGCTCGGCGCTTCGGCAATAATAATGATTGTAGTCAAGATCGCTTGGGGTGATGAATAGATATTCGCCTTGAAAAAGCTCCTGCCGTGCAGTCGGCGGAGTTTTCCCCGTCACTACACGCCCCAACTGGTGAAGACGCTTCCGAACGAGCGTCACGCCCCCAACTCCTCAAAGTTCCGAGCAATATGCTCCGCCAGTTCCACAGCTTCCTCGTTCAACCCCTTCAGGTCGATGTGGATCGACCGCAGTGCCTCCTCGAAATCGAAATCTTCGTCCACCTCCTCGGGCGCGACGCCGACGTAGCGGCCGGGCGTCAGGCTGTGGTCATGCGCCGCGATCTCGGCGCGGCTGACCCGCTTCACCAGCCCCTCGACATCGCGAAGCGCGGCGTCGGGGAACCGCTCCTGTAGCCAGTCTGCCTGTTTCACGAAATACCGCGCCGTCCGAAGCGCCTCGACCGCAGCGGCCCGTGCGCCCTCCAGCGCCTTGCGGGAGCGCGTGACCTCGGCATTGGGCCAAAGGGCGTGGTCGCGGGCATCCAGCTCCTTGATGGCCGTGTCCACCACCCGCCCGGCCAGCTTAGCGGCGAGGTCGATCTGCTTGGTCATATCGCGGCAGCGGTCGGCCATGGGGTGCAGCCCGGTGCGGGCCCCGTGCAGCCCGGCATTGTCGCGCGCGGCACCCGCCCAGTCCGCCGCCCTCGCGGTCACCTCGGCGTCGAACCCCGCGATATCCGCTGCCAGCGTTGTGCGCGCGCCGGTCAGTTCGCCCCAAGTCTCCGCCAGCGGATCCGGATCGCGCTTTTCGGTGACGAAGGGATGCACCAGGTCGATGAGCTTGCCGAGCGCCTTGTCATAGTCTGCCAGCGGCTCCGCCGTCGCCTGGCCCTCTGCAATGGCCTGCGTAAGGTAGCTTTCGACGAGTTTCAGGAACCGGTCAGCCTCGCCGCGATAGAGCCAGACGATGGCGGCAATGTTCTTCTGCTGCTCGGGTGCGAAATCGTAGATGGCGCGCGATACCTTGCGGTAGATGTTGCGCGCATCGAGCATCAGGACGTGATCGGCGCGCTCGGGGTCACGCTCCTTCGCCCGGTCGAAGAACCACAGCTGGCAGGGCACGGTGCGCGTGTAGAAGAAGTTGCCGCGGATATCGATCATCACGTCGACGGCGCCAGTCTCGACCAGCTTTTGGCGCACGATCGCCTCGTCCCGCCCGGCGCTGGACGCCTGGCTGGACATGACGACCCCGGCGCGGCCGTCGTCGTTCAGGTAGCTGTAGAAATAGGACATCCACAGGTAGTTGGCGTTCGAGACCTTCTTGGCCTTGTTCACGCCCGGCAGGCCGAAGGGCAGCCGCTTGTCACCCTTGACCTTGTCGGCGTCGACCTCGTCCACGTTGAAGGGCGGATTGGCCATCACGAAGTCGCACTTGCCGACCAGTTCGTGCGGATCCTTGTAGTATGTGATCGCCTCGTTCCCAGCCCGGATCGTGCCCTGCAGGCCGTGGACAGCGAGGTTGATCTGGGCGAGCTTCGCTGTCGTCTCGTTCTTTTCGTGGCCGTAGAAGGTGACGCGCTTCATCGTGTCCTGGCCCGCGTCCTCGATGAAGTGGCTGGACTGCACGAACATGCCGCCCGAGCCGCACGCTGGGTCGAAAACGATGCCGTGGTCTGGCTCGATCACATTGACGATGGTCTGGACGATGGAGGGCGGCGTGAAGAATTCGCCGTTGTCATGGGCGCCCTGCTTGGAGAACTCGGCGAGGAAGTATTCATAGATGCGGCCGAAGACGTCGCCGGAAGCATTGCGCAGGGCCTCGGTGTCGAACTTGCGCATCATGCTTTCGAGCAGGTCATCGTCGAAGCGCTCGTAGTCCTTCGGCAACTGGCCAGCGAGCGGCGGGAAATGCTTCTCGACCTCCTCCATGGCGGCGGTGAGCGCGGCGCCAAGCTGACCGCCCTTGGGCATGTCGAGGATCACGTCGTAACGGGCCGCCTCGGGCAGCAGCATTGCGCGGCGGCGGCGGAAGTCGGCGTCGACCAGCGGTCGATCCGGCATCTTGCCGGCGGCCTTGTCCGCCTCGATCGCAGCGAGAGCAGCATAGTAGCGGTTCGTGGCTTGGCGCAGGAAAAGGAGCCCCATGATTGGCATGAAGTACTCGTTCGATGCGAGACCGGAGTTGGCCCGCAGGTCGTCGGCCAACTTCCATAGGTCCGCGCCAAACTGTTCGATTCCGGTCAGGTGGTCTGCAATCATTCGCTCGTTTTCTTTCCTGCGTTTTGTTCACCCGGACTGATGCCAGGCTTGTCCAGCGCCTTCAGCCGCTCGTATTCCTCGACGGCCAGCACGACGACAACGGGGCGTCCATGCTTCGCCACCGCGACAGGCTCGGCTCGGGCGAGATCAATCAGCCGCCCGAAGCCGTACTTCGCGTCTTTCGCGGTCAGGATCTGCATCTGACTCTCCGCTCTTGCATGGCTTACTTTGGCCAAACTGGCTAAAAGCACAAGCCATCCATCGAGTCGGGCGTGTTCACCAAGTGCTTGCGGAATTCAAAGTCGCAGCAATGCGCGCTGACTGTTCCAATCCGTGGGAAACTGCGCCCGCAGCGACTCGAGCGTCAGGTCGGGCGGCTGTCTTCCCTCAAGGATGGCCTCGACAATCTCCGGTGAAAGCTGGGTGAGACGCAGGAGCCGGGTCAAGTAAGGGGCTGCGATGCGTTCGTGTGCTGCCAAGTCGGCAATGGTGGCGAACTCGCCCGAGTCGAGCAACCGCTGCCATCGAAATGCACGCGCTATGGCTTTGATCATGGTGTTGTCGAAACGCGCACGGGGGGCCGACTCTCCCGAAGCCAGCTGCATCTCCTTCCGCCCGCCGCGCTTCACGATACGGAACGGGACATGGAGCGTCACGGTCTCGGGGATTGGAGTCCCTCGGGTCATGCGGCAGCCTCGATTCCGCCGGCCAGCATCTCGCGCGCGAGGCTGCCGAGGCCATCGACGCGCAGGCGCACGTTCAGCCCTTTGGTGCCTATGTCGACACGCTCGACCAACAGCGCCACAATGCGTGCCTGTTCGGCGGGGAAGAGTTCGTCCCAAAGCGGGTCGAGCTGCTGCAGGGCCGCGCGGGCATCGGCCTCGGAGATGTCGTCGGCGTGGGCACGTGCCGCCTTCCACGTCCCCGCAACGATCTCGGGCTGGCGGAGCACGGCGCGGAGTTGGTCTATGACAGCGCACTCGATCTCGCCCGCGGGCACGCGGCCGATAGGGCAAGACCCGGCGCCATGCTTTAGCACCGTCTGGCTCACGTAGTAGCGGTAGAGCCTGTCGCCCTTGCGGGTATGGGTCGGCGAAAACGCGGCGCCATCGGGCCCGAACAGTAGCCCCTTCAGCAGCGCGGGCGTGTCGGCGCGTGTGCGGGCCGCGCGCTTGCGCGGGCTCTCCTGCAGGATGGCATGCACACGGTCCCACGTCTCGCGGTCGATGATGGCGTCGTGTTCGCCGGGATAGCTCTCGCTCTTGTGGACCGCTTCGCCGATGTAGGAGCGGTTGCTGAGCATCCGATAGATGTATTTCTTGTCGATACGGTTGCCGCGCGGCGTCCGGAGACCGCGCGTGCCAACCTCCCGCGCCAGTTCCGTGCAGGACCCGATCTCGAGGAAGCGGGCGAAGATCCAGCGGACATGCGCAGCGGTTTCTTCGTCGATCACCAGCTTCCGGTTCTCGGCCCGATACCCGTAGGGTGGCACCCCGCCCATCCACATGCCCTTCTTCCGGCTGGCGGCGACCTTGTCGCGGATGCGCTCGGCCGTCACCTCGCGCTCGAACTGGGCGAAGGAGAGCAGGATGTTCAGCGTCAGCCGTCCCATCGACGTGGTGGTGTTGAACGACTGCGTCACCGAGACGAAGGTCACCCCGTTCCGGTCGAACACCTCGACCAGCTTGGCAAAATCGGCGAGCGAGCGGCTTAGCCGGTCGATCTTGTAGACCACGACCACGTCGACCAGCCCGTCCTCGATATCCTCCAGCAGCCGCTTCAGGCCGGGCCGTTCCAGCGTGCCGCCGGAGATGCCGCCGTCGTCATACTGATCGCGGACCAGCACCCAGCCCTCGGACCGCTGGCTGGCGATGAATGCCTCGCAGGCCTCACGCTGGGCGTGGAGCGAGTTGAACTCCTGCTCCAGTCCTTCCTCGGAGGATTTCCGGGTGTAGACCGCGCACCGCAGCTTGCGGACGAGTTTCGATTTATCGGGTGGCTTCGTCATGTCCGGCCCTCCGCTTGCGCTCCGGGCGTTCGCGGCTGCGAACGATCCACTGGATCGTCCGCTGGCCTGCGGCCACCCATGTCGAGCAGCCGTGGCGTAGGCCTCGCACGACCGGCGATCTGACGATCCGCTGGACACGCCGGTCCCGCGCGCTCGCCGCCGACAGCTGGGGCGCTGTCGAAGTGCCGATGGCGGAGGAACTGGAAGCCTACGAGGTCGAAATCCTCGACGGTGCAACGGTAAAGCGGCTGCTGAGCACCGCCACCGCCAGCGCCGTCTACACCGCCGCCCAGCAGACCGCCGACTGGGGCGCTCCGCTCGGCCCCGGCGACACGCTCGACATCCGCATCTACCAGCTCTCCGCCCTCGTCGGGCGGGGCGCGCCCAAGACTGTCACGCTCACGCTCTGAAAGCCAACCCATGTCCGACGCCACGACCCATCTCCTATTGCCGTACATCCTGGCGGCGCAGGCCCAGAAGCATGTCACCCACAACGAGGCGCTGCGGATCCTCGACGGGCTCGTCCAGCTTTCCGTCCGCGACCGGAACCTGACTGCACCGCCCGGCAGCCCCGCCGATGGTGACCGCTACATCGTCGCCTCGGGCGCGACCGGCGACTGGGCGGGCTGGGACATGAACGTCGCGCTCTGGACCGATGGCGACTGGCTGCGCCTACCACCGCGCACCGGTTGGCGGGCTTGGGTCGAGGACGAGGCTCTGCTGCTCGCCTACGACGGCGCGGGCTGGGTCGGCACGACGCCCGCGACGCTGCAGAACATGGCGCTGCTGGGCCTCGGCACGACAGCGGATGCCTCGAACCCGTTCTCGGCCAAGCTGAACGCCGCCCTCTGGACCGCAAAGACCGTGGCCGAGGGCGGCACCGGCGATCTCTTCTACACGATGAACAAGGAGGCCGCCGCCGATGATCTCGGCCTGACGCTGCAGACTGGCTTCGTGACCAAGGCGCTGGTGGGGCTGTTCGGCACGGACAGGTTCCGGCTCGCCGTCTCGGCCGACGGCAGCACTTTCTTCGATGGGCTGAGCGTCGACAACGCCACCGGCATCGTCGACCAGCCGCGCCTGCCTCGCTTCAAGGCGTACACGAACTACGACAACTATGTCGGCCTCGGGACCTGGACGAAGATCGGTCTCAACAACACGGATTACAACGATCAGGGGGCCTTCGACGCCGCGAACAACCACTTCGTGGCCCCGGTCGACGGCACCTACCTCTTCGGCGCGACGCTCATGTACAAGGTCAACGCCAGCACCACCGCGCGCATGCGCGGCCGCCTCGTTGTGAACGGCACGACCGAAATCCGCGGCTCCCTCGGCGAAATTTCCGCCACCCACGTTTCGCTCGCCACCGCCATCTGGCTGCAGACCATGGTCCCGCTCACCGCGGGCGATACCGTCGAGCTGCAGGGGTATTTCCGGGTCGCGGACGGCTACTTCGCCGCCTATCACACGTCCTTCTGGGGCGCGAAGATCGGCTGAGCGGCGGAAGGAGGATCCGATGACACCACCCCGATCCGATGGCTTCGTGCGCATGCCCGACGCCGAGTTCGAGGCGATCCTCACGCGGGCGGCGGAGGAAGGCGCGAAGCGCGCACTGGCCGATGTCGGCCTCGACGGCGACGAGGCCGCGCTCGACATCCGCGATCTGCGCTCCCTCGTGGATTGCATCCGTCTGGTGCGGCGCACCGCGATGCAGACCGCCGTCCGCATGATCACAACCGGCGTCATGCTGGCGCTGCTCGCGGGCATCGCCATCAAGCTGAAGATCTTCGGCGGCAGCCCTTAGCCGCTCACCATTCCATTCATCGGCCCGCAATGACCCGCCCTTGAGGCGGGTTTTTCGTTTCTGGAGGACCCCATGACCACGACCTTCCACGGCCATTGGCGCAACGTGCCTGAGGGCACCTGGCGCTGGCCGAATTTCAGCCCGGCCGAGATCGCCTGCCGGGGCACTGGAAAGCTGATCAACGAACCCGCGCTCGACAAACTACAGGCGCTGCGCGACCGGTTGGGCAAGCCGCTGATCGTGCGTTCCGCCTATCGCAGCCCCGAGCACAACCGCGCTGTCGGCGGTGCTACCCGGTCGAAACATCTTGAGGGCGCCGCCTTCGATATCGCCATGGCGAACCACGACCCAGTGGCCTTCGAGGCCGCGGCGCGCGAGGTCGGGTTCCTCGGCTTCGGCTTTTACCCGCGCTCGGGGTTCATGCATGTCGACCTGGGGCCCGCGCGACAATGGGGCGAGCGGTTCCCGGTCCGGGAGACCGCATTCGCAGCCGAGACGCCGCCTGCGCGCGAAGTGCTGGCCGCCAGCCGCACCATGAAGGGCGGTGGCGCGGCGGGTGTCGCGACGCTCGGAGCGGCCGGAGTCGAGGTGGCTCAGCAGTTGCTCACCGAGACCCAGACCGCGATCCTGCCGCTCGTCCCGTATCTCGACACCCTGCGCTGGGTGTTCATCGCGGTCGCGCTGGGCGGAATCGCGGTCACGATTTACGCCCGCCTCGATGACTGGCGCCGGGGGCGGCGGTGATTGGCGGCCTCCTCGCCACGCTCGCCGGATCGGCATGGGCGTGCACGGTGCTCCGCTACGGCGCCACCGCCTCTTCGATCCTTCTGTTCCTGCTTTCCCTGCGCCGCTCCGGGGAGCGAGCAGGACGCCTCGTCGAACGCATCGAAGCCATGGAGAAGGCCAATGACGTCCAACGCCGGATGCTGGAAGCGGCCGCTCGCCGTCCTCGCGATCACCACGATCTTGCTGAGCGGCTGCGCGACGCTTCGTTCTGAGGACGGGAGGCTCGCGACGTGCCCGCCCGTGGTCGAGTATGGCAGGGAGTTCCAGGCGCGGGCGGCCGAGGACCTGGCCTTGCTGCCACAGGGATCGGCGGTCGCGGAGATGTTGAGCGACTACGCCGTGATGCGGGAGCAGGCTCGTGTCTGCGGGGGCCGCCTCAGATGAAAATTGGCCAAAAATTTCGGTGGCACAAGCAGCTCTTAGGAGCCCGCGGGCGAGACGAACGGGAGGCCTTTGATAGTTTGATCGTGCTCGACACACGCTGTAGAGTCGGCGCGCAAGGCAATTGTCGTGCAGCGGACGGCTACGTCGCCGCTGGTCCATATTCGATACGGCTAAATGTCGGGGACATTGAGGTCGATCTGTCTGCCGCTGATTACTCCAGAGGATGGATTATTCGTCCGAAAGACCATCTGTGGCGAATGTATATAGCCCGGAGGATGGGTTGATCGATCTCACCAACGGCTATGAACCCTACATTGCGCTGGCAATTGTTCTTCTCTTGTTTGCGGCATTTATTTCCGAGCGCTTCGAGCCGGACGTAACCGCTGCGGGGGCTGCCGCATTGTTTATTATCTTCGGGTTTGTCCCCACGAATGAAGTTCTGGCGGCATTCGCCAACCCTGCACCCCTCACGATCGCCGCGATGTTCGTAATCAGCGGCGCTTTGGTCCGAACCGGGCTTCTCGACGCACTCGCGAACCGGGTCGTCGCCGCGGCGAGAAAACGCCCGATTGCGGGCACAGCGGCGTTTCTCATCGCGACGCTTGTCGCCTCGGGCTTGATGAATAACACGCCGGTCGTCGTTGTCTTGATACCGGTGGCCATCCGTTTGGCGCAGAGTCTCGACTTTGCTGCGACGCGCCTGTTGATCCCGCTATCCTACATGGCGGTCCTGGGCGGGACTTGTACTCTGATCGGCACGTCGACCAACCTCCTAGTTGACGGCGTGTCCCAGGCGTCTGGCTTGGAGCCATTTTCAATTTTCGAGATCACGCCCGTCGGCCTGGTGGCCGCGGCAACGGGGGGCGTGGCGCTCCTTCTGATGGGCCCTGTCCTGCTTCCGGACCGAAAGAATCTTGCAGGACAGGGCGACGACGATGGAGCGATTTTCTTGACCGAGGTACGCCTACGAGAGGACTACCCGAGCATTGGTCGACCTATTCATGAAATCGCCGCCCTCAATCGACGAGGTATTGAGATCGTTGGCATCCGCGCGCGGTCTGGGGTAAAGCGCGACGGTTTGAGGGAATATGTACTCGAACCTGGCGACAGGATCATTGCCAAGGTGGCGACATCGGAACTGCTCACTCTGAGGAAGCTTCCAGGGATCGAAGTCGGGTTGCGCCAAGGGCCAGCGACGGAAAACATCCCCGAATTGATCGTCGCCGAGGCAATCGTGACGCTGTCGCGCCGAAGCCGCGGGGTGCGAATTGCGCAGCTTGCCATGGGACACCGTTACGGAATGCGGGTACTCGGCGCCCACCGACATGGCGAACTACTTGGACCCGACCTCTCCACCGCGCTATTGCGCCCGGCAGACACGCTGCTACTGGAAGGAACTCCTGAAGGATTTGCCCGTCTGACCGAGGTGGGCGATCTTGCCGCCATCACGGACGCGGGGGCGCGCGCGTTCCGCCGCGGGAAAGCGCCCCTTGCTCTGTTCGCTCTTTTCGCGGTTGTGGCGCTCGCCGCTGCCGGGTTCGCCGAGATAAGCGTGCTTGCCCTCGTCGCGGTCGCTGCCATCCTCGTGCTCCGGTGCATCGACAACGATGAGGCTTGGGCCTCCATTGACGCCAGCGTCCTTGTGCTGATCTTTTCCATGTTGATCGTCGGCACCGGTATGCAGAATACAGGGGCTGTCAGCTTGATCGTGGAGACATTGGCTCCGGCACTCATTGAGTTTCCTCCAATTGTCACGCTCGCAGTGATCTACATACTGTCTTCGGCGCTTACCGAGGCGGTCACCAACAACGCCGTGGCCGTCGTGGTTACACCGCTCGCGATCGGTGTTGCGGCAGAACTTGGCGCCGACCCAAGGCCGTTCGTCGTCGCCGTGATGTTTGGTGCAAGCGCGAGCTTTGCGACCCCGGTTGGCTATCAGACCAACACACTGGTGTATGGCGCAGGAAACTACAGATTTGGCGATTTCCTGAGAATCGGTATTCCGATGAACATTATCGTCGGCGGATCGGTGGTGGGGGCGATCCCGATCTTCTTCCCATTCTAGATTTTCTGAACTTTATGCCCAGCTGCCGTGGCGCTTCCTGCTCGGGCTACGAGAAGCGTAAGGAGTAGCAGCATGAGGATGCCAATTGCCGCAGAGATAGCTGATCCTGCGAGAATGCCCAACTTCGCCGCATTCAGGACGGAACGGTCGAATGCGAGGCCCGCGATGAGCAGCGACATCGTGAAACCAATCCCGGTCAGAAACGACCCGGCCAGAATGAACGGCCACGACAAGCCCGGCGCGAGTGCCGCCAGGCCGGATCGGACGGCAATCCAGCTGAACCCGAAGACGCCGATCGGTTTTCCCAACACCAAGCCGACAATGATCGCCAGCGAGACCGGTTGTACGAAATCGACACCCTGAATCGTGATGCCGGCATTTGCCAGTGCGAAGATCGGCATGATTGCAAAGCCGACCCAGGGGTGCAGCATCATCTCGAGCCGTTCGACTGGTGAGAGCGACTCAGTGACTGCTCTGCCGGCTTGACGCAGGTCGCGGTGGCTTGCGGCATTTCCTTGTCGACGATCGCCCGTCGGAACGGCGAGGACCCGCCCAAGGATCTCACGCAGGCGGGCATCGCTCACCCATATGCGCGTTGGCGTCATCAGGCCCAGAATGACACCTGCAATGGTCGCGTGGACGCCGGAAGCATCGAAGCATAACCAGACTGCCGCTCCCAGAAGGAAATAGACCGGTACGCTTCTGATCCCGAGTCGCGATGCGCCTGCGACGATACAAATCCCCAGAAAGCCCAATCCGAGAGCCGACCAGTTCAACGCCTCACCGTAACCGAAGGCGACTACGAGGATTGCACCGACGTCGTCAAAGATGGCCAAAGACAGCAGGAACAATCGCAAGGTGGGCGGGATCCGGCGTCCGAAGAGCGCCAGGCACCCGATCACGAAGGCCGTATCGGTTGCCATCACAGTTCCCCAGCCGTGCATGCCGGGCTGACCGGACATCAACACAAGATACAAAGAGACTGGCACGACCATACCACCCAAGGCGCCTACGAACGGAAGGGCGGCCTGTCGAGGGTTTCGCAATTCGCCCAGCACCAACTCGCGCTTGAGTTCCAGAGAAAGCACGAAGAAGAAAAGGGTCATCAGACCGTCGTTGATCCAGTGCCGAAGCGAGCGGGTGAAATCCAAAGAGCCGAATGTGAGACCGATGGGGGTCTCCCAGAAGCCCAGAAAACCTTCTTGCCATGGCGAGTTGGCCAGCGCTAAAGCCAGCAGAACAGCCGCAAGCAGGAGCCCACCAGCTGCCGCTTCGATCTTCAGGAAGCGTGCGAATGGTTTCGTTATGCTGTCGGCGGCCTCATGGGGCAGGCCTGGTTGAGTATCGATCACGGGAGAAGCATACCTTTTCGGGTCGAGAGAGACTGTGCCATCGCAACGCGGATGCGCTGACCACGAGAAGCAGCTGCCGGCGCCTCAGCCGCGTCCCGGACGGCAGGCGTCCGGGACTCCGCGAATTAAAGAAGTCTCCGGTGCTTCTCGTCCCATAGGTGCAGCCTTGCGCAGCGGAAGCACTGCCATAGCGTTATGCGCCGCGTCCCCCGCCGCCATCAGGCTCCGTACTCAGTGATAGACAATCACTTGGCCCTCTCGCTATTTTTTCTTGTGATTACCAAGATTGGTCAAGGCTTTGCCCTTCGTGAAGTCGGCTGTTGCAACGACCTTTTCCTTCACCTTCTTGGGCTTCTTCGCTTCACGGTTGCCGCGTTGTTTGTCACCTTTGGCCATTCCAGTTTCTCCTGGTTCTGAATTCTTTAAGCGAATTGATCGGTGTTCATGTCCATCGAGAATGTGATTTCTCGTCCCGAGGCTCCCGCGCACAGGCCCCGTCCATTCACATCATTCCGCCCACTCCACCCATATCGGACATTTCGTTACCGGCGCCGCCCTCCTTGGGTTTTTGCGCGACCATCGCCTCGGTCGTGATCAATAGCCCGGCAATGGACGCGGCATTTTCCAGTGCGATCCGAACGACTTTCGTCGGGTCGATAACGCCGGCCTTCAGCATGTCGATGTACTCCTCGGCCTGCGCGTCGAAACCGAAGCTCCGGCTGTCGTTCTCGATGACCTTGCCAACAACGACCGATCCGTCGACCCCGGCATTTTCGGCAATCTGGCGCAGCGGTGCCTGGATCGCGCGCCGGACGATCATGATGCCGGCATTCTGATCGCCATTCTCGCCCTTCAGCGTCGCCAGCACCTTTCCGGCGTGAACCAGGGCCACGCCGCCGCCGGGCACGACACCTTCCTGAACCGCAGCGCGGGTGGCGTTCAGCGCATCGTCGACGCGGTCCTTGCGCTCCTTCACCTCGATCTCGGTTGCCCCGCCGACCCGGATCACGGCGATACCTCCGGCAAGCTTGGCCAGCCGTTCCTGCAGCTTCTCCTTGTCGTAGTCCGAAGCGGTTTCCTCTATCTGCGCGCGAATCTGCGTGACGCGCGCCGCGATCGCATCCTTGTCGCCAGCACCGTCGATGATCGTCGTGTCATCTTTGGTGATCGTGACCTTTCTGGCGGACCCGAGCATGTCCATGGTGACATTCTCCAGCTTGGTGCCCATTTCCACGGAAATCACCTGACCGCCCGTCAGCACGGCGATGTCTTCCATCATCGCCTTGCGGCGATCCCCGAAGCCCGGTGCCTTGACGGCCGCCACCTTCAATCCGCCGCGCAGCTTGTTGACGACCAGCGTCGCCAGCGCCTCGCCTTCGATATCCTCGGCCACGATCAGCAGTTGCTTCTCGGCCTGGATCACGGCCTCCAGCAACGGCACCATTGAGGCGAGCGAGGTCAACTTCTTCTCGTGAAGCAGGACGACGCAGTCATCCAGCTCGACGACCATCTTCTGGGCGTTCGTGATGAAGTAGGGACTCAAATAGCCGCGGTCGAACTGCATGCCTTCGACCACTTCGGTCTCGGTCTCCAACCCTTTGTTTTCCTCGACGGTGATCACGCCTTCCTTGCCGACCTTGGCCATCGCGTCGGCGATCTGCCGGCCAATCTCGACTTCGCCATTGGCCGAAATGGAGCCGACCTTGGCAATCTCGTCGCTATCGCCCACAGGTCGGGACATGGTCTTGATCTCGGCCACGACTGCGGCCACCGCCCTGTCGATTCCGCGTTTGAGATCCATCGGGTTCATGCCGGCCGCAACCGACTTCATGCCTTCCCGGACAATCGCATGGGCGAGTACGGTTGCCGTGGTGGTTCCGTCGCCGGCCTCGTCGTTCGTACGCTGCGCGACCTCCTTGACCATCTGGGCGCCCATGTTCTCGAAATGGTCCGAAAGCTCGATCTCCTTGGCGACGGTCACACCGTCCTTGGTGATGCGCGGCGCACCCCAGGATTTATCGAGAATGACGTTTCGGCCCTTGGGGCCGAGTGTGATCTTGACGGCATTTGCCAGCGTGTTGATGCCTTTCAGCATTCGGTCGCGGGCGTCGGTACTGAATCGAACTTCCTTGGCGGACATGGGTGTGAGTTCCTGAGACTGGGGTTGATGGAAAGGTTTCGGACTCAGGCGATCACGCCGAGAATGTCGCCCTCCTTCATGATCAGAACGTCTTCGCCATCGAGTTTGATCTCTGAGCCGGACCATTTTCCGAACAGGATCCGGTCGCCGGCTTTGACGTCCATCGGGATGCGTTCGCCGTCCTCGCGCCTTCCCCCAGCGCCGACGCAGACAACTTCGCCTTTTTGAGGCTTCTCCTTGGCGGTATCTGGAATGATGAGGCCGCCCTTGGTCGCCTCGTCGCCTTCAATGCGGCGAACGAGGACCCGGTCGTGGAGGGGAGTGAATGACATCGACGTGCTCCTTGTCGAGGATTGTCGGGCGTAAGTGCCTTTTTCGAATGCCCGGCTTCGATGCGCGCAAGGCGGCGACAACTTGGCGGGGCTATTCTTCGAGATTGCGGATCAGACCGCCGCGGTATTGCATCACGGGCGTCGAACGGAGTTCCCGCCAGCTATGATCGAATTGATCATTTCGGCGACGGCCCGGTGCATTTCCATTTCGAGTTCGGTGCCAACGGCATTCTCATGGGTCGCCGCGGCGTCGCGAAGAACCCCCACAATCTCGTGCTCCGGCAGCAACCCGCGATCGTTCAAGGCAAGCAGGAGCGCCTCGCAGATTGACAGGGCGGCCTGGCCTGCATGTTCGCTCGCGGTCGACATCTGGCGTCCCTTCCTTGGCATCGTGATCCCCGTGGAAGGCGAGTTTCAGATACATCCGTACTTCTCGCAGGAAGTGCTCTATGCTGGACTGATCCAGAGCAGTGTCCGGACCGATTTCCGCTCCTGGGTCACGGCACGCCGGGAGCCTTCATGACATCAGCCGAACACAGCCCCCTGACACGCAAGCTCTCCGCCTTCGTCGCCCTGTCGGAGGTCGAGCTGGCCGTGCTTGAACGACTGCATGAGCGTCGTCGCTCATTCGTCGCGGGGCGTGACATGGTGCATCAGGGGCAGTCGGCTCAAGCTGCGTACATTCTGTCGTCGGGTTGGGTCTGTTCCTACAAGCTCCAGGCCGACGGGACGCGGCAGATCGTGGATTTCCAGGTGCCGGGGGATTTTCTGGGATTGCGCAGCGTCCTGTTGCGCACGTCGGATCACAGCTTCGAACCCATCGTTGACATCGAGGCCGCCGAAGTGCTGGCGAGCGACCTTATCGATGCCTTCGCGCGGACGCCGCGCCTCGCGACCGCCATACTCTGGGCAGCGTCAAGGGACGAAGCGATGGTCGTGGAGCATCTGGTCGGGATCGGTCGGCGTAATGCGGAGGCCCGCATGGCGCATTTCCTGCTGGAACTGGGATCGAGGCTTGCGCTGGTCGGCATAGGCAGCAAGGAAGGATTCGACTGCCCTCTGACGCAATACCACCTCGCCGATACGCTGGGGTTGAGCGCGGTCCATGTGAACCGCGTCCTGCGGCAGCTTCGCGAGAGTGGACTGGTCACCTTTCGGGACGGCCGCGTGACGTTTCACGACTATGGCGGGCTGGTGGAACTTGCCGAGTTCGATCCGGAATATCTGGACCAGACTGGGCCGCTACTGAAATGAGAGGGCCGCCCTCTCTTGCTCGGCAGGCGGCCCCGGTGTTCACGTCAGACGCCGGAGGTTACGCGAGGGCGTGGGTCGCCGCATCGAGTTCCTTGTTGGTCTCGGCGTCGTTCTTCGCGGTGTTGGCCTTCTCGGCTGCCTGGTAGTGCTTCAGCGCCGCATCCTTCTTCGGACCAGCGGGCGCCTTGTCCCATGCGGCCTTCACGGAGGTCATCTTTTCGGCGGTCTTGTTCTGTTCGGGAGTCATTGGGATTGTCCTTTCCTGGACGCTCCGAGAATAAGAAGCGCGCCAACATGCCGACCTTATTGGGATCGGCACGCCCACACGCTTCTCAGGTACTCGGAAAAAGATGCACCACCAAACATTCGGCGGGCACGTCTCACCTAACGGATGTCTGCGTCACGCCGCACTGACGCAGGTTAGTCCCGGCACCTGCGGCAGGTCGATCGCCTCTGCGCTTCTCAAGTCACCGCAGTTTGCTGGTGGGAAATCCTCAGCCATCTGTCGTCATCGTTGAGGTAGGTCGAGGCACAGAGGGCCTTGTAGATCGGCACATCGGGTTTCTCTGCCGAGACGCGATAGGTGAGAATGGCGATGTCATGACACCGCATCACGCGCCGTTCGGCCATGACAACGGTGCGCCAGCCGGTCCTTTCACGAAGGTGGGTCCAGATCTGGTCGCCCTGGAGGATGCCGGGCGGATAGGGGAAGACCATGACGGCGTTGGTCGCAGTCGTTGCCCGCGCGTTGTCGGCACCACTGGTCCAGAAGTGTTCCTCCATGTCCCAGAGAACGCCCTGTTCGCGAGGCGATAGCGTGCCGGACTTGTGTGCCGCATGTGCCGGTCTGCCCATGGTTGTGGTTGAGACGGTCATTCGCCTGACCCCGACCCGCCAACCATGAACATCTGAAACAGTACAAAGATGATCGCGAGCACCGCCCAGATCGCTCCGCTTGTTCCCGGGCGGCCATCGGCCACCGTAGAGGCAGCGCGTTGCAGGGCACCTGACGTCGGTCCTTCGGGAAGCAGCTGGCTCAGGTCTCGTGCGATCCTGCCGTGGTCGCTGACGAGCGCAGGAACGTCCCGAAATCGGGCAAGCAGCGTTCCCAATCGTGCCCGCGCGGCGTCGCGCCCCAGCGAGACCAGTTCAGCGGTTTCCTTCCATGGATCGAGGCCAAGCCGCGCAAGCGTGGAGAGCACCGTCACGGCATAGCCGTTCCGGTCCTCGCCGACGGACGCTTGGAGAAACCGATCGAACTCGGGCGGGTGCGGGTTGAGAACACTGGGGTCGGCCATCGCCAATCCTTTCAAGGTTTGCAGGAACGCAGATCGCCCCCGTTTCCCAAAGGATACGCGCAGGTCGGTCTCGCCGCCCTTACACAGGTCAGTACGGGCGACTGCCCCCAGGAAGGTCGCAGCCGGTTCGGTGCCCGGGACTAACATGCGTCAGCGCCAGTCGGACGATCCCGAGGTACAAGACACTCAATCGTTCGACTGGTCCGTCCCGCACTCCAAGGGGCCGTCAACAGTGGTGAGCGACGGATCTGCCAACATCGCGGAGACCAGAGATGAACATGCGGTCGACCAGATCGACGGTGACGTTTTCGAACCCGTTCACCTTGCCGGGATACCCGGGCGATCTGCCCGCGGGCGACTACGAGGTTCTCGTCGAAGAGGAGCTTCTTCAGGGGCTCAGTTTCGAGGCGTATCGCCGGACGGCGACCTACCTGACGGTGCGCGGAAGGGGCGGCCATGCGGGACGGACCGAGTTGAGGGCGATTTCCGACAGCGACCTGAAAGAGGCGCTGAGCCGGGATCGGGGCGCGACTGAGAAAAACAATCACAGCGAGGCGGCGCTTTCCCCGCAGGAGGACTTGAAATGAATGCTCCCGAATGGCTCAAGCCCGGCGTCTATGGTGCCGTGATCGGTGCGGTTTTCGTCGGCGTGGTCGGTTTTACCTGGGGCGGCTGGGTGACCGGCGGAACCGCGAATGACAGGGCGATGGCGATGTCCCAAGGCGATGTCGTCGCCTCCATGGTGCCGGTTTGCCTTGAGATGGCACAGTCCGACCCAGCACGGGCCGAAAAGCTTGAAACGATCCGGGCCGCGTCGACCTATCAGCGGCGCGATGCCCTGATGGAGGTGGGCTGGGCGACGGTGCCAGGAACAGATGCTCCGAACCGCGATATCGCGCAGGCCTGCCTGGCAGCCCTTGATGTTGACGCATTGCCGGAGCGCCCGGAAAGCGCGGTCGATGAAGGATGAACCGCGCCATGCCGATAGCTTCACCCGAGACCACCGACCTCGAACGGCGTGTGCTGGCGCATGAACGGATCCTGCAAGCTCTGATCGCCTACATGGCCCGTACCGAGCCGCGTTTCGTGGACCACCTGCGAGAACGCTTTCCGGGTGTAGACGGCGCAGCGCAGCTTGCGGACGACCTTCGATTTTTCGGGCGGCTTCGTCATGTCCGCGCCCTGTGGTTCTTCAGGCCGAAAAAGACCCAGCCGTTCCAGCGCGTGCCGGTGATCGCACGCGCGATGGCGGACAGTGACTTGTAGGGCCGCCCCTGCCATTCGAAGCCGTCTGCAGTTACGGTGACGATCTGCTCGGCGCCCTGCCATTCGCGCAGCAGCCGCGTGCCGGTGATGGGGCGGTCCCGGTCGAGGCGCATGCCGCGCTTCTTCTTGTCACCGCCGTCGAGTTCCTCGCCCAGCCGTTCAAGCCGCCGGATCGTCTCGGGCTTCAGGCCACCATAGGCCAGCTCCTGGATGCGATAGGCCAGTCGGCTCTCCAGGTAGCGTCGGTTGAACGGCGGCGGCTCGCTGTCGAACAACTCGCGCCACTGTTTCTTCAATTCGGGCGTCGGCGTGGTCTTCAGTGCGGCCAGGCGCGCGGGGATGGGATCGTGGGTCGTCATGCGTTTCTCCGGTGCGTCGGAATTGCATGACTGTTGATTGCCACTGAGAATTGACCCGGCAACCGCCAAAATTGTCATTGAGAATTGACCCATGTGCAACCCTGCCTCGGCTTGAAGCAGCTGGAGGCATACGGAGTGATCGACATGGGATTTT
>NZ_JAHKNG010000048.1 GCF_018860165.1 Paracoccus marinaquae
TAGAGCGCGTCCAGCGGGAAATACTGGATCGGGGCGGTGGTGATGGCACCTTGTTTCATGGGGTCATATCCTTGTTTGCGACTGTGGTTTCGTGTTATCGGTGCCCCACCCGTGATCGGGTGAGGCGAGGGGGTCAGATGACCCCGTGCTGGTTCAGGAAGGCGCGGCCGATTCCAAACTGATCGCCCTTCCTGATAAGCGCCCACGCTTCCGCGATGCGCTGTTCAAGCCATTGGTTCGTTGTTCTCACCTCCTTTCCGGTTGCCGTGGCAGTTGACCGGCCCGCCCGAAGCATGACGCGGGCCGGATTGCGGCGATCAGTAATCGGAGGGGAACATGATGGTCAGGACGCGCCGGGTGACGGCGGGGTTGGCGGGCGCGGGCGAGCCGTAAACCAGTTCCTCGTCGTAAAGGTCGATCTTCCAGAACAGCCGGACGGTCAGCACGGTGACGGTGCCGAAACCATGATCGCCGTAAGGGTCATTATCCGGGGTGAACGTGCTATCCCCGGCCACCGCCATCAGCGCAGCGGTCAGGAAATCCCTACCCATGCCGTTGACGGCAGAGGTCACGACAACCTGGCCCCGCAGATCGCTTGCGGTCCCGGTCAGCAGCCCCGCACGAAAACGGTCGTTCTGCTCCGCGATCTTCACGGCCTCGGCGGTCGGGAACCCGTGATCGGGCGCGGCGGTCTGGCATTGCGGGCAATGGCTCGGGCAGGTCAGGGCGTTGATGATCTTGCCGCAGGTGGTGCAGCTGAAATCCACGGCAAAGTTGTCTTCGGCCAGCATGGGCATCGTCCTTCTCTTGCGACGGGCGGCGCGGGGCTTGGTGCCTGCTTTCCGCCGATGGGCGAGACCTCTCTGCGTGTCGTCGAAAGGCCCCATGCCTTTCGGACGGCAAAGCGGGGAGGGCGCAGCCCTGCCCGCGGCCCTGGGGGTGACTGTCAAGGCTCGAGAGGGCGGGGTGGTGCGGCCCGCAGCGCGGCACGCGCGAGGACACGGCCCGCCTGGACGACGACGCGCGGCACGCGCGGCGCTTGGCCATTGACCGTCAGACGCAGGGATGCGTGGCGGACAAGGGAAATGGAAACATCTTCGCGGCGGGGGTGAGCGCGGGCGCAGCCGGCGTCGATCCCCCGGCACGGCAACAGCCCATCATGGCCCGCGCCCTCGCGCGGGTCGCGTCTGTCCTACTGCCCGTCACCCCAGTTGGCCGATTGCCGATTGCCATCCGCCGCCTGCTATCCGCCATCAGCGGACCGCTGCGTGCGCCAAAATCCGTTCCGCGTTTCGCGTAACTCGTTTTGTGTGGATCGCCTCCCGGCGCTTCGCTCGATCCATGCTGTCTCGCTCAGCGCCTTGCGCCTGCGTCAGCGGTCCCGCCCGCCAGGGCCGAGATCGTCGGGGCAGGGCGCGCTGGACCGGGGTTCGTGGGATGGCTCGGGACGAGACATTCGGCCGGGCGCCGCAGCCGCGCGCTTCGGTCCGATCAGCTCGGGTGGAGGCCGCAAGGCCGGAGCCGGGTGCGCGGCCCGAAGGGCGACGCCCAGAGGCATTTGACAGCCTTGGGAAGTTCAACTGACAATGCGGACGTTCATGCAAGGGGCGGCGAAAGCCGCCTGCGCGCCCAGCCTACCTATTTGCTAGAAAGCTACACTGGGGAGTAGTGCCAGCATGAAGGGCAGCTTTGAGGAGATGCGCTGCAGCGCTAGACGGCGGCCAACCGGCGGCTATGTGGCCGTAGATCCACGTAACCGCCGATCGAACCTCACCTCATCGATGTCCATCAAACGTTCGTTTTCTGGACAGTGTCAATTACAAGTGCCGGAGCCCTGCTTTTTGTCCGTCCGAGTGTCCGAAAACCGTGTCAGGAAATCAGTTGTCCGACATACCCTGTTCAGCTACTATCCTGACATGTTAATCGGCTACGCCCGCGTCTCCACGGATGATCAGAACCTCGATTTGCAGAGGGATGCGCTGCAGCGGGCCGGCTGCGAGCGCATCTTCGAGGAGAAGGAGTCTGGTCGCGCCGGGACCAAGCGTCCAGCCTTAGAGGCGGCACTTGCCTTCCTGCGCCCCGAGGATCAGCTTGTGGTCTGGAAGGTGGATCGGCTTGGCCGGTCCTTGCGCGAGATGCTGGACACGGCGCACAAGCTGCAAGGGCAGGGGGTGCGGCTTCGGTCCCTGACCGAGGCTATCGATACCGAAACCTCGACCGGGCGGTTGATGTTCAACTTCTTGGGCACCATTGCCGAGTACTTCCTCGATCTGAACCGCGAACGCACGCTTGAAGGTCTGAAGGCCGCGGCTGCCAGGGGACGCAAGGGCGGACGGCGGCGCAAGCTCTCCGAGGACGATCTGACAATGGCTCGTGCGCTGCTGAAGGACACCAACATTCCCGTGGCACAGATCGCCAAGCGCCTCAATGTGAGCCGGGCCACATTCTACGCCTACTTTCCACAGGCAAGGACGAAGAACCTGCCATAGGCGGGATGACTTGATTGCATCTCAATTGAGATACATATTGTTTCCTGAACAGGAGGACGCCATGCCCGCCCAGACCTCGATGCTCCATGTCCGCGTGGACGACCACCTCAAGGCACAAGCGGCCGAGGCCCTTTCCGGTGTTGGCCTGACGCTGTCGGATGCCGTGCGCATCCTGCTGACCCGCGTTGCCGCCGAGGGTGGTCTGCCTGTTGGCCTGACAGCAGACCCGGACGCTTATGACGCCTGGTTTCGTGCCAAGGTGCAGGAGGCCTTGGCCGATCCGCGTCCGACCACCCCGCATGATCAGGTAATGCGAGAAGCCCGTGCCCTGATCGACGGGAAACGGCGTGCCTGAGCTTGAGTGGAAGGCCCTAGCAATCGCGGACCTGCTGGCGATTGTCAATTACATCTCGGACGACAACCCGGATGCCGCTCTTGCCCTGATGGACGAGATCCAGGTGAAGGTGGCGCAACTTCCTGCGCATCCGAAACGCTGCCGCCCCGGCCGAGTGGAGGGCACGCGGGAACTGGTGGTCCGGCCCAATTACATCGTGGTCTATACTGAGACCGCGTCGGCAGTGACGGTGCTGCGCGTCCTTCATGCCGCGCAGATGTGGCCCTGAGCCGGGCAGGGTGAGCTCAAGGGCTTTCGTTGGTCGTAACTTTCTATTCCGATTGCCTTACGGGAAACATGTCTTCGCCACCTTGGTGCAGCCTGACATGATGGCGGCGGCATAGCCATCGGACATTCAGCGGTTCGTCGTAGCGGTCGTGATGGGCATCTACCACATCGGTGCCACACACCTCGCAACTCTGTTTCTGCAGCGCGCCCGAGACAAGCGCCCGCTGCACTGCCAAGTGAGCCGTATACTTGGCCAGATTGGCGCGGCGCCAGTTCGTCTGACGGGTTTCGCTCTTGAGCGCCGGCTGGCGAGGGGTCTTCGAATTCTCCGTCATCATATCAGCGCCTGGCTTGTCAGCGCCAGAGACAGGCTTGGCTGCGGCCCTATGCTAATGCGAGCCGCGAGCTCTCGCTTGCCCGCAAGACAACACGACTGGCCGATCAGCAGCGATCTCATGGGCCATCTGTAACACATGACGCCCCTTCACTGCAAAACATGTCGGACCACTCATGTGAGACTCGGACCCTGGCGGATCTTGCGAGCCTGGGCAGGTAAATCGGTGCCGACGCTGCACCTCAGCAGGGTGTCCTGCTCAGCGATCCCCTTGCGGACGGGAAGACCATCATGACGGAGGGACCGGAGGATGGGGCCGGACAGGGCGGACGCCGCCCGCCGCATGGCCCTGCGGCGCCCGCACCTCCACCATCAAGGGTGGCAGCCGGGGCGGGCCTCCCGATGCGGACCGCGCGCCGCTGGCCGGCCCGCGACCGGGCGGATGGGCCGGCAGGCCCTGCACGTCCGATCCGGCCGGAAGCCGGGACGCGCATCTTCCCGAAGGAGATGGTCGAACTGATCGAGGGTCTGGCCCTTCTCGATCCGCGGCCTTCGGTCGCCAGCATCCATCGCGCCGTTGTCCAAGTGGCAGAAGAAAAGGGGGGGGCGAGCCTCACATCAGGCCCGATTGCACGAGCAGCGCCATCCCGATCGTCCACAGGGCCAGCCCCGACAGGCAGTAGAACCCATTCCAGCGGAAGCCCACGACCGCCGCAGGCCGTCCGACCAACGTGCCGGCATAGACCACCGTCGTCATCAGCGGCGTGAAGCCCATGACGCAACTCCAGGTTCCCGCGAGGCACAGCGCCGCGGCCGCATCGCTCAGTCCCGGCACGTCCAGTTGCGTCACGAGGCCGCCTAGGACGGAGGCCGTGATGATCGGGTTCACCCCTGCCGTGGCCAGCGCGAACATGGACAGGTTGAGCAGGACGACCATCTGCCAGGGCGCCCCGATCAGCGCGGCGACCAGCGCCTGCACCCGGTCGATCGGCAGCAGTTCCAGCGCCAGCACCGACAGAAGCCCCGCCGAGGCGAAGACGCCGATCTCGGCGGCGGCCAGGGGAAAGCGCCGGATCGTCCCGGCGGTGGCGCGGCGCATCGCGGCACCCGCGCGGCCCGGACCGCCGCGCCCGATCCGCGCCGCCCAGGCCAGGCTGTAGCCCGGCACGGCGATCAGCAGCGCCTGCTGGAACTGCAGCCCGGTGGCCGCGTGCAGCCCGAAGACCAGCCCAGCCAGCAGCGCCACATGCATCACCAGCAGCGCAACCCCGCCCCGGTCGGCGGCATCCGGTCGAGGGGCTGCCCGCGACGTCAGCGGGATGCGCGGCGCCCCCGCCCAGTCCAGAAACCAGCCCCAAGCCAGGAACAACGCCGCCGCCAGCAACCCCGCAGGCCCGATGTCGGCGTATTCCAGCCCGGGCATTGCCAGCAGCAGGGCGTTCAGCCCAAGCCCGATGGGCGACCAGAGCGGGGCCAGCGCAAAGCCCCGCAGCACGGCCGTCGTGATGCGGCGCAGCCTCCATTCCCGCAGGTCCGGGGGCAGATGGGCGCTCGTCTCCTCCAGCGACCGCCGCGTCATGTCCAGCAGCAGCGCGATGCCGCCGAGATTGATGAGGACGCCGAAGACATGGCCGCCGAAGTTCATCGCCAGATAGCGCCGGCCGGGTGGGCGCGTTGTGAGATAGCGCCCGGCGCGGACGACCTCGGGCGCCTCTGAGGCGACCACCCGCAACGCACCCAGAAGCGCCAGCAGCGCCGCCAGGAAGGCCATCCGCTCAAGCCCCCGGGACAGCGTCTCGATGTCGATGCCGCGCAGCATCGCCGCGGCCAGCAGCAGGACGCAAAGGCTGACGGTCAACCACGTGGCGATGGTGAACTGCCGCCAGCACAGGACAAGAAAGACCGCCAGCGCCGCGCCGGCGGTCAGGCCGATGGCGGCAGAGTGGATGAAGATGCCGGCAAAGGACGCCAGGACGACGACGATGATGCAGCCCTGTGCGACCAGCATGCGGACAGAGCGCTCGGGCATGGGAAAAGCCTGCATTCAGACGGGCATCAGACAGCAGGCGTTCGCAGCCGGCCGGAGCAGAGACAGACATCGTGGCCGGAAATGAAGACGAAGCCCTCCCTCGCCCGGGTGAACACGCATCTTTTTCCTCTCTGCGAATCCTCACCGCCACTCTCGCAAATTCGCTTGAGGCAGCGCAAGAGTGTTGCATTATCTGGGACAGTGTGCCATCTGTTGAAACAGGAGGAGAATCACCATGCGTTTTCTGAGGACAAGTTTCCTGACCGTCGGGCTGCTCTGCTCGGCGTCGTCCGCGGTGATGGCCGCCACGCTGATCTACGGCGAAGCCGGACCCAACCGCGGCGTGCGCGCCGAGGCGACCCAGTGGTTCGTTGATCAGGTCGCCAAACAGACCAAGGGCGAAGTCACCATCGACGTGAACTGGGGCGGCGCGCTGTTTTCCGAGAAGGTCGCCGTTCAGTCGATCCGGGATGGTGTCGCCGACATGGGCTCGGTCATTGGGGTTTATTTTCCGCAGGACATGATCGCCTATGGCCTGGCCGACCTGCCGATTCCAAACCCCGATCCTTGGGTGGGAATGAAGGCCACTGACAAGCTGATGCGCGAGAACGCGCAGATCAGGGAGAACCTGGCCAACCAGAACCTGGTCTATATCGGCACCTACACCACCTCGGCCGTGCAGGTCGGGTGCAAGGGCAAGACCATTGAGTCCCTCGATGATGTCAAAGGACTGAAGATCCGCGGCGTCGGTGCCTATGGCAAGGTGTTCCACGATCTCGGGGCAACGCCGGTCGACATGTCGGTCTACGAAGCCTATCAGGGCCTGGAAACCGGCCTGATCGACTGTACCCAGACCTATCCCTATCTCGTCGAAGCGCTGAAGTTCGACGAAGTTTTCGTCAGCTACACCGAACTCGACTTCGGCCAGATCGGCGCCTTGGGCATCATGATGAACAAGGACAGCTTTGACGCGCTGACGCCTGAGCAGCAGCAGGGCCTGATGACCGCGGGCGAGGGACTGGCGGACGAGTTCGGGCGCATCCTGACCGATGCCAACGAGCGTTCGGTCAAGATTCTCGAGGAGAAGGGCACCCCTGTCCTGAAGATCTCTGACGAGGACCGCGCGCGGCTGGCCGAGGCTGGAAAGAAATACATCGACGAGTGGATCCAGCGCGCTGATGGCGCGGGCCTGGACGGCCAAGCGCTGGTGGATGAATACACCGCGCTGATCGTGAAATACACCAAGCAGCGCGACGAGCAGGGCTACCCTTGGGCACCCAAGGCCAACTAAGGCCCGCCTGACATGACAGAAGCGGGCGCGCCGATCCCCACGCGCGCCCGTTTGCCGGCCCGGCCCACATCGGCCCCGGCCGTCCCTTGATCGAACCCGTCCGACCGGACCCGGAGGTGCGACCATGAAGGCCATCGAACGTATCCTGCTTGAATTCGCGGTCGTCTCGACCCTGGCGCTGACGCTGGCGATCAGCGCCAATGTGATCGGCCGCCAGTTCTTCGGCTGGAGCGTGCCCGACATCGTCATCATCGTCCGCGAGCTGATGATCCCCACCATCGTATTCCCGCTGGCGGCGGCCACGGCCAGCCGCGCCCATATCGCCGTGACCTTCGTCACCGACCGCATGTCGCCGCGGATGCGGGGCCGGCTGATCGTGTTCGGCTGGATCATCGCGCTGCTGGCCGTGCTGCCGCTGATCTATGCCAGCTGGCGCAACCTCGCCGGATCGTGGCGGTCGAACGAATTCTATGACGGTCTTCTGGGCATCCCGCGCTGGCCCATGAAGCTGGCCTTTCTTCTGGGCCTTGTGATCATGACGATCCGCCTGGCGCTGGTCGCGCTGGAAGACGCGCTGGAACTGCGCCGCACCGGGACCGTCACCACCCACACCGAAGAGGAGTCCGTCTGAGATGGATCCAGCAACCATCGGACTTGTCGCCTTCGGAATGGTCATCGTGCTGCTGGCGCTGCGCGTGCCGATCGCCTTTGTGCTGGCCGGCGTGGCGACCGTGGGCACCTTTCTGATCTATGCCTTCCGCAGCGGCAGCTTTGCCCCGGAACGCGCCATCAACCCGACCTCGTCCATGGTCGTGAACAGCTTTTTCGAGCTGATCCATTCCTATGACCTGTCGATGATCCCGCTGTTCGTGGCGCTGGGCAACATCGCCTATCACACCGGCATCACCACCCGCATCTATGACGCGGCCAATGTCTGGCTGCGCCGGGTGCCGGGAGGCGTCAGCGTCGCCTCGCTGATGGGCTGCGCCGGGTTCTCGGCGATTTCGGGGTCGTCGATCGCCTGCGCCTCGACCATGGGGCGGATCTGCGTGCCGGAAATGCTGCGGCTGGGCTATAACCCGAGGCTGGCCACGGCCTCGGTCGCGGCGGGGGGCACGCTGGGGTCGCTGATCCCGCCCTCGGTGCTGTTCATCCTGTATGGCATCTTTACCGAGACCTCGATCAGCAAGCTGTTTCTGGCGGGTATCCTGCCCGGTCTGCTGACGCTGGGGGGCTATGTCATCGTCGTCTTCTGGTGGGTGTCGCGCGACCCGTCCGCGGCGCCGGTGGACCCCACGCCGCTGGTCCGGGGGGCGCGGCTGCGGGCGGCGGTGTCGGCCTGGCCGGCGCTGGTGCTGTTCACCGTCATCATCGGCGGCATCTATGGCGGCATCTTCACCGCGACCGAGGCGGCGGCGGTCAGCGTCCTGCTGACCATCCTGATCGGGTTCGCCGAACGCTCGTTAAGCCTGCGCTCGATGTGGGTCGCGATCCGCGAAAGCCTGATCCAGACCGCCGCCATCTTCCTGATCGCCGCCTGCGCCAAGATCTTCGTGTCCTTCGTCGCGCTGACCGGGGCGGCGGGGATGGTGTCGCAATGGGTGGCCGATGCCGGGCTGTCGCCGCTGCTGCTGATGGTGGCGATCTCGGTGCTGTATATCTTCCTCGGCATGTTCCTCGACCCGGTGGGGATCATCGTGCTGACCCTGCCTTTCGTGATCCCGATGGTCGACAATCTGGGCATGGATCTGATCTGGTTCGGGGTGATCGTGGTCAAGCTGCTGGAAATCGGGTTGATCACGCCGCCTGTGGGCCTGAACGTCTTTGTCATCGGCAACGTCACCGGGCGCGACATCACCGTGGACCAGATCTTTGCCGGGGTGATGCGCTTCCTGGCGATGGATATCGTGGTGCTGGCCATCCTGATCCTGGTGCCCGCCATCTCGACCCTGATCCCGAACGGCTTGTGAGGCAGGCGATGACCGAGCAGAACGATCCCCGCTTTGCGACCACCCTGGCCCGGGGGCTGTCGGTTCTGCGCGCCTTCCGCGTCACCGATGACGGGTTGAGCAATGCCGAGATCGCGCAGCGCACCGGCCTGCCGAAATCGACCGTCTCGCGGCTGACCTTCACCCTGCGCGAGCTGGGCTATCTGGTCCAGTCGCCCCGCGACGACCGGTTCCGGCCGGGACCGACGCTGGTCGCGGTCGGCCATGTCGCGGCGGCCTCGCTGTCCTTCCTGGTGCCGGCGCATGATCTGATGCAGGATCTGGCCGACGAGACGGGGACGCTGGTCGTGCTGGCGGTGCGCGACGCCGACAAGCTGGTGCTGATCCGCACATGGCGGCCGCGGCGCGTGGCCTCGATCTGGCTCGAGGTCGGGCAGCGGATTCCCCTGCAGCCCTTCTCGTCCTGGCGCGCCTTCATCGCCGCGACCAGCCCGGCCGAGATCGAGCGCATCGCCGACGAGCTTCTGCCGGACGCGCAGGCGCTGCACGCGATGATGGACCACCGGCCGCAGGCGCATGACGAACTGGCGCAGCGCGGCTTTGTCTCGACCCCCGCCGGCGGCTGGACCTCGGCCGCGTATAACGCCGTCTCGGTGCCCTTCCGCAGCGGCAATCTGGCCGAGCCGGTGGTCTTTACCTGCGGCGCGCTGCCGCGCGAGGCCCCGATCGAGCGGATGGAGAGCGAGGTCGGGCCGCAGCTCGCCACCGCCGTCCGCACCCTGGAACGCTTGACTGGACAGGCCCCCGGCCTGATCCGCATGGAGGCCTGACCATGGCTGAACAGACGCCCGTCACCTATCGCCGCGACGGCGAGATCGCCTTTATCGAGGTCGACAACCCGCCCGTGAACGCGCTGTCCGCAGCCGTCCGGCAAGGTCTGGCCGAGGCCATCGACCGCTTGGCCCAAGACCCCGAGGCACGGATCGCGGTGCTGTTCTGCGCCGGCCGGACCTTCATCGCCGGGGCCGATATCTCGGAATTCGGCAAGCCGTCGGTGCCGCCCGGCCTGCCCGATGTCATCGCCGCCATCGAGGCTTCGGACAAGCCCGTGGTCGCGGCGCTGCACGGCACGGTTCTGGGCGGCGGGCTAGAGGTCGCCTTGGGCGCCCATTACCGCGTCGCGGTGCCGGGCACCCGGATGGGCCTGCCTGAGGTGACCTTGGGCCTCTTGCCCGGCGCGGGGGGTACGCAGCGCCTGCCGCGCGCCGTGGGGATCGAGGCCGCCATCGACCTCATCACCTCGGGCCGCCAGATCGGTGCGAAAGAGGCGCTGCGGCTGGGGCTGATCGACGCCGTGGCGGAAGGGACCAATCCCCGCGCCGCAGGCGAGGCCGAGGCGCGGCGGCTGCTGGACCAAGGGGCCGGGCCTCGCCGCCTGGGTGAAGCCGACGCTCCGGCGGCTGACGCGGCGATGGTGGAGGAATGGCGCCGGAAGGTCGCGAAGTCCGCCCGCGGGCAGGTGGGCCCGATGCGCGCGCTCGACACCATCGTCGAGGGGCTCGCGATGCCCTTTGCCGGGGGCATGGCGCATGAGCGCCGCGCCTTCATGGACCTGATGCAAACGCCCGAACGCGCGGCGCTGATCCACGCCTTCTTCGCCGAGCGCCGGGCCGCGCAGCAGGACGACCTGACCGGCGTCAGCCCGCGCAAGCTGGACCGCGTCGGCATCATCGGCGGCGGCACCATGGGGCAAGGCATTGCGGCCGCCGCGCTGACGGCAGGGCTGGACGTGACGCTGGTCGAACGTGACCAACCTTCGGCGGGCAAAGCGGCCGCAGGCATCGGCAAGATGCTGGAGGGCGCCGTCAAGCGCGGCAAGCTTGCCCCCGAGGCGCGCGACCAGATGCTTTCGCAGGCGTTCCGCGCCGCCGCTGCCTATGACGCGCTGGCCGAGGTCGATCTGGTGATCGAGGCGGTGTTCGAGGATCTCGACGTCAAGCGCGAGGTGTTCCGGACCCTCGACAGCATCTGCCGCTCCGGCGCGGTGCTGGCGACGAACACGTCCTATCTCGACGTGAACCTGATCGCCCAAGCGACCTTACGCCCACAGGACGTGATTGGGCTGCATTTCTTCTCGCCCGCCAACGTGATGCGGCTGCTGGAGATTGTCGTGGCGGACTGCACTGCCCCGGACGTGGTGGCGACCGCCTTTGCGCTGGCCAAGCGGATGGGCAAAATCGGCGTGCGCTCGGGCGTCTGCGACGGCTTCATCGGCAACCGGATGCTATTGGCCTATCGCACGGCGGCCGACCACATGGTGCTGGACGGCGCCTCGCCTTACGACGTCGATCAAGCGATTGTCGGCTTCGGCTTCCCGATGGGTCCCTATCAGGTGGGCGACCTCGCCGGGCTTGACATCGGCTATGCCACCCGTCAGCGCAAGGCGCCCACCCGCGACCCGCGCGAACGGGTGCCGGTCTTTGCCGATCGGCTGGTCGAGGCCGGGCGGCTCGGTCGCAAGACTGGCCGCGGCTATTACATCTATGACAACGAAACCCCACAGGGCCGTCCCGATCCCGGAATGGCCGGATTGCTTGACGGCATCCGCAGCGAACTGGGCGCTGCGCCGCGCAGCTTCGCGCCAGACGAGATCCGGTCCCGCTACATGGCGGCAATGGTGAATGAGGGGGCAAAGATCCTCGACGAAGGTATCGCCACGCGGGCCTCGGACATCGATGTGGTGCTGCTGCATGGCTATGGTTTTCCCCGATGGAAGGGCGGCCCGATGCATTGGGCCGACACGCAGGGGCTGGACCGCATTACGGCCAACATCGCCCGCTTCGCCCAAGAAGACCCCTATTTTTGGCAGATTTCTCCCCTGTTGGCGCGCCTTGCTGCCGAAGGCGGGAAACTGGCCGACGTGAACACCGGAAAGGACATGAAATGAAGGACGCCGTCATTGTTTCGACCGCCCGCACGGGCATCGGCAAGGCCGGCCGGGGCAGCCTGAACCTGACCCATGGGGCCACGATGGGCGGCCATGTCGCCGCCGAGGCCATCCGGCGCGCGGGCATCGACCCCGCCCTGGTCGAGGACAGCATCTGGGGTTGCGGCTATCCCGAATACGTCACCGGCGGCAACATCGCCCGACAGATCGTCATCCGCGCGGGCCTGCCCGTCAGCATCGCGGGCACGACCGTCAATCGGTTCTGCGCGTCCGGCCTGCAGGCGCTGGCGATGGGTGCGCACATGGTTCGGCAGGAAGGCGCGCGCGCGATCCTGGCCGGCGGGGTCGAATCGATCAGCCTTGTCCAGCCGCCCCCCCGGCATTCGCGCGAAACCTGGATCGAGGCGCACAAGCCCGACCTGTATCTGCCCATGATCGACACGGCCGACAATGTCGCCGCCCGTTATGGCGTCGGCCGCGAGGCGCAGGACGAATACGCCTTGCGGTCCCAGCAGCGCATCGCGGCGGCGCAGGAGGCGGGACTGTTCGCCGACGAGATCGTGCCCATCGACGTGACCCGCGCCGTCACCGACAAGGCCAGCGGCGCCACCCGTCACGAAGCCTTCACGCTGTCGGGCGACGAATGCAATCGCCCATCGACAACGCTCGAAGGTCTGGCGTCGCTGAAGCCGGTCAAGGGCGAGGACAGGTTCGTCACCGCCGGCAATGCCTCGCAACTGTCGGACGGAGCGGCGGCGCTGCTGGTGATGGACGGCGACCTGGCCGCGCGCGAAGGGCTGACGCCGCTGGGGGCCTTTCGCGGCTTTGCCGTCGCGGGCTGCGAGCCGGACGAGATGGGCATCGGTCCGGTCTTTGCCGTGCCGCGCCTGCTGGAACGCGCGGGCCTGACCGTGGACGACATCGACTTGTGGGAGTTGAACGAGGCCTTTGCCAGCCAGGCGCTGTACTGCCGCGACCGGCTGGGCATCGACCCCGAGAGATACAACGTCAACGGCGGCTCCATCGCCATCGGCCATCCCTTCGGCATGACCGGTGCCCGTATGGCGGGCCATGTCCTGCTGGAAGGGCGGCGGCGCGGCGCGAAATGGGGCGTGGTCACCATGTGCATCGGCGGTGGTCAGGGTGCCGCCGGCCTGATCGAGATTTTCTGAGGGGAACCACCATGGACATGAGCTTTTCGCCCGACGACCAGGCCTTTCGGGCCGAGGTCCGCCAGTTCCTGAAGGACCGGCTGCCCGCGCGGCTGTCCGAAAAGGTCCGGCTGCAGCAGGAGCTGACCAAGGACGAGATCGAGGAATGGCACGCCGTCCTGAATGAGAAGGGCTGGCTTGCCGGCAACTGGCCGGTTGAGTTCGGCGGCGCCGGCTGGACCGCGATCCAGCGCCACATCTTCGAGGAGGAAAGCGCGCTGGCCCATGCGCCGCGCATCCTGCCCTTCGGCATCGCCATGCTGGGGCCGGTGCTGCAGAAATTCGGCAGCAAGGAACAGCAGGACCGCTTTCTGCCGCGCATCCTGAACGGGCAGGACTGGTGGTGTCAGGGCTATTCCGAACCCGGCGCGGGATCGGACCTGGCCTCGGTCAAGACGACGGCGGTGCGCGACGGCGACGACTATATCGTCAACGGCCAGAAGACATGGACCACGCTGGGCCAGCACGCGAACTGGATCTTCTGCCTCGTGCGGACCGATCCCACCGCCAAGGCGCAAGAGGGGATCAGCTTTCTGCTGATCGACATGACCAGCCCCGGCATCACCGTGCGGCCCATCGTGCTGCTGGACGGCACGCCCGAGGTGAACGAGGTGTTTTTCGACGACGTCCGGGTGCCGACGGAAAACCTTGTGGGCGAGGAAAACAAGGGCTGGACCTACGCCAAATACCTGCTGACGCATGAGCGGACTAATATCGCCGGCGTGGGCTTCGCCACGGCGGGCCTCGCGGCGCTGAAGCGCGTCGCGCGGGCGCAGCAGGCCCAAGGCAAGCCGCTGATTGAGAACCCGCTCTTTGCCGCGCGTCTGGCCGAGATCGAGATCGACCTGATGGCCATGGCCACCACCAACCTGCGGATGCTGGCGCAGGCGGCGGCCGGGCAGGTGCCGGGGGCGGAAAGCTCGATGCTGAAGCTGAAGGGCACGCAGATCCGGCAGGCGATCAACGACCTGACCCGCCGCGCGGTTGGCCCTTGGGCGCTGGCCTTCCCCTCCGAGGCGCTGGAGGGCGCGAATGACGACCTGCCCCCCGGCCCGCCCGAGGCGGCAGCCGCGACCCGCGCCTATCTGAACAACCGCAAGCTGTCGATCTATGGCGGCTCGAACGAAATCCAGCGGGGGATCATCGCGAAATCCCTGCTGGGCCTTTAAGGGGAGAAACGCGTCATGGATTTCGGGTTCACCGACGAACAGACCATGCTGGGCGAAAGCCTCGCCCGCACGCTGGAGCGCGGCGGGGACGCCGCCGCCCTGTCCGAACTGGGCGCGGGCCTTGCCCTGATGACCGAAGAGGCGGGCGGCTTTGGCGGCAGCGGGCCGGACATCCTGATGGTGTTCCGCACCCTTGGCCGCGCCGCCGCCGTCACACCGCTGCTAGACAGCGTGGTGCTGGGCGCGGGCATCCTGTCCGCCGCGGGCGAGGCCGATCTGGCCGAGGCCGCCGCCAGCGGCGAGGCCCGCATCGCGGTGGCGCTGGAAGAACCCGGTCAGCGCTATGACGGGAAGGTCTCGACCCGCGCCGAGGGCGAGCGGCTGAGCGGCGAGAAATCGCTGGTGCCGGGGGCCGAGGATGCGACGCATCTGATCGTGCGGGCTACAGACGGGCTGTGGCTGGTCGAGGCCGGGGCCGAGGGGCTGGGCCTGCGCGGCTATGCGCTGATGGATGGCGGCCGCGCGGCCGAGGTGACGCTAATGGATACCCCCGCCCGCCGCATCGGCGATGCCGCGCTGCTGGACCGGCCGCTGGCGGCGGCGATCCTTGCGGTCTGCGCCGACGCCTTGGGGGCGATGGAAAAGGCGGTCCAGCTGACCACCGACTACCTCAAGACCCGCAAGCAGTTCGGCCGGCCGATCGGCTCGTTCCAAGCGCTCCAGCACCGCATGGCCGACCTGCTGACCGAGGTCGAGCAGGCGCGTTCGGCGGTGTGGAACCTAGCCGGGAACCTCGACACCGCCGACCGCGACCGCCATGTCGCAGCGACGAAATCGCTGCTGGGCCGGGTCGCGCTGTATGTGGCCGAGGAAACCATCCAGCTGCATGGCGGCATCGGCATGACCGAGGAATACGAGCTGGCCCCCCTCGCCCGCCGCCTGCTGGCCGCCGATGCGCGGTTCGGCGACAGCGACCATCACCTCGAACGCTTCATCGCGGCCAGCGCGGCATGAGCGACGGCGGCATCATTCAGGGCGAGACCGGCGCGCAGCGCATGGTCGGCTATGTGCTCGACGTGGGCCAGCCCGACCGCCGCGCCCGCTGCCGGCTGGTCCTGGACGAGCGCCACACCAACCGCCACGGCGTGCTGCATGGCGGAATCGCGGGGATGCTGCTGGACAGCGCGGCGGGCGCCACCGCCAGCCTGACCGTCGATGACAGCGGCCGCCAGCCCTTCCTGACCGTCTCGCTGAACATCGACTTCGTCGGCCCGGCGCGGCATGGCGGCGTCACCGCGACCGGCCGTGTGGTCGGGGGGGGGCGCAGCCTGCTTTTCGTCTCGGCCGAGCTGGTCCATGACGACGGCACGCTGATCGCCACCGCCAGCGGGATCTTCAAGCGCGTTCCCGCCGCCACCCCAAGCCGCCCGAAGGACAGCCCATGACCGCCCCGCAGGCCGACGCCCTGATCGAGGATTGCGGCGATCACCTGCGGGTGACGCTGTCGAACCCCGGCCGCCGCAACGCGCTGGCCCCCGCCATGTATGCCCGCCTGCGCGAGGCGCTGGCGCAGGCTGCGGCGCAGGACCGTCTGGGCGCCGTGGTGCTGACCGGGGCCGACGGCTATTTCTGCGCCGGCGGCGACCTGAACGCGCTGGCCACCCGCGCGGCCATGCCCCGGCACGAACGGCGCGCGCGGATCGAGGATCTGCACGACACCATCCGCGCCATCCGCGCCTGCCCGCGTCCCGTCATCGCTGCCGTCGAAGGCGGGGCGGCCGGGGCGGGGCTGTCGATTGCGCTGGCCTGCGACCTGCTGGTCGCGGCCGAGGATGCCAGCTTTGCCGCCGCCTATGTCCGCGTCGGGCTGGTGCCCGATGGCGGGTTGACCGCCTCGCTGGCGCGCAGGGTGCCGGCGGGCTTTGCCGCCCGCATGTGCCTGACCGGCGATCCGGTCCCCGCCGCGCGCTTTGCGGCCTTGGGCGTGGTCACCGACCTCGTCGCGCCGGGGCAGGCGCTGGAACATGCCGCCGCCTTGGCCGCGCGCATGGCGCAGGGCCCGGCCGCGGCCCACGGCGCGATCAAGCAGCTACTCGCCGCCGCCCGCGAGGGCGATTTCGCCTCTCAACTGGACCGCGAGGCCGAGGCCATGGCCGATGCGCTGGCCGCCCCCGAGGCCGCCGCCGGCCTGACCGCCCGCCTGAACCGCACCGCGCCCGATTTCGGCCGCGGCAGCTCTGGCGCCGACAAGAAGGAACCCCGCCCATGACCCTGACCCGCGTTCACGACCTGCTCGACATCCAGCGCTGCACCCGCCCGGACGCGCCCGCGCTGCGCGATGACGGCGGCAGCACCTATAGCTATGCCGAACTGGCCGACGCCGTGGAGGTGCTGGCCACGGAACTGCAGGCGCGCGACCTGCGCCCCGGCGACCGGCTGCTGATCCTGGCCGAAAACTGTGCGGCGCTGGTCGGGCTGCTGATGGCAACGTCGCGCCTTGATGCTGTGGCCGTACCGGTCAACGCCCGCATGACCGAACACGAGCTGCACCGCATCGCGGAACATGCCGACCCGCGCCTGACCGTCTATCTGAACCATGTCTCGCCGCAGGCCGGCACCCATGCCGAGATCGCGGGCGCGGCCGGGTGGGACACGCCGCTTGGCAAGCTGTCGATCGCCGGCCCGCACCCATCCGCCACGCCCGAGCCGGTAGCCGAAGGCGCCGCGCAGACAGCGGTGATCCTTTACACCACCGGCTCGACCGGGACGCCCAAGGGCGTCATGCTCAGCCACGCCAACCTGCTGTTTGGCGGCCAGACCTCGGCCCGGATGCGAGAGATCGCCTCGGACGACCTGATCCTGGGCGTGCTGCCGATGACGCATGTCTTCGGCCTGACCTCGATGATGATCGCCAGCACCGTCGCCGGTGCCGAGCTGTGGCTGTTCTCGCGCTTCTCGGCCCCGGCCGTGGTCGAGGCCCTGCAATCCGGCGTCAGCGTCCTTCCTGCGGTCCCGCAGATGCACGCGCTGATCATGGACGAGGTCAGCAAAAGCGGCAGGGGCCGCCTGCCGCCGGGGCGGCTGCGCTATGTCTCTTCGGGCGCGGCGCCGCTGGACCCCGACTGGAAGCGGCGGGCCGAAGCGTTCTACGGCGTGGCGCTGCAGAACGGCTATGGCCTGACCGAAACGACCGCAGGCGTCACCCTGACCACCAACCCGCCCGGCGTGCCCGATGTCAGCGTTGGCCCGGCCCTGCCCGGCGTGGATCTGCGCCTGCGCAATGTCGGCGCCGATGGCGTGGGCGAGATCCAGACCCGCGGCCCGCATGTCATGCCCGGCTATTTCCGCAACCCCGAGGCCACCGCCGCGGCCTTCGATGCCGAGGGCTTCCTCTGCACCGGCGATCTGGGCCGCATCGACGAGGACGGCAACCTGCATATCGCAGGGCGCGCGCGCGAGCTGATCATCCGGGGCGGCTTCAACGTCTATCCCCCCGAGGTCGAGGCCGCGCTGAACGACCACCCCCGCGTGGTCCAGACCGCCGTGATCGGCCGCAAGGTCGAGGGCGGCAACGAGGAGGTCTTGGCCTTCTGCCAGGCCGACGATCCCGCCGTGGTCAGCGAAGCCGACCTGCGCGAGCACGTGGCCGAGCGTCTCTCGCCCTACAAGCGGCCCTCGCGCATCATCGTGACAACGGCGTTGCCGACCTCGCCCAACGGCAAGATCCTCAAGCAGAAGCTGATCGAGACGTTCCGCGATGCGCTCGACACCCAGGAGAAAGGATGAGCACGATCGAACGCGAATCGATGGAATTCGACGTGGTGATCGTCGGGGCGGGGCCTGCGGGCCTGTCGGCGGCGATCCGGTGCAAGCAGATCGACCCGGACCTGAACGTGGTGGTGCTGGAAAAGGGCTCCGAGGTCGGGGCCCATATCCTGTCGGGCGCGGTGCTGGACCCGGTGGGCCTGAATGCCCTGATCCCCGACTGGAAGGACAAGGGCGCGCCGGTGAAGACGGCCGTCACCTCGGACAGCTTCGTGGTGCTGGGGCCGGCGGGCTCGGCGCGCATCCCCAACTGGCCGATGCCGCGGCTGATGTCGAACCACGGCAACTACATCGTCAGCATGGGCAACGTCTGCCGCTGGCTGGCCGAGCAGGCCGAAGAGCTGGGCGTGGAAATCTTCCCCGGCATGGCGGCCTCCGAGCTGGTGATGGAGGGTGACCGCGTGGCCGGCGTCGTCGCGGGCGAGATGGGCAAGAACCCCGACGGCACCCCCGGCCCGTCCTATGAGCCGGGCATGGAGCTGCGCGGCAAGTACGTGATGATCGCCGAGGGCGTGCGCGGATCGCTCGCCAAGCAGCTGATCGAAAAATACGACCTGTCCGCCGGGCACGAGCCGCAGAAGTTCGGCATCGGCATGAAGGAGATCTGGGAGATCGACCCCGCCAAGCACAAGGAAGGCACCGTCGTCCACACGATGGGCTGGCCCCTTGGCAAGAACGCGGGCGGCGGGTCCTTCATCTACCATGCCGAGAACAACCAGGTCTTCATCGGCTTCGTGGTCCACCTGAACTACGAGAACCCGTATCTCTACCCCTACGCCGAGTTCCAGCGCTTCAAGCACCACCCGGCCATCGCGGAGCTGCTGGAAGGCGGCAAGCGCGTGGCCTATGGCGCCCGCGCGATTTCCGAAGGCGGCTGGCAGTCGCTGCCGAAGATGACGGTGCCGGGCGCGCTGCTGCTGGGCTGCTCGGCGGGAATGGTCAACGTTCCCCGCATCAAGGGCAACCACAACGCCATGCTGTCGGGGATCGCGGCGGCGAACGCGGCCGCGGCGGCCATCGCGGCGGGACGCGAGGGCGACGAGCTGGTCGAGTACGAACAGGATGTCCGCACGGGCCCCATCGCCCATGACCTCAAGCGCGTCCGCAACGTCAAGCCCGCCTGGTCGCGCACCGGCATGGTGGGCAGCCTGATGCTGGGCGGCATGGACATGTGGGTCGCCAGCCTCTTCAACCGCAACATCCTGCGCACCTGGAAGCACGGCAAGACCGACGCCGCCGCGACCCGGCCCGCGAAGAACTATCGCCCGATCGACTACCCGAAGCCCGACGGCAAGCTGTCGTTCGACCGGCTGACCAACGTGGCCTTTTCCTTCACCAACCACGAGGAAAGCCAACCCTGCCACCTGAAGCTGAAGGACCCCACGGTCCCGATCCGGGTGAACCTGCCGGAATACGCCGAGCCGGCGCAGCGCTATTGCCCGGCCGGCGTCTACGAGGTGGTCGAGGACAAGTCGGTGCCCGAAGGTGCGCGCTTCGTGATCAACTTCCAGAACTGCGTCCACTGCAAGACCTGCGACATCAAGGACCCGTCGCAGAACATCGTCTGGACCACGCCGCAGGGCGGCGACGGGCCGAACTATCCCAACATGTAAGAAGGCCGGTGCCTCGCGACCCCAAGATAGGCCTGGCATGACCACCGTAATGCTTATTGAACTCGCCTGATGGAGATAGGAGAAACCACCATGAAGATGGACCGCATCGGCAGCTTCCGCTGGGAAGACCCCTTCCTGCTGGAAGACGAACTGACCGAGGAAGAGCGCATGATCCGCGACACCGCGCGGAGCTATGCCCAAGGCCACCTCGCTCCCCGCGTGCGCGAGGCCTTCCGGACCGAGCAGACCGACCGTGCCATCTTCACCGAGATGGGAGAACTGGGCCTGCTGGGCGTCACCATCCCCGAGGAGTTCGGGGGCACCGGTGCGGGCTATGTGAGCTACGGCCTTGTCGCGCGCGAGGTCGAACGGGTGGATTCGGGCTACCGATCCATGATGTCGGTGCAGGCGTCCCTGGTCATGCACCCGATCAACGCCTATGGGTCCGAGGAGCAGCGGCGCAAGTACCTGCCGAAGCTCTGTTCGGGCGAATGGGTGGGCTGCTTCGGCCTGACCGAGCCGGATGCGGGCTCGGACCCCGGCGGCATGAAGACCACCGCGAAAAAGACCCCCGGCGGCTACCGGCTGAACGGGTCCAAGATGTGGATCACCAACAGCCCCATCGCGGATGTCTTCGTCGTCTGGGCCAAGTCCGACGCGCATGGCGGCAAGATCCGTGGCTTCGTGCTGGAAAAAGGCATGAAGGGCCTCTCGGCGCCGAAGATCGAGGGCAAGCTGTCCTTGCGGGCGAGCGTCACCGGCGAGATCGTCATGGACGAGGTCGAGGTGGGCGAGGACGCGCTTTTGCCGAACGCCGAGGGCCTGGGCGGTCCCTTCGGCTGCCTCAACCGGGCGCGCTACGGCATCGCCTGGGGCGCGATGGGCGCGGCCGAGGCCTGCTGGCACGCCGCACGCCAGTATGGGCTGGACCGCAAGCAGTTCGGCAAACCGCTCGCGCAGACGCAGCTCCACCAGCTGAAGCTCGCCAACATGATGACCGAGATCACGCTGGGGCTGAACGCCGCCCTGCGCGTGGGGCGGCTGTTCGAGGCCGGGAAGATGCAGCCCGAGATGATCTCCCTGATCAAGCGCAACAACTGCGGCAAGGCGCTGGAGATCGCCCGCGTGGCCCGCGACATGCACGGCGGCAACGGCATCTCGGACGAATACCCGGTGATGCGCCATATGGTGAACTTGGAAACCGTCAATACCTACGAAGGCACCCACGACGTCCACGCCCTGATCCTCGGCCGTGCCCAGACCGGCCTGCAGGCGTTCTTCTGAGGAGATGCAGCCATGAAGCTTCTTGTGCCGGTCAAGCGCGTGATTGACTACAACGTGAAGGCGCGGGTGCGTGCGGACGGGTCGGGGGTGGACCTGTCGAACGTGAAGATGTCGATGAACCCTTTTGACGAGATCGCGGTCGAGGAAGCGATCCGGCTGAAGGAAAAGGGTGTCGCCACCGAGATCGTGGTGGTCTCGGTGGGCGTGAAGCAGGCGGCCGAGACGATCCGCACGGCGCTGGCGATGGGGGCCGACCGCGGCATCCTCGTGGTGGCGGCCGACGACGTGCACCAGGACATCGAACCCCTGGCCGTGGCCAAGATCCTCAAGGCCATCGTGGCCGAGGAGCAGCCGGGGCTGGTCTTGATGGGCAAGCAGGCGATCGACAACGACATGAACGCCACCGGCCAGATGCTGGCCGCGCTTCTGGGCTGGGCGCAGGCGACGCAGGCCGGCGCGATCGAGGTCGCCGGCGACAAGGCCAGCGTGACGCGCGAGATCGACGGCGGGCTGCAGGTGATCGAGGTCACGCTGCCCGCGATCGTGACCGCCGACCTGCGCCTGAACGAGCCGCGCTACGCGAGCCTGCCCAACATCATGAAGGCCAAGAAGAAGGAGCTCGTCGAGAAGACGGCGGGTGACTACGGCGTGGACGTGAGCCCGCGTCTGACCGTCGTGAAGACGGCCGAGCCCGAGGGGCGCAAGGCGGGGGTCAAGGTGGCCTCGGTCGACGAGCTGGTGTCGAAACTCAAAGCCGCGGGGGTGATCTGATGGCGGTGCTGCTGCTGGCCGAGATGGCCGAGAACGGGCTGAACCGGGATGCGACGGCCAAGGCCGTGACGGCGGTGAAGCCCCTGGGCGACCTGACGGTGCTGGTCGCGGGCGCGGGCGCGCAGGCGGCCGCCGCCGAGGCCGCGAAGATCGCGGGCGTGGCAAAGGTGCTGGTGGCCGAGGATGCCGCCTACAGCCACCGCCTGGCCGAGCCGATGGCGGCGCTGCTGGTGCAGTTGGCCCCGCAGTTCAGCCACATCGCCGCGCCGGGGACGACGGATGCGCGCAACATCCTGCCGCGCACGGCAGCCCTTCTGGACGTGATGGTGATCCCCGAGGTCAGCCGCGTGGTGGACGCCGACACATTCGAGCGCGGGGTCTACACCTCGGCCGCGATCCAGACGGTGAAGTCCTCGGACCCGATCAAGGTGCTGACGGTCCGCATTGCCAGCTTCGACGCCGCCGGCGAGGGCGCCCCGGCCCCGGTCGAGCCCGTCTCGGCCGCCGCCGATCCGGGGCTGTCGGCCTGGGTCGAGGACCGCGTGGCGGCCTCGGACCGCCCCGAACTGACCTCGGCCAAGCGGGTCGTGTCGGGCGGCCGCGCGATCGGCTCCAAGGAGAACTTCGTGCTGATCGAGAAGCTGGCCGACAAGCTGGGCGCTGCCGTGGGCGCCAGCCGGGCCGCGGTCGATTCCGGCTATGCCCCGAACGACTGGCAGGTGGGCCAGACCGGCAAGGTGGTCGCCCCCGAGCTTTACATCGCAGCCGGCATCTCGGGCGCGATCCAGCACCTTGCGGGGATGAAGGACAGCAAGGTCATCGTCGCCATCAACAAGGACGAGGAAGCCCCCATCTTCCAGGTCGCCGACTACGGACTGGTCGGAGACATCTTCACCGTCCTGCCGGAACTCACCGAAAAAGTCTGAGGGCTGGAGTCTTGAGGGCTGCCTAAGTCGAACGTGTTGATTGCCACTGAGAATTGACCCGGCAACCGCCAAAATTGTCATTGAGAATTGACCCATGTGCAACCCTGCCTCGGCTTGAAGCAGCTGGAGGCATACGGAGTGATCGACATGGGATTTTTG
>NZ_JAHKNG010000049.1 GCF_018860165.1 Paracoccus marinaquae
CGGCACCGGCAGCACCCGGGCTGCTGCCATTCACCGCCATGCCCGTCGGCGCGCACAACACCCCCGGCCTGCCCAAACACCACAATTCCCATAGCGCCAAACCGGACCGCGGCTTCGTTCAATCCGGTTTCAATGAGGTCGCGGAACGCGCCAAGACGCCCCCGATCCGCCACGCGACCTCACAGAACCCTCCAGATTGAACCCTCCAGATTCAAGCAGCGGCTAAACGTCCGCTTCGTCCCGCATCAGCGACATTCCCTCCCCGCGCAGCGAAAGTCGGCAGAAGTGGAGATCTCCCGCGATAAACGTATATCTTTCCGTGCTTTTTTGCCCATCGATGCATGGTTTTCCGGAGACATCCGACCCGTCAGTACGGAAACCATGATGCGCGCCAGACACGGCTGGTCGCGCGGTGGCGGGGCCGATCAGCGCCGGATCGTCACCACATTCGCCGCGCCGGTGATCTCGACCGCGGTGACGCCCGCCAGCTGGACCGACGACAGCGGCATGGCCGCGGTGATCTCGTCGGTTTCGGGGCGTGCCGGCAGGCGCGAGGCCTCGCTGCCCGGGATCGGGGGCAGGCCGACCATGCGCAGCCGCAGGACGCCGTCCGGGTCCGGGCTGATCCGGCCCTCGGGCTGGGGGCGGCTGGTGATGAGCGCGACCGAGGAATAGCCCTTGGTCGGGGCCATGGCGGTGACCACCAGCAGCCGGCCCTCATTCGTCGGCTCCCAGCGGGCGCCGGTGATCTGCGGGATGCCGGGGCGCAGGTCGGTGACGTTGTCATAGCCTTCCTCGGGCTCGAGCGTCGGGCTGGGACTGCCGCCGAACCAGCCGAACGGGTTCCAGCCGCTGTCGCTGAAGCTCCCGCCGCAGCCCGAAAGAAGTAGCGCCGAGATCAGCAGCGGAGCGGTCAGTATCCTCATGTCACCATCCATCGCGTTTTGCCCGATTGTTAGGGGAAAGCTGCGGGCGGCGAAAGCCTCTTTGACCTCGGGCGCCGCCCGCGCTAACCGTCATCCGAAAGGAGCCCGCCATGGCCAGTCCCGCCTTTGAAGATATCGCCGAGACCTTCGACTTCCTCGATGACTGGGAAGATCGCTATCGCCACGTCATCGAACTGGGCCGGGCCATGCCGCCGATGGATGCGGCGCTGCAGGTGCCGGCCACCAAGGTCGAGGGCTGCGCCAGCCAGGTCTGGATCATGCCGGTGATCGAGGACGGCCGTTTCGATTTTCAGGGCGACAGCGACGCGATGATCGTGCGCGGGCTGATCGCCATCCTGCACGCGCTGTATTCGGGCCTGAGCCTGGCCGAGGTCACCCGCGTCGATGCCCATGCCGAACTGGCCCGGCTGGGCCTGGACGAACATCTTTCCTCGCAGCGCTCGAACGGGTTGCGGGCGATGGTCGAGCGGATCAGGCTGCTGGCCGCCGACGCAGGCTGATCCAGCCGCCGCCCAGGACGCGGGTGCCATCGCTTTCGTAGAAGACGCAGGCCTGGCCGGGGCTGACGCCCTCCTCGGCATCCAGCAATTCGATCTCGGCCCGGGCGCTGCCGGTGGGGCGCAGGATCGCCGGGCGCGGCGGCCGGGTCGAGCGGATGCGGACCGAGCAGGCGATCTCGCCCGAAAACGGCCGGTCACCCAGCCAGTTCACCTCGGAGACCGGCACGATGGTCGTGGCCAGCGCCTCTTTCGGGCCGACGACGACGCGGCGCGCCTCGGGGTCCAGCCGCACGACATAGAGCGGATCGCCCAGACCGCCGATGCCGAGGCCGCGGCGCTGGCCGATGGTATAGTGGATGACGCCGCGATGGTGGCCCAGCACGTTCCCGTCCATGTCCACGATCTCGCCCGGATCGGCGGCGCCGGGGCGCAGTTTCTCGATCACCGCGGCATAATCGCCGTTCGGGACGAAGCAGATATCCTGGCTGTCGGGCTTGTCGGCGACCGACAGCCCGTATTCGGCCGCCAGCGCCCGGGTTTCGGCCTTGCTTTGCAGATGCCCCAGCGGGAAGCGCAGGAAATCCAGCTGTTCCTGGGTGGTCGAGAACAGGAAATAGCTCTGGTCGCGGGCCGGATCGGCGGCCATGTGCAACTCGGCCTTCACCGGGCCGTCCTTGCGCTGGATATAATGGCCCGTGGCCATGCAATCGGCGTCGAGATCGCGCGCGGTTTCCAGCAGGTCGCGGAATTTCACCCGCTCGTTGCAGCGGATGCAGGGCACCGGGGTGGCGCCGGCCAGATAGGCATCGGCGAATTCGTCGATCACCGATTCGCGGAACCGGTTCTCGTAATCCAGCACGTAATGCGGAAAGCCCATCCGCTCGGCCACGCGGCGGGCGTCATGGATGTCCTGGCCGGCGCAACAGGCGCCCTTCTTGGCCAGGGCCGCCCCGTGATCGTAAAGCTGCAGGGTGACGCCGATCACGTCATAGCCCTCGGATTTCAGCCGGGCGGCCACGACCGAACTGTCCACGCCACCCGACATCGCCACCACCACGCGCGTCTGCGCGGGAGGTTTGGCAAAGCCGAGGCTGTTCAAAGCAGGATCGCGCGCCGGGGCGCGGGCAGTGGTGGTGGTCATCGGTTATCTCGAAGGCCTGTCGCGAATTGCGTCGAAATATAGGTAAATGCCACGCATTCTCAACCCGGGACGCTTGAAAAAGCGGTTCTGGCTAACCGCCATTTAAGGGCTTTCCGCCAGTGTCGCAGGACGCGACCAAAGGACAGGTGGAATGTTCGTGAAGAAAAGCAGTGGCCCCCGGACCGTCTCCTTGCCCGATGGCAGCATCCTGACCGTGGCGGATCTGCCGCCCGCGACCACGCGATGGGTTGCGCGACGCAAGGAGATCGTGGTGCTGGCGGTGAGACACGGGCTGATTTCCCGCGATGACGCGCTGCGCCGTTACGGGTTGTCGGAGGAGGAATTCGACAGCTGGTGCGAGGCCATGCGGCGTCATGGCTCTGCCGCGCTGAAGGTCACATCGATCCAGAAATTCAGACAACCATAGGTTGCATCCGGTACAATTAACGTTCATAAGTAACGACATATTAACCCGATGGGCCGATTGTCGGTGCTGGACCTAGACGAATCAAGAGTGAGACCACGTCATGCGTATACTTCTGGTTGAGGACGATCCCAGCACCGCACGCGCGATCGAACTGATGCTGACTGCGGCCAGCTATAATGTCTTTCGCACCGATATGGGCGAGGAAGGGATCGACCTGGCCAAACTGTACGATTACGACCTGATCCTTCTGGATCTGGATCTGCCGGACATGCACGGCATGGAAGTGTTGCGCCATATCCGGCTGGCGCGGATCGACACCCCGATCCTGATCCTGACCGGATCTGACGATACCGAAAGCAAATTGCGTGGCTTCGGGTTCGGCGCCGATGATTACATGACCAAACCATTTAACCGCGAAGAGTTGCAGGCGCGGATCCAGGCGATCATCCGTCGCTCGAAAGGGCATAGCCAGGCGATCATCCAGACGGGCGAGATCGTGGTGAATCTCGATGCCCGTTCGGTCGAGGTGAAGGGCCGGCCGGTGAACCTGACCGGCAAGGAATACCAGATTCTCGAACTGCTCAGCCTGCGCAAGGGCACGACGCTGACCAAGGAGATGTTCCTCAATCACCTCTATGGCGGCATGGACGAGCCCGAGTTGAAGATCATCGATGTCTTCATCTGCAAGCTGCGCAAGAAACTGTCCGAGGCGCTTGGCGGCGACAACCATATCGAGACCGTCTGGGGGCGCGGCTATGTGCTGCGCGATCCCGGCCCCGGCAATGCCGAACGGATGGCCGTCGGCGCCTGATCGCTGACCGACCAGACCGGAAGTTCCGGCCGGCCCGCCCTCCCGGTGCCGGCCGGTTTCATTCCGGGCGCCTGCCGCCGCCGAGACCCCCCGATTCTGCGTCCCTCCGGCGGGGCGATATCCCGTCCCGCGATTCCGGCCGGCCCCTCTGGGCGAGGCCGGCTTTCGCATCGTATAGAGGGGCAGGTGGCGATGGCCGCCGATCGGGAACGGCAAGGGCAGGGTGCAGGGCGATGGCGCAGAATTCGAGGCGGGACGAGGCAGAAACCGACATGGCTGGCGCGCCGTTGTCCCTTGATGCGCGCCCGGCGCCCGGCGATCTGACCGCGCGGGAGGCCGCCGATGAGATCGCCGATCTGGCCGCGCGGGTGGCCCGGGCCAATGAGGAGTATCACGCCCTCGATGCGCCGGTCATCAATGATGCCGAATACGATGCGCTGAAGCGGCGGCTGGCCGATCTGGAGGCCGCCTTTCCCGAACTGGCCGCGCCCGACAGCCCCACCGGCAGGGTCGGCGCGGCCCCGGCCGAGGGTTTCGGCAAGATCACTCATGCACAGCGGATGATGTCGCTTGAAAACGCCTTTTCGGACGAGGATGTCGGCGATTTCGTGACCCGGGTGCGCAGCTTTCTGGGTCTTGGCGCCGACGCGCCGCTGGCCTTTACCGCCGAGCCGAAAATCGACGGGCTGTCGCTGTCCTTGCGCTACGAATCCGGCCGGCTGGTGCAGGCCGCGACCCGCGGCGACGGGGCGGTGGGCGAGAATGTCACCGCCAATGCCCGGACCATCAGCGATATTCCGCAGATCCTGCAGGGCGACGTGCCCGCGATTCTGGAGGTGCGCGGCGAGGTCTATATGAGCCATGCCGATTTCGGGCGGCTGAATGCCGAGGGCAGCGGCCGGGTCTTTGCCAATCCGCGCAATGCGGCGGCCGGATCGCTGCGCCAGATCGATGCCGCCGTCACCGCCAGCCGGCCGCTGAAGTTCTTTGCCTATGGCTGGGGCGAGTTGAGCGAGCCGCTGGCCCAGAGCCAGATGCAGGCGGTCGGACGCCTTGCGGCACTGGGCTTCCGGACCAACCCGCTGATGCGGCTTTGCGCCGATGCCGGCGCGATGATCGCCGTCTGGGCCGAGATCGAGCAGCAGCGTGCGACGCTGGGCTATGACATCGACGGCGTGGTCTACAAGGTCGATGATCTGGGCTATCAGGCGCGGCTGGGGTTCCGCTCGACCACGCCGCGATGGGCGCTGGCGCACAAGTTCCCGGCCGAGACCGCCTGGACCCGGCTTGACCGGATCGAGATTCAGGTCGGCCGGACCGGTGCGCTGTCGCCGGTGGCGCGGCTGGAGCCGGTGACGGTCGGCGGTGTCGTCGTCTCGAACGCGACCCTGCATAACGAGGATTACATTGCCGGGTGCGACAGCGCCGGGAACCCGATCCGCGAGGGGCGCGACATCCGCGAGGGCGATTGGGTCAAGGTCTATCGTGCCGGTGACGTGATCCCCAAGATCGCCGATGTGGACCTGTCGCGGCGCCCCGGTGACGCCCAGCCCTATGCCTTTCCGACCCGCTGTCCCGAATGCGGATCCGAGGCGATCCGCGAGCCCGGCGATTCCGTGCGCCGCTGCATGGGCGGGCTGGTCTGCCCGGCGCAGGCGGTCGAGAAGCTGAAGCATTTCGTCAGCCGCGCGGCCTTCGATATCGAGGGGCTGGGGGCGAAACAGATCGAGATGTTCTTTGCCGACGACACCCTGCCGATCCGTGAACCCGCCGATATCTTCACGCTGGCCGGACGCGACGCGGCCAATCTGCCGAAGCTGAAGAACCGGGACGGCTTCGGCGAACGCTCGGTTGAAAAGCTGTTTGCGGCGATCGAGGAGCGGCGGCGGATCGAGTTGAAACGGCTGATCTTCGCGCTTGGGATCCGCCATGTGGGCGAGGTCGCGGCGGCGACGCTGGCCCGGCATTTCGGCACCTGGCAGGCGCTGGTGGCCGCCGTGGACGGCGCCGCGCAGGAACCTGCCTTCGCGGCCCCCGACGACAAGGCCCGCAAGGCGGCGCTGGCCGACAGTCCGAACTGGGCGGAACTGACCGGCATCGACGGGATCGGCGCGGTGCTGGTCCAGTCGCTGGTCACCACCTTCCGGCAGCCGGCGGAACGCGCCGGCATCGACCGGCTGGCCGCACATCTGGATATCCGGCCCGACGATTCGCCCGCCGCGGCCAATACCGAGATCAGCGGCAAGACGCTGGTCTTCACCGGCACGCTGGAGCGGATGACCCGGGCCGAGGCCAAGGCCCGGGCCGAGGCGATGGGGGCGAAGGTTGCGGGCTCGGTCAGCGCGAAGACCGATCTGGTCGTCGCCGGGCCGGGCGCGGGCTCGAAGGCGAAGAAGGCGGCGGATCTCGGGGTTGCCGTCATCGACGAGGATGAATGGCTGCGGATCGCGGGGCAATGAACGCGCCCAAGGGACGGCCCCCGGCGCTGTTTCCGCTGTTCGCGGCGATCGACACGCTGCCCGGGATCGGCGCCAAGGGGCAGGCGGCGCTGGCGCAGATGCGGATCGAACGGCCGCGCGACCTGATCCTGACCCTGCCGAACAGCGGCGTGACCCGCCGGCGCATCGCGCGCCTGGCCGAGGCCCGGCCGCCCGAGACGGTGACGGTCACGGTCACGGTCGGCCGCCACCATCCGCCGACGGCGCGCGGTCGCCCCTGGCGCGTTCATTGCGGCGACGATCAGGGCGGCGACCTGACGCTGGTCTTCTTTCATCCCCGGCGCGACTGGATCGAGAAGCAGTTGCCGACCGGCGCGCGCCGCGTGCTCAGCGGCAAGGTCGAGCTGTTCGACGGCCTCGCCCAGATGGTTCACCCCGACCATATCCTGCGCGAGGACGAGCCGCTGCCGCCGGAGTTCGAGCCGGTCTATCCGCTGTCGGCCGGGCTGACGCAGCGCAGCATGGCCCGGGCGGCCGAGGCCGCGCTGGAGCGTGTGCCCGACCTGGCCGAATGGACCGATCCGCAGGTGCTGGCCACCCGCGGCTGGCCGGGTTTCACCGAGGCGCTGCGGCTGGCCCATGCCCCCGGCTCGGCCAGGGACCTGTCGCCCGACAGCCCGGCACGGGCGCGGCTGGCCTATGACGAATTTCTGGCCCATCAGATGACGCTGGCACTGGTTCGCCGCGAAAAGCGCCGCGCCAGAGGCCGCCCCAGTGCAGGTGACGGGCGCTTGCGGCGCGCGGTGCTGAACAGCCTGCCATGGCCGCCGACCGGCGCGCAAAGCCGCGCGGTCGGGGAAATCGCCGCCGACATGGCCGGCGCGCACCGGATGAGCCGGCTGCTGCAGGGCGATGTCGGCTCGGGCAAGACACTGGTCGCCATGCTGGCGGCGCTGATCGCGGTCGAGGCGGGCGGGCAGGCGGTGCTGATGGCGCCGACCGAGATCCTCGCCCGCCAGCATGCCCGCGCACTGGAGCCGCTGGCGCGGGCGGCGGGGATCCGGCTGGCGGCGCTGACCGGCCGCGACAAGGGGGAATTGCGCGGGCAGTTGCTGGAGGATCTGGCCACGGGGCGCATCGACATTCTGGTCGGCACGCATGCGGTGTTTCAGAAGGACGTGCAGTTTCACGATCTGCGGCTGGCGATCATCGACGAACAGCACCGCTTTGGCGTGGCGCAGCGGCTGGAACTGTCGGCCAAGGGCGATGCGCCGCCCGACATGCTGGTGATGACGGCGACACCGATCCCGCGCTCGCTGGCGCTGACGCAATATGGCGATCTGGACCTGTCGGTGCTGGACGAAAAGCCGCCCGGGCGGCAGCCCGTCACCACGGTGATGATCAGCGACCAGCGGCTGGACGAGGTGACCGCGCGGCTGCGCGCGGCGCTGGATCACGGCGCGCGCGCCTATTGGGTCTGCCCGCTGGTCGAGGAAAGCGAGCTCAGCGACCTGACCGCCGCCGAGGCGCGGTTTCAGGCCCTGCGCGCGCAGTTCGGCGACCGGGTCCGGCTGCTCCACGGCCAGATGCCGCCCGATCAGCGCGATGCGGCGATGGGTGATTTCACCGCCGGCCGCGCCGCGATCCTGGTCGCCACCACCGTGATCGAGGTCGGCGTGGATGTGCCGGAGGCCACGATCATGGTGATCGAACGGGCCGAGAATTTCGGGCTGGCGCAACTGCACCAGCTGCGCGGGCGCGTCGGGCGCGGGCAGGGCGCCTCGACCTGCGTGCTGATGTATCACGCGCCTCTGGGGGAAACCGGCGCGCGCCGCCTGACCACCCTGCGCGACACCGAGGACGGGTTCCGGATCGCCGAGGTCGATCTGGAGATGCGCGGCGCAGGCGACGTGATCGGCACCGCTCAGTCCGGCCTGCCGCAATTCCGCATCGGTGACCTGGAACATCAGGCCGGGCTGATGGCCGTGGCCCGGCAGGACGCCCGGGCATTGCTGGAAAACGACCCGGATCTTGAAACATCGCGCGGGCAGGCGATCCGCGCCCTGATGTGGCTGATGAGCCAGGACGAGGCGATCCGGCTGATCGGCATCGGTTAAGATTCGTTAAAATGTTCCTAAAAAGTTCTTTACAGCGGTGCGGCGATATGAGAACAAAAAGGCAACAGATAGGAGTTGCCCCATGCCGCATCACTTCATGTCCCGCGAATTCATCTGTGACGCCCTTGGCCTTGCCGGGCTTTCGATCACGACCATCATCGTCTTGTGGCTGCCCGCTATCCTGCAGGCCTGATCCTCTCTGCCCCGCGTTGCGAAAACGGTGCCGTCCGCCTGTGCGCCGTCCTGTCCCTGCACGCGCAACTTGACCGGCCCCGTCGCGGGCCGGTTTTTTCTTGCGCTCAGGCCGCGGCCTGGGCCTCGTCCATGGCTGTCAGCGTCGCCTCCCATGCCAGCAGGATCGAGGCGTGACGGTTGGGATAGTCGCGGGCAGGCAGCAGGGCCTCGAGATCGGCGAAGGGTGCCGAGGGGGGATCGCCGGCCTCCTTCAGCATGGCCCGCAACTGGTCGCGGGCGGTCAGGATTTCGGCGTGGCTGCGGCCGATCACGGCGCCGCCCAGAACGGCGGCCGAGGCCTGGCCCAGGGCGCAGGCGCGCACCTCCTGGGCGAAATCGGCAATGCGGCCGTCCTTCAGGACCACATCGACCGACACCGAAGATCCGCATTGCGGGGATCGCTGCCTTGCGCTGCCATCGGGCCGGGCGAGACGGCCCTGATGCGGGATGGCCGTCGTCAGCGCCAGAATCCGGCGTGAATAAAGCTGCATCAGGTCGCTGTCGGGCATCGGTCCTTTTCCGTGCGCTGCATCCGTCCTAGATAGGTGCCCCGAAGCCGAAAGGAAACCCGATGTTCGATCCAGCCAGCCTGAAATACGATGCCAACGGCCTGATCCCCTGCATCGCGCAGGAGGCCGCAACCGGCGAGGTGCTGATGGTGGCATGGATGAATGCCGAGGCGGTGGCCCGCACGCTGGCGACCGGCCGCGTCACCTATTGGTCCCGGTCGCGCCGGGCGTTCTGGGTCAAGGGGGAAAGTTCGGGCCATGTACAGGAACTGGCCGAACTGCGCGTGGATTGCGACCGCGACTGCCTGCTGGCGCTGGTCCGGCAAAGCGGCCCGGCCTGTCACACGAACCGGCGCAGCTGCTTTTTCACCGCCATCCGCGACGGCGCCGAGGTCGAGATCATGCAGCCCGAGGGCTAGAACCCGACCATCCGGTGAATGTCCTGCGGGCTGGCGCCTTCGGCGCGCAACTGGCGGATGGCGCGGGCATCGTCACGCTTGGCCAGCCGCCTGCCGGCCTCGTCCCGGATCAGCCGGTGGTGATGATAGAGCGGCGTCGGCAGCTTCATCAGCTTCTGAAGAAGAACATGTATCCATGTGGAATCGTACAGGTCTTTTCCGCGTGTGATGACGGTGATGCCCTGCGCCGCGTCGTCCACCACAACGGCCAGATGGTATGAGGTGCCCATGCCGCGCCGCGCCAGGATCACGTCGCCGATGCCGTCCAGAAACTCGGCCCGGCTCAGATTGTGGTCATGGCCGGGCATGATGGCCTCGTCGCGGAAAGCAAGGCGATCGATCTGCAGCATGTCGAAGGCCCGGGCCACGTCGAGGCGGATCACGTCGTCCGCCCCGGCATCCGCCATGCTGCGCCCCCGGCAGGTCCCGGGATAGATCAGCCCGTCCGGCCCCGCCGGCAGCGCGCCTTCCTGCGGGGCCGACAGCGCGGCGCGGATATCGCCGCGCCGGCAGCGACAGGGATAGCACAGCGGCGCCAGCCGGGTCAGGGCGGCGCGATAGGCCTCCATGCGCCCGGTCTGGCGCATGACCGGGCGCTGCCAGTCAAGGCCCAGCCAGGCAAGATCCTCGTGGATCGCGGCCTCGAATTCGGGGCGGCAGCGGTCGCGGTCGATATCCTCGATCCGCAGCAGGAACTGGCCGGGACCGGCCTCGCGGGCGGCGACCAGCGCCGCATAGGCATGGCCCAGATGCAGCAGCCCGGTGGGCGAGGGCGCGAAGCGGGTGCGTCTTACTGCGCGGCCAGCCATGTGCTGAAATCGTCCTTGGCACGCTGCGTATAGGCCGGATAGCGATCCTTGCGGCCCTTCCGCCCGCCGCGACTGTCTTCCAGCGGCGGGAACAGCCCGAAATTCACGTTCATCGGCTGGAAGGTCCTGGCCTCGGCGCCGCCGGTGATGTGATTGACCAGCGCGCCCATCGCCGTGGTGAAGGGTGGCGGCGCCAGATCGGCCCCCTTCGCTTGCGCCGCGGCCATCCGTCCCGCCAGAAGGCCCATGGCGGCGCTTTCGACATAACCCTCGACCCCGGTGACCTGCCCGGCAAAGCGCAGGTTCGGGCGCGCGCGCAGCCGCATCCGCTCATCAAGCAGCGTCGGCGAGTTCAGGAAGGAATTGCGGTGGATGCCGCCCAGCCGCGCGAAGCCGGCATTCTCCAGCCCCGGGATCATGCGAAACACCGCGGTCTGGGCGCCATATTTCATCTTGGTCTGGAAGCCGACGATATTATACAGCGTTCCCAAGGCATTGTCGCGGCGAAGCTGGACCACGGCATAGGGTTTTTCGCCGGGCTTGTGGGCATTGGTCAGGCCGACCGGCTTCATCGGGCCGTGGCGCAGGGTCTCGCGGCCGCGCTCGGCCATGACTTCGATCGGCAGGCAGCCGTCGAAATAGGGCGTGGGGTCGGGGGCCGAGGCGGCCTCGCCCTCGCGGAACTCGGTCTTGTCGGCGGCCAGCAGCGCGTCGATGAAGGCCTCGTATTGCGGCCTGGTCATCGGGCAGTTGATATAGGCGCGGCGTTCGGCCTCGGTCTCGCCCTTGTCATAGCGGCTCTGTTCCCAGGCGACCGACATGTCGATGGTGTCGGCGTGAACGATCGGGGCGATGGCGTCGAAGAAGGCCAGCGACGCGGTGCCGGTCCCGGCCCGGATCGCCGCCGCCAGCGCGTCCGAGGTCAGCGGCCCGGTGGCCACGATCCAGTTGCCCTCGGCGGGCAGTTCGGTGATTTCTCCGGGAACGATCCGGACCAGCGGCTCATCCCGCAGGGCGCTGGTGACGCCGGCCGAAAACGCCTCGCGGTCCACCGCCAGCGCGCCGCCGGCGGGCAGGCGGTGGCGGTCGGCCATGGCCATGATCAGGCCCCCGGCTGCCCGCATCTCCCAGTGCAGTTGGCCGACCGCGTTCATCCGGTCGTCATCCGAACGAAAGCTGTTTGAGCAGACCATCTCGGCGCAATCGCCGGTCTTGTGGGCGAAGGTGGCGACCGCCGGGCGCATTTCGTGCAGCACCGCCGGGACGCCGGCCCGGGCGATCTGCCAGGCGGCTTCCGAACCGGCGAGGCCGGCACCGATGATATGGACGGGCTCCATCCGGACCTCTTGTCTTCGCGCGCCGCAAGGGCAGGGCGCTGGCTAGCAAAGCGGCGTGAAAAAGGAAAGGGCGGCGCCATCGGCACCGCCCCAGATCAGCGCGATCCCGAAAGGGATCATTCCTCGGCGGACGCCTCGGCTTCCTCATCGGCACCGGCGGCTTCCTCGTCGCTGGAGCGCAGCGCCGAGGGGGCGGCAAGATTGGCGATGACGAAGTTGCGGTCGATGGTCGGCTTCGAGCCGGCGGGCAGTTCCACATCGGCAATATGGATGCTGTCGCCGACTTCGTGGCCCGACAGGTCGACGGTGATGTGATCGGGGATGTCGCCCGCGGTCACGATCAGTTCGACCTCGGCGCGCACGGTCACCAGGGTGCCGCCCTTCTTCAGGCCGGGGCATTTCTCATGGTTGATGAACTCGACCGGGATGAACAGGTTCACCTTCGAGGTGCGGCGCAGGCGCATGAAGTCGATATGGATCGGCAGATCCTTCACGACATCCTTCTGCACGCCGCGGCAGATGACGCGAACGTCTTCCTGACCGTCGACCTTCAGGTTCCACAGGGTGGACATGAAGCGACCGGCACGCAGCTTGGTCAGCAGGTTGTTGAATTCGAACGCAACGGCGACCGGGTCCTTGTGGTCGCCATATACGATGCCGGGCACCTTGCCTTCGCGGCGAGCTTGGCGGGCGGCCCCCTTGCCTGTCCCCGCGCGTGCCTCGGCCACCAGATCCGGGATCTCTTTGGCCATGATAGCTATTCCTTAAGCAGTTGTTGACACCGTCATCCTCCAAGGGTGCATGACGGCAGGGCGCGGCGGTACACCAGGGCGGCCGGAATGTGAAGGGCGAATCGACGAATTCAAACCGATCTTTTGTTTGACAGACGGCATCGGCAACAATATGCCTATCCGAAGAGATTTCCCTTGCCGGGCGTGTGCGCATCTGCCGACAGGCCTGTCGGTTGGCGGGCCATACTTGTAGCGATTTGCCATTGTAGCGAGACATTCTTCATGACCCAGCGAATTTACGCCGTCGATTACATGAAGATTGTCATCATCGCCTTCGTGGTCATCGGGCATGCCGGATTGGGGCGAGAGACGCTTGGACTGCCCTATGTCATCCTTGCGAATACCGTGTTCCGGACTGCGGTGCCGCTGTTCGCGATGGCGTCGGGATTCTTTTTGTTCAGGACCGGTCTGAAGGGTCGCTCCCGGACCTGGATATTCCGGCTCCTAGTGCTTTATGTCACCTGGTACGCCGTGTTCTTTCTGATCATGCGGTTGTGGCACCAAAGCGCATTGCTCAATCTGCGAGAGTTCCTTCTGGGGTTCTATCACCTGTGGTTTCTCGAAGCGCTGGCGATCGGTGCCGTCTTGCTGATCCTGTTCGCACGAAAGGGGCCGAAGGTTCTGGCGCGCGCCGCGATCATCTGTGCCGTGATCGGCCTTTCGCTGCAGTTTCTTCAGGTGACCCATCTGGTCGATATTCCGCTGGACATCTATCGCAGCGGACCGTTCTACATCTTTCCATTCGTGGCCATGGGCTATCTTTTCGCCTTGGGGATGGCCGATCCGAAGGCACTGCCCTGGCCGCTGCCCGACCGCGCGCGAATGATGCGCCTGGCTCAGATCGGGTTTGCCCTGGCCCTGGTGGAGAACACCCTGACGCTGACGGTCATCGGCCCCTATGCGCTGCTTGAGTTTCCGCTGGGCATTTTCCTGCTGACCCCGGCCCTGTTCGGCCTGATCCTGAGGATCGAGGCTCCGCCGACCGACCTGCCGCTGGGGCAGATGGCCCTGGCGATCTATATCATGCATGTGCTGTTTCTGTATGGGGCAACGGTGCTGGGCTGGACGCATCCGCTTCTTCCGGCGCTGGCCGGGTTCTTCGTACCGGCGCTTGTGGTCCTCGGCATTCGGCGTCTGGGGTGGAGACAGGACCCGATACGCCAGAGCTTCTGACCGACGAAGCGCCTTCAGGCGCCGTATTCCGTCGCAAACCCTTGCGGGACCAGCAGGTTCTGCCGCCCCAGTGCTCTGACATCGCGCTCGCCGCACAGGGCCATGCTGATATCCAGTTCCTTGCGGATGACCTCCAGCGCCTTGGTCACGCCCGCCTCGCCCATCGCGCCGAGGCCGTGGATGAAGGCCCGCCCGATCCAGGTGGAATGCGCCCCGAGGGCCAGCGCCTTCAGCACGTCCTGACCGCTGCGGATGCCGCTGTCGAGATGGATCTCGACCTTGTCGCCGACCGCCTCGACGATATGCGGCAGCATCCGGATCGAGGACAGGGCTCCGTCCAGTTGCCGCCCGCCGTGATTGCTGACGATGATCGCGTCGGCGCCGAAATCCGCGGCGATGCGCGCATCCTCGGGGTCGAGAATGCCCTTCAGGATCAGCTTGCCGCCCCACATGTCGCGGATCTGGGCGATCTTGTCCCAATCCAGCCGCTCGTCAAACTGGGCGGCGGTCCAGTCCATCAGCGAGGCCACATCCCCGGCCGTCACGCCCTTGGCATGGCCGACGATATTGCCGAAGAAGCGCCGCCTGGTCTGCAGCATGCCCATGCCCCAACGCCATTTGGTTGCCATGTCCAGCAGTGTCGGCAGGGTCAGCTTGGGCGGCGCGGACAGGTCGTTCTTCAGGTCCTTGTGGCGCTGGCCGAGGATCTGCAGATCCAGCGTCAGCACCATCGCGCTGCACTTCGCCCGCTGGGCGCGCTCGATCAGACCGGCCAGGAAATCCTGATCCTTCATCACGTAAAGCTGGAACATGAAGGGCGCGCCGGTATGCGCCGCGACATCCTCGATCGAGCAGATCGACATCGTCGAGAGGCAGAAGGGCACACCGAATCTCTCGGCCGCGCGGGCGGCGAGGATCTCGCCGTCGGCATGCTGCATCCCGGTCATGCCGACCGGAGCCAACCCGACCGGCATGGCGACCGGAAGGCCGACCATGTCCGAGGCGGTGCTGCGCCCCGACATGTCCACCGCCACCTTCTGCCGCAGCTTCAGCCGGGCGAAATCCGTGCTGTTCTCGCGGAAGGTCTGCTCAGTATAGCTGCCCGATTCCGCGTAGTCATAGAACATCCGCGGTGTGCGGGCGCGATGCAGGGCCTTCAGATCTTCGATGCAGGTGATGACGGGCATTCTGCGCCTCCGGACGGGTCACGAGACCCTAACCAGCGGCCCGGTGCCGTTCAATCACCTGCGGGCGCGCTGCATCCGCGCGCGGGTCTCGGGATCGATCACCGGGCCTTGCAGCGAGGCGGCCCGATCGCGCAGCGCGGCCCCGCGCGTCTCTGTCGCCGCATCCGCCTGATCCGGGCTGGCTGCGGCGATTCCGGCATGATCGGGCAGGGCGGGCTCGGCCAGGATCAGATCCGAGGGCATCAGCGCCGGGTATCGCCCGGCGCCACCGCCGCAGGCGGACAGGATCAGCAGGGCGCAGAACGCGGCAAGGCGGGATGGATGGCACATGGCTCGCAGGTTAGGGCCGCGCGCGGCGGTCGGCAACCGGCATCGCCGCGGTCGGCGCGATGCAAGGCAAAGCTTTCCCCCCGGGCGCCGCCGCTCTAAGAAGCGATATGGCCAGAACCCAAGGATCCCGCGCCGAGATTACCGGCCCGCTCATTCGCGACGAAGCCCGCCGGCTGTTTGCCCGGCAGGGCTATGCTGCGGTCTCCATGCGTCAGATTGCCGCCGCCGTCGGCGTGCAGGCCGGCGCGCTCTATGCCTATACGCCCGACAAGCAGGCGCTGCTGTTCGATCTTCTGGAGACGCATATGCAGGATCTGCTGGCGGCCTGGCAGGACGACGCGACCGCCGATCCGCTGGCCCGGCTCGAGGCTTTCGTGCGCTTTCACATCGCCTTCAGCCTCGATCGTCCGGATGGGGTGTTCCTGTCCTATATGGAACTGCGCAACCTGACGCCCGCGAACTACCAGCGCATCGCCGCGCTGCGCGGTCGCTATGAGGCCGCACTGGACCGGATCCTGCATGATGGGATCGTGGCCGGGGTGATGCATGTCCCGGACCGCAAGCTGGCCACGATGGCGCTGATCGCGATGCTGACCGGGGTGACGAACTGGTATCGCGAGGGCGGTCGCCTGGACCGGCAGCGGATCGGCGATATCTACTGGGATCTGGCGCGCGGCGCGGTGGGCGCCGATTGACGTGACCGCCGCCCCGCCGCAGATTGCCCGCCTGCACGGCTTTACCGCCCCGCGCGCCCGTCCGATAATCGCCCCATGAGTCTGCCGCCCGGCTTCCTTGACGAATTGCGCAACCGCGTCCCGATCAGCCGCGTGATCGGGCGCAAGGTCGTGTGGGATCTGCGCAAGTCGAATCAGGCCCGGGGCGACTGGTGGGCGCCATGCCCGTTCCATCAGGAGAAATCGGCCAGCTTCCATTGCGACGATCAGAAGGGCTTCTATTACTGCTTTGGCTGCCACGCCAAGGGCGACGCGCTGAGTTTCCTGCGCGAATCCGAGGGCCTGGATTTCATCGGCGCGGTCAAGGTCATGGCCGCCGAGGCCGGGATGCAGATGCCCGAGCCTGACCCGCGGGCGCGCGAACGCAGCGACCGGCGCACGCAGCTCTTCGAGGTGACCGAGGCCGCCTGCCGCTGGTTCCGGCTGCAGTTGCAGACCGGCGCGGCGGCCGGGGCGCGCGACTATCTGGCCCGGCGTGGCCTCGATCCCGAGGCCGAGGCGCGGTTCGAGATCGGCTTTGCGCCCGACAGCCGCACGGCACTGATCCAGGCGCTGCGCGAGAAGGGCATGGCCGAGGCGCTGATCATCGAGGCCGGGATGGCGGCCCGGCCCGACGATGGCGGCGCGGCCTATGCCCGGTTCCGCGGTCGGATCACCTTTCCGATCCGTGACGGGCAGGGGCGCTGCATCGGTTTCGGCGGCCGGGCGATGGACCCGAATGCGCGGGCGAAATATCTTAACAGCCCGGAAACCCCGCTCTTCGACAAGGGGCGCAATCTCTACAATATCGGCCCGGCGCGGGCGGCGGTGGCCAGGGGCCAGCGTCTGGTGGTGGCCGAGGGCTATATGGACGTGATCGCGCTGGCGCGGGCCGGGTTCGAGGGCGCGGTGGCGCCCCTCGGCACCGCGATCACCGAAGAGCAGTTGCGGCTGATGTGGCGCCTCGCGCCCGAGCCGGTCATCGCGCTGGATGGCGATGCGGCCGGGCAGCGGGCGGCGCAGCGCCTGATCGATCTCGCGTTGCCGATGACCGGGCCGGGGCAGGCGCTGCGCTTCGTGATGCTGCCGGCGGGGCAGGACCCGGACGACCTGATCCGATCGGCCGGGGCGGGGGCGATGGCCGCGCTTCTGGATCAGGCGCGGCCGCTGGTCGATCTGCTCTGGGCGCGCGAGACCGAGGGGCAGGTCTTCGACAGCCCGGAGCGCAAGGCGGCGTTGGACCGCCGGCTGCAGGAGGCGATCGGGCGCATCCCCGACGAGCTGACCCGCCGTCACTATGGCGACGAGATCCGGGCCAAGCGGCACGACCTGTTCGGCACGGGCTGGCAGGCGCGGCGGGGCGGCTCGGGCGCGGCGGGCCAGAGGCCCGCCCGGCGCGGAGGGGCCTCGATGGCCCCGAACGTGCCGCGCGCGCCCATGCTTCAGGCCAGCGGCCCGCTATCCGGCGAATGGCTGCTGGAGGGCGCCAGCCTGCTCATCTGCGCCCTGCGCCCGGACCTTGTGGCCGTGGTCGAAACCCGTCTGGAACGGCTGCTGCCGCAGGATCCGGGCCGCGCCGCGCTGCTGCATGACCTGCTGTCGGGGGGCGACAGCCCGGACGGGCGCCGCGCCCTTGAAACGCTGCGCGCCGACGCCCATCTGGGCCTCACCCCCGCCGTGATCGAATCGCAGGATGAGGTCGCCGCGACGGCCATCCTGGCCAATCTTCTCGAACGGCTGGAGGCGCGGCGCGCGGCCGGTGCCGAACTGGCCCGGGCCGAGGCGGAAATTCAGGGCGAGGCCGATGAGGGCCTGACCTGGCGGATGCAGCAGATCACCCGCGCCCGGCACCGGGCCGAGCGACCGGAGATGGAGGATAGCGGCGATCTGAACGAGGATCGCGACGCCCTGTCGAGCCAGCTGGAGCAGTTCATCAGCGGCGAGATCTGGCGCAAACCGCCGCGGCGCTGACCGGGCAGGGACGAATCACCCGCAGTCAGGGGTGCGAATCAGCCATTGCCCCGGTCTTTGATTCGCCGCTCGTCCGCGCTAGTACTGGACCAAATTCGCGGTGATTCGCCCGGTCCCGCGAATCACCCGCCCGAGAAGGAGCCCTGGATGGCCACCAAGGACGACGAGCAAGACAAGACCGACAAGGACGACAACGCCCATTCGCTGGACATGAGCCAGGCGGCAGTCAAGAAGATGATCGCCGAGGCGCGCGAACGCGGCTACATCACCTATGATCAGCTGAACACCGTCCTGCCGCCCGAACAGGTCAGCAGCGAGCAGATCGAGGACGTGATGTCGATGCTGTCCGAAATGGGCATCAACGTCATCGAGGACGAGGACGAGGCCGAGGACGCCGAGGGCGGCGCCGTTGCCACCACCGCCTCGACCTCGCGCGAGGTCGCGGTCGCCACCACCGAGACGGAAAAGCTGGACCGCACCGACGACCCGGTGCGCATGTACCTGCGCGAGATGGGCTCGGTCGAGCTGCTGTCGCGCGAGGGCGAGATCGCCATCGCCAAGCGCATCGAGGCCGGCCGCAACACCATGATCGCGGGCCTGTGCGAAAGCCCGCTGACCTTCAAGGCCATCACCATGTGGCGCCAGGAGCTTCTGGAAGAGGAAATCCTGCTGCGCGACGTGATCGACCTCGAAACCACCTTCGGCCAGTCGATGGACGGCGACGAGGGCGAGGACGAGGAAGACCTGGCGGATGAGGGCGAGACGGCCCAATCCTCGCAGGAGCGCGAGGAGCTGGATGCCGACGGCAATCCCATGGCGCGCGAGGAAGACGAGGACGAGGACGAGGGCGCCAATCTCTCGCTTGCGGCGATGGAGGCCAGCCTCAAGCCCAAGGTTCTGGAAACCCTCGAAATCATCGCCCATGACTACGAGCGCCTGGCTGACATGCAGGACCAGCGCATGTCCGCGACGCTGAACGAGGATGACAGTTTCTCGGCCGCCGCCGAATCCGAATACCAGAAGCTGCGCAGCGAGATCGTGGCGCTGGTGAACGAGCTGCACCTCAACAACAGCCGCATCGAGGCGCTGGTCGACCAGCTTTACGGCATCAACCGCCGGATCGTCACCATCGATTCGGGCATGGTCAAGCTGGCCGACGCGGCCCGCATCAACCGGCGCGAATTCATCGACGCCTATCGCGGCAGCGAGCTGGACCCGGCCTGGGTCGACCGCATGTCGCAGCAATCCGGGCGCGGCTGGCAGGCGCTGTTCGAACGCTCGCGCGATCAGGTCGAGAAACTGCGCGGCGACATGGCCGAGGTCGGGCAATATGTCGGCGTCGATATCGAGGAATTCCGCCGCATCGTCAGCCAGGTCCAGCGCGGCGAGAAGGAGGCGCGTCAGGCCAAGAAGGAGATGGTCGAGGCGAACCTGCGCCTGGTCATCTCGATCGCCAAGAAATACACGAACCGCGGCCTGCAATTCCTTGATCTCATTCAGGAAGGCAATATCGGTCTGATGAAGGCGGTGGACAAGTTCGAATACCGCCGCGGCTACAAGTTCTCGACCTATGCAACATGGTGGATCCGGCAGGCGATCACGCGATCCATTGCCGATCAGGCCCGCACCATCCGCATCCCGGTCCACATGATCGAGACGATCAACAAGCTGGTCCGCACCGGCCGCCAGATGCTGCACGAGATCGGCCGTGAGCCCACGCCCGAGGAACTGGCCGACAAGCTGCAGATGCCGCTGGAAAAGGTCCGCAAGGTGATGAAGATCGCCAAGGAGCCGATCAGCCTCGAGACCCCGATCGGGGATGAGGAGGACAGCCAGCTTGGCGATTTCATCGAGGACAAGAACGCGGTCCTGCCGCTGGACAGCGCCATTCAGGAAAACCTGAAGGAAACCACGACCCGGGTTCTGGCCAGCCTGACCCCGCGCGAGGAACGGGTGCTGCGCATGCGTTTCGGCATCGGCATGAACACCGATCACACGCTGGAAGAGGTCGGCCAGCAGTTCAGCGTCACCCGCGAACGGATCCGCCAGATCGAGGCCAAGGCGCTGCGCAAGCTGAAGCATCCCTCACGCTCGCGCAAGCTGCGGTCCTTCCTGGACCAGTAGGCGTCGGGCTGGCGGCGTGATCCCGAGGCGCCGCGTCCCGGCGGGGCGCGGCAGTCTGGCAGGGCTTGCGCATGCGCACAAAAAGTGAACACTGATCCCTGACCGATCAACCCCGGAGTGTTCATGCTGCAGGACTATGCCACGCAGATTCGTCTCTGGCTCAACGATCTGGCCACGGTCCAGACGCTGCTGGCCGGGGCCGTGGTCGTTCTGCTGCTGCTGTGGTGGTTGGCGGCGCGCTGGCGGCGCGGCCTGAACATGGCCGGGGCGCGGCTGGCCCGGGCCGCCAATGATGCGTCAGTGCAGGAGACGCGCCTGCAGGCGCTGAACGCCGAGGCGCGCACCCTGGAACTGCGGGCGGGCCAGCAGGAGGTGCGGCTGGAAGGGCAGGCCCTGCGGCTGGCTGAACTCGGCGCGGATCGCGACGGGCTGGATGACGCGCTGCATCAGGCCCGCCAGCAGTCTTCGCGGCTGCAGACCGAACTGGCCGAGGCCCATCTGCGGGCCGAAAAGGACCGCGAGGCCGCCGCCCGCGAGATCGCCACCCTGCGCGAATTGCGCGACGAGATGACGGCGCAGTTCAAGCTCTTGTCGGCCGAAACGCTGCGGGTCCAGCAGGGCGACATGCAGAAGGTGCAGGGCGAGCAACTGACCGCGCTGCTGACCCCCTTCCGCGATCAGGTGCATCGCTTCCAGACAGAATTGCAGGCCAGAAACAAGGTCTTGGACGAGGAAGGTGCGCGGTTGCGCGAACAGATCGCCTTCCTGCACAAACGGTCCGAGGATATCTCGCGCGAGGCGGTGAACCTGACCCGCGCGCTGAAGGGCGAGAAGCAGCGTCAGGGCGCCTGGGGCGAGATGGTGCTGGAACGCATCCTCGAGGAATCGGGGCTGGAAGCGGGCACGCATTACGACATGCAGAGCAGCTGGCGCGACGAGGACGGCAAGCTGTGGCGCCCCGACGTGATCGTCAAGATGCCGCGCCAGAAGATCATGGTGATCGACAGCAAGGTGTCGCTGAACGATTACGAAATCTCGGTCAACAGCGAGGATCCGGCCGAGGCCGAGGCGGCGCTGCGCCGCCATGTCACGGCGATCCGCAACCACGTGACGACGCTGGCCGAGAAGGGCTATCACCGGATGGATGATGCCTCGGTCGATTACGTGCTGATGTTCATCCCCATCGAGGGCGCCTTTTCCGAGGCGCTGCGGGCCGATCCGGCGCTGGCCGGATTCGCGCTGGAACGCGGCGTCGGGCTGACCACGCCGACCACGCTGATGCTGACCCTGCGCACGGTCGAGCATATCTGGGCGGTCGAGCGGCGCGAAACGAACGCGCTGGAGATCGCCCGCCGGGCCGGCGCGCTCTATGACAAGGTCGCGGGCTTCGTCGAGTCGATGGAGGGTGTCGGCAAGGCGCTGGATCAGGCCACGCGCGCGCATGGGCAGGCGATGGACCGGCTCAGCCGCGGCTCGGGCAATGTCATCCGGCAGGTCGAGATGCTGCGCGAACTGGGCGCGCGGACGCAAAAACAGATCGGTCTGGACCATGACCGGGCCGATGATCCCGCCGTGCTGGAGCCGCCGCGCGATCGTGGCCCCGAGGCCGCGGAGTGAACCGCGTCCTGACCGTCGCCACCCATGGCCCGGCCTGCCATGAGATCACCGGCGAGGTGGCGGCATGGCTGGCGGGTCAGGGCGCGGGCGATGGTCTGCTGACGCTGATGGTCCGGCATACCTCCTGCTCGCTGCTGATCCAGGAAAACGCCGACCCGGATGTTCAGGCGGACCTGCTGGACTGGCTCGACCGGATCGCGCCGCCGGCCGACCATCCCTCGATGGGCTGGATCAGGCATCGCAGCGAGGGGCCCGACGACATGCCGGCCCATCTGAAGGCCGCGGTGCTGCCGGTCAGCCTGCAGGTCCCGGTTCAGATTGGCCGGATGATGCTGGGAACATGGCAGGGGATCTATCTGGTCGAGCATTGCCGCGCACCCCACCGCCGGCAGGTCGCGGCGCATTTCTCTGGCGCGCATCTTGGTTTTCGCACTGACGAGTCGGATTTCTCGGGAAAACCATGCATCGACAGGTAAAAGGCGCGAAAAGATATACGTCTATCGCGGGAAAGCTCTACATCTGCCGACTTTCGCTGCGTGGGGCGGGAATGTCGGCTTTGCGGGACGAAGCACTAGTTCGCTGCGGCTGCGCCAATGACCGCTTGTCGCCAGCGTCAACCTTATCCGGAACTCGTTGACAGCATCTTCCAATTTGACGGACATTGGGTAAATGAAAGACAAAATCATCTCTGAGATTGAACGAAGCCGCTGACGCGGGAGAGGTGTCTGTGTTGGCGGGAATGGCCCCCTGATGGGAAGGTTTGGTTGCTGAAGACCAACCTTTCATCAGGAGACCCTCCCATGGCTGATGCCACATCAG